>NZ_JBSFTS010000014.1:0-150532 GCF_053591375.1 Streptomyces sp. NPDC003034
GGCCGAAGTGCTCGCGGTCGGGGAAGACCTCGTCCTGCATGGGCAGGAAGCCGCCTGCGCTGCGCCGTTCCGCTGACAGACCGGCGAGCCCGAGCCGCATACGCGTCCGGGCTCCTGAGGATGACTTCCGGAACCCGGTCCCATGTCCGGGCTCCGGCAAATCATTCGATCCCCGGTGTGTGCGAGGAGCAGTAGATGAGTTCTGAGAACAGGGCCCGATCGATCGCGGGGCCGCTGCCCAGACGGGCAGGCTGGCTGACCGGAGGCACCCTTGCCTCGATGGCGCTGGTACTGGCGGGTATCGCGGCCCCGACGGCCGCGGCCGCCACCGCGCCGGACACGTCAGCGGCTGTCGCGCCGAGCGCCGGGGACAACTGCCGGGGGCAGCAGCCCAAGAAGGCAAAGGGCAAGAGCCAGGCAGCGCAGCAGGGTCACGGCGACAAGTGCAAGGCCGGGCCCCGTGGGCCGCGTGGTCCGCGTGGTCCGCAGGGTCCGGCTGGTCCGTGCAGTGACGTCGACGCCTACAACCCCAGCGCCTCCCAGGAGGTCAAGGCGGTACTCGACCGCGGCACCGCGTTCGCGGGCATCCGGGGCCTCACGCCCACGCCGTCCGACTACATCTGGTACGACCTGACGGACAACACCGGTCCCAACCCGAGTGAGGACCCGACGTATCCCGCGGGTGCCTGCGCCATCTCGATCGCGGCCCAGGGGAACAACGTCACGATCGAGGTCCTGACGACCGGGGGCGAGCTCTACGAGACCAACTGCGACCCGCAGAACGTCATGGGGGTCGACACCCTCGTCTGCACCGAGATCTGGACCCTGGTCGACCCGGGACCGAACGGGTCCGCCCTGCGCGGCAAGTCCGTTCCGTCCCAGGCCGGGGCACTGAACCACCGCCCCAAGGACATGAAGTAGTCGCGCGGTAGCTCACTGCGGCCCGGGCCGCCGGCCGGATCTCAATCCAGCCGGTGTTCCGGGCCGCCGAAGTCCGGGCTCGTGAAGTCCGGAGGGGTGTACCCGGACCGGGGACCTTGAGAGGCCGTCCCCGGGCTGGTGAAATCGGGTGCCGTGTAGCCAAGGAGAGGTATCCGGCCGGCGCTCCGATGCGGGAGGTGGCGCCCGGGGCCCGTGCTCGGATCGACCAGCGCATCCCGGAAGAACGGCACGATGCCGCGCTCCAGCAGCGCATGGCGCCACGCCTCCCTGGCCCGTGCGACCTCGTCCGGTATCGCCTCGGTCTCGTCGGCCACCACTTCGGTCGCGCTGTTGCGGACAGCCGTGACCCACAGCCCGATCACCGCGATGAGCAGGGCGGCCACCGTGAGAGCGCCGAAGAGCCAGCCCGCCGTCACCATGCTCTGGGCGTAGTCCGGTTCGGGCTCCACCATCTTCAGCAGGTATCCCACGAGCAGGAAGATCAGCATGGCGGTGCCCGCCAGCACCGGTGCGAGGACCGCCACCACAGCGCCGACGCCCGCGCCGTCCTCGCCCCCCTGCCCGCCGTCGTCCCGGCTCGCCGTCCCGGGCATCGACAGGACCTCGCCGCGCCGTTCCCCGCGGACTTTCACGTAGTGGCCGTACTCGGCAGCGGCAGCGGCCGTCAGCAGCGCGCTGGCCGCCATGGCCATGGTGCGCAGCTGTTCGGCATTTAGCCGTTCACCGAGGGCAGCGAGCTCCGGCCGTTCGTGCGCGGTGCGCAACGCCTCGTCGAGAAGTCGGTCGAATTCCGGCCGGTCTTCGGTCAGCAGGTGCGGAGCGCTGGTCATGTGCATCCCCCGATGCTCCGTAGAAGCCGGTATGCCCGCGTAGATACGGGGCGCCGACACAAACGGAGGAGAGCCTGCTACGGATAGAGCGATGGTAGAGGGCCCACACCACAAGGTGACAGGGGGTTTGAGGAATTACCCCTCTGCGAGAACCCTCAGTCTTCCAACGGAAGTTGTACGACCAGCAGCTTGCCGGCCATCGTCACTCCGCCGTCCATCGCGATAGCCAGCCCGTCCGCGTACACGTGCGGGCCGTCGACGGCCTCCGGTCCGCGCGCCTCGTCACCGTCCTCGGTGCCCACTTCTCCGAGCAGGTACGGGATCGGGCTGTGCCCGTGCACGACGCGGCTACCGCCGTAGGTGCCCAGCAGTTCGCGTACCGCCTGCGGCCCGGTCTCCTCGTCGCGGAAGGCGAACCGCTTGGTGAACTTGCGGAAGAGGTCCCAGGTGATGTCGGCGTCGTTGCGGTTGAGCAGCTCGTGGATGGTGTCGTTGACATCCTCGATGGAGTCGCCGTAGTCCAGATAGGCCGTGGTGTCGGAGTGCAGCAGCAGGTGGTCTTCCTCCAGGACGGCCGCGTCCAGCCGCGACATCCACTGAAGGTGTACGTCCTGCAAGCGGTCCATGTCGGTGCGCTGGCCGCCGTTGAGCAGCCAGGCGGCCTGGAAGGTGGCCGTGCCCGCGCCCGAGACCACGGGAGTGTCGCCGAATCGCTTGGCGCCGATGAGCAGCAGCTCGTGGTTGCCCATGAGGGCCTTGCAGTAGCCGCCGGCCGCGGCGGCCTCGGCGGACAGCCGCATGACGAGGTCGATGACGCCGATGCCGTCGGGGCCGCGATCGGTGAAGTCGCCGAGGAACCAGAGCCGGGCGTTGCCGGCGGACCAGCGGCGATCGGCGTCGATCAGACCTTGGGCGTGGAGTTCGGTGACGAGCTCGTCGAGGTAGCCGTGGACGTCACCGACGACGTAGAGGGGGCCGGGACCGGCGGCCGTGGTCTCCTGGGGCACGTAGTGGACCTGCACGGTGTCACCCGGGCCGCCGGCGGCGCCGGGTGCGCCGCGGCCGATGACGGGCAGGTCGCGGTAGGTCGGGGTGTAGCCCTCGGGTTCATCCGGGTCGGGTGCCTGGCTCACGGCGCGCACGGGCTCCGGTTCCCGGATCACGGCGGGCACCGGCTCGGCGAGAGGGTGCGCCGTCGCCCGCGGCTCCGGCCGCGCGACGGTCTCCGGACCCGGCTCCACGGCCGTCGCCGGCGTGTATCCGGGCCGTGGAGGCGCCGGCCGTGCCGTGTCCTCGTAGTACGCCGGGTACCCGCCGTAGACGGGACTTTCGCCGGGATGCCCGGTGGATACGGCGTGCGGGGCGGGTTCGGTGACCGGAACCCGGAAGTCCCGCAGCGTCTCCGTCCGCATCGCGGGTCCCTGACCTGCCCCCTGAGTCATCGACCCCTCCACCACCGTCGCGCTGCCGTACACCTGCGGACCCTCCGACCTCCTGGGCGGAGGGTCCGTGATGTCGTGCGCCCATCATAGGAATGCGGCTCGCGCTCTGTGACGCACCAGGGGTGGTGAATCCTGTCCGGAGCCGTTCCTTCCTGCCACTTTCTCCCGATATCGGTGCTGCTGAAATCTTCGGAGGAACCGTCGGCCCGTCCGTTGGGGTGCCGAGGAGGTCAGTCCTGCGCCGGCGAGCGCGGTGCGCTGACGGTCGTACGGGGCTGCCTGCGCTGCGAGGAGGTGCGGATGATGAGTTCGGTCGGGACGACCTGTTCGACGGGGCGTCCGGTGTCCACTCCCTCGATGGCGTCGATGAGCAACTGCACGACGGCGGTGCCGATACGGCGCGGTTTGAGGGAGAGAGTGGTGATGGGCGGTTCGGTGGTGGCGTACACGGTGGACTCGCTGCAGCACACCAGCAGCAGGTCTTCGGGGACCCGCAGACCGTAGCGCCGTGCGGCGGCGAGCAGGTCGGTGCCGTTGGGGTCGAACAGTCCGTAGACGGCGTCGGGCCGGTCGGGCCGGGCGAGGAGCCGGTCGGCGGCGACGGCGCCGGCGCACGGGTCGTGGGCGGGGTAGGACTCGTAGACGGGGTCCTGGCCGACACGCTCGCACCAGCTGAGGTAGGCGGTGGTGGAGAGCCGGGTGTAGGTGTCGGTCGTGGTGCCGGTCAGCAACCCGATCCGGCGGGCGCCGGCGGCGGCGAGGTGGTCGAGCAGGTTCAGTACGGCGGCCTCGTGGTCGTTGTCGACCCAGGCGGTCACGGGGAGGGTGCCGGCGGGGCGGCCGTCGGAGACCACGGGCAGGCCCTGGCGGACCAGTTCGCTCACCACGGGGTCGTGGTCGGAGGGGTCGATGACGACGGTGCCGTCGAGGGCCACGTTGGACCAGACGTCGTGTCGGGAGGTGGCGGGGAGGATGACCAGGGCGTAGCCGCGGGCTAGCGCGGCGGAGGTGGCGGCCCTGGCCATCTCGGCGAAGTAGGCGAATTCGGTGAAGGTGAAAGGTTCATCCCCGTACGTGGTCACGGTCAGGCCGATGAGGCCGGACTTGCCGGTACGGAGGGTGCGGGCGGCGGCGGACGGGCGGTATCCCAGTCGATCGGCGACCTCGCGAACGTGGCGGCGGGTGGCGTCGGGCAGCCGTCCCTTGCCATTGAGGGCGTCGGAGACGGTCGTGATGGAGACGCCCGCTGCGGCGGCTACGTCCCTGATGCCGGCCCGGCTCTGTCGGCCGGTGGCCCGCCGGGTGGTCTCGGTCCGGCTCACCTGATGCTTCCCTGCTGCTGTCATGGCGAGCCGATAGTAGGGCTCGGGTGGGTGGCTGCTCCGGGTGCATATGCACGCGTTGACAGGCACGATTCTGCACGGTTCGCCACCCCCAATGACCTTGGAACCAAAGGTATCTGGCCGATAAGAGCGGTCGGTGCGCTTGTCGTCGGGTCCGGGCATGCCAAAACGGTGTGGTCTCGAACCGATCTCAACTCACCTGCACGAGGGACGCGCGCCACGGCGCAGGCCACCGGCGCGCGCATATATGCGCGCGCTCCCCCGCATTCCTGGCGCCCCCCATTCTCCGGAGGACGGAATCCTCATAAGGTGAGCAGTATTGAGTCGACGGCGACGTCGTACGGGACGGTCGAGGAGGACCTGCGGTGAGCGAGAAGAGCCCGAGGCTGCGTGCCGAGCTGGATGGCATTCCGACGTACAAGCCCGGCAAGCCCGCGGCTGCCGGCGGCCCCGTCGCCTACAAGCTGTCCTCGAACGAGAACCCGTATCCGCCCCTGCCCGGGGTGATGGAGAGCGTGGTCGCGGCGGCCGGGCAGTTCAACCGCTACCCCGACATGGCCTGCACGGGCCTGGTGAACGAGATCGCCGAGCGGTTCGGGGTGCCCGTCGAGCACGTCGCCACCGGCACCGGCTCCGTGGGCGTGGCCCAGTCGCTGGTCCAGTCGACGGCCGGCCCGGGAGACGAGGTCATCTACGCCTGGCGGTCCTTCGAGGCGTACCCGATCATCACGCAGATCTCGGGAGCGACGTCCGTACAGGTCCCGCTGACCGCCGGCGATGTCCACGACCTGGACGCGATGGCCGACGCGATCACCGACCGGACCCGGCTGATCTTCGTCTGCAATCCGAACAACCCCACCGGTACCGCCGTGCACCGCGCAGAGCTGGAGCGGTTCCTGGACCGGGTGCCCGCGGACGTCCTGGTGGTCCTGGACGAGGCCTACCGCGAATTCGTGCGCGACACGGCCGTCCCGGACGGCATGGAGCTCTACCGCGACCGCCCGAACGTGGCCGTGCTGCGTACGTTCTCCAAGGCGTACGGGCTCGCCGGCCTGCGGGTCGGCTTCGCGGTGGCGCACGAGCCGGTGGCCGCGGCGCTGCGCAAGACGGCGGTCCCCTTCGGCGTCAGTCAGCTCGCCCAGGACGCGGCGGTCGCCTCCATGCGGGCCGAGGACGAGCTGATGGGCCGGGTCGGGGCGCTGGTGTGTGAGCGGGCGCGGGTGTACAAGACGCTGGTCGCGCAGGGCTGGACCGTCGTCCCGCCGACGGAGGCGAACTTCGTGTGGATGCGGCTGGGGGAGCGGACCGCCGAATTCGCGGCGGCCTGCGAAAAGGCCGGTGTGGTGGTCCGGCCCTTCGCGGGCGAGGGCCTGCGGGTCACGATCGGTGAGACCGAGGCGAACGACCTCTTCCTGCACACGGCGGAGGCCTTCTTCAAGGAGCTGTAGAAGCTCCCGGTAGGTCGGGCCCGGTTCGGTTACGCCAGTTCCACGCGGATCGGGTCGCCGTCGCGGACGGTGGACAGCAGCCGGGCGTCGCCGTCGAAGGAGCCGAGCACATTGCAGGGGCTGGCGAGGCGGCTCTCGGTGCCGCGCGAGATGGGGGTCGGGCCGTAGGGCAGCGCGAGCGCGTCGCCCTCGGTCCAGAAGGCGACCGTGCCGGGTGCGACGACCTGCTGGGCGTCGTGTTCCAGTGCCACGGAGAGGCCGGTATCGAAGTAGACCTCCTCGCCCCAGGTGTTCGCGGAGGCGGAGATCGGAAGGGCCTCGGCCAGCGCCTTGCTGGTCGGGGTCTCGTCGAGGGTCGCGGTGAGCTGGCCCGCAGGCCATGAGATTCGTATGCGCATGAGCCGCATTCAACAATCTGTTGAATGTGTTGACTAGAGGGGGCCCCGGTCGAAAGATCCTCAAGGTGATAGGACATAATGCTTGTGAATGTGAACGCGTTCACAAGCGTGTCCTACTTCCTCCTGGATTGCGTGGGACACAACAGGCAAGTTGCCGCAGTGACCACGGCGACCCGAAGGAGACGACGACGTGGACGTAGCGATGGCGCCAGAAACGCTGGCGCGATGGCAGTTCGGCATCACCACCGTCTATCACTTCCTCTTCGTCCCGCTGACGATCTCCCTCGCCGCCCTCACGGCCGGCCTGCAGACCGCATGGGTGCGCACCGAGAAGGAGAAGTACCTCAGGGCCACGAAGTTCTGGGGAAAGCTTTTCTTGATCAATATCGCGATGGGTGTCGTCACCGGCATCGTCCAGGAGTTCCAGTTCGGCATGAACTGGTCCGACTACTCGCGATTCGTCGGTGACGTCTTCGGAGCCCCGCTGGCCTTCGAGGCGCTGATCGCCTTCTTCTTCGAGTCGACCTTCATCGGGCTGTGGATCTTCGGCTGGGACAAGCTGCCGAAGAAGATCCACCTGGGCTGCATCTGGATGGTGTCGATCGGTACCGTCCTGTCCGCCTACTTCATCCTGGCGGCCAATTCCTGGATGCAGCATCCGGTGGGGTACCGCATCAACGAGGAGCGCGGCCGGGCCGAGCTCACCGACTTCTGGCTCGTACTGACCCAGAACACCGCGCTCACCCAGTTCTTCCACACCATCACGGCGGCCTTCCTGGTCGGGGGCGCCTTCATGGCGGGTATCGCCGCCTTCCACCTGGCGCGCAAGAAGCACGTCCCCGTGATGAGGACGTCGCTGCGGCTCGGCCTGATCACGCTGATCATCGCCGGAATGGGTACGGCCGTCAGCGGTGACCTGCTGGGCAAGGTGATGTACGAGCAGCAGCCCATGAAGATGGCCGCCGCCGAAGCGCTGTGGGACGGCGAGGCACCGGCACCCTTCTCCGTCTTCGCCTACGGCGATGTCGACAAGGGCCACAACAAGGTCGCCGTAGAGATCCCCGGAGTGCTGTCCTTCCTGGCCAACGGCGACTTCACCTCGTTCGTCCCTGGTATCAACGACGTCAACAAGGCCCAGCAGGAGAAGTTCGGCCCCGGCGACTACCGGCCCAACATCGCGGTCGCCTACTGGGGCTTCCGCTGGATGATCGGCTTCGGCATGGCTTCCGTCGGTATCGGAGTGCTGGGGCTCTGGCTGACCCGCAAGGGGTTCATGCTGCCGTCGGGGCTGCGCACCGGTGAGGACGAGGTCCCGCGGCTGGTCCTCTTCCGGAAGGCACTGAGCCCGAGGTTCGCCAACTGGTACTGGATCGTCACGCTCTGGACCATGGGCTTCCCGCTGATCGCCAGCTCCTGGGGCTGGATCTTCACCGAGATGGGCCGCCAGCCCTGGGTGGTCTACGGAGTCCTGCGCACCAGGGATGCCGTTTCGCCCCACGTCTCCCAGGCCGAGGTCCTCACTTCCATGATCGGCTTCACGCTGCTCTACGCGGTGCTGGCCGTCATCGAGGTCAAGCTCCTCGTCAAGTACGTCAAGGCCGGCCCGCCCGAGCTCACGGAGGCCGACCTGAACCCGCCCACCAGGATTGGCGGAGACGACAAGAACCCCGACCGGCCGATGGCCTTCTCGTACTGAGGCTGAGGAGACCACACCATGCAACTCCACGACGTCTGGTTCGTGCTCATCGCCGTTCTGTGGATCGGCTACTTCTTCCTTGAGGGCTTCGACTTCGGAGTCGGCGTACTGACCAAGGTGCTCGCCCGCGACCGCAAGGAGCGACGGGTCCTGATCAACACGATCGGGCCGGTCTGGGACGGCAACGAGGTCTGGCTGCTCTCCGCGGGCGGCGCGACCTTCGCCGCCTTCCCGGAGTGGTACGCCACTCTCTTCTCCGGCTTCTACCTGCCGCTGCTGCTCATCCTGGTCTGCTTGATCATCCGAGGTGTCGCCTTCGAATACCGGCACAAGCGCCCCGAGGACCGCTGGCAGACCAACTGGGAACACGCGATCTTCTGGACCTCGCTGATACCCGCCTTCCTGTGGGGTGTGGCCTTCGCCAACATCGTGCGCGGCGTCAAGATCGACCAGGACATGGAGTACGTCGGTACCCTCTTCGACCTCCTCAACGTGTACTCGGTCCTGGGCGGCCTGGTCACCCTCACCCTGTTCACCTTCCACGGCGCCGTCTTCACCTCGCTGAAGACGGTCGGCGACATCCGGGACCGCTCGCGGAAGCTCGCGATGCGGCTGGGAGCGGTCACCGCCGTACTGGCCGTGGTCTTCCTGATGTGGACGCAGCTCTCGCGCGGCGACGGCACGAGCCTGATCGCGATGGCCGTCGCGGTGGCGGCGCTGGTCGGAGCCCTCGGATGCAACCGGGCAGGCCGTGAAGGCTGGGCGTTCGCGCTCTCCGGGATCACCATCGCGGCGGCCGTCGCGATGCTCTTCCTGACGCTCTTCCCGAACGTGATGCCCTCCTCCCTGAACGACGCCTGGAACCTCACGGTCACCAACGCCTCGTCCAGCGCGTACACCCTGAAGATCATGACCTGGTGCGCGGCGGTGGCCACGCCGCTCGTCCTGCTCTACCAGGGCTGGACGTACTGGGTGTTCCGCAAGCGAATCGGGACCCAGCACATCGTGGATGTGCACTGAGGCCCTCTGATGCCCGATGAAGCGCCGGCGCACGACGTACCGGCTCGACCCTGCCCTAGGGGATGTTTCACGTGAAACCGATCGACCCGCGCCTGCTTCGGTATGCCCGTTCCACCCGCCTCTTCCTGGGGGCGGTCGTGGCCCTGGGTCTTGCCGGGGCGGGGCTGGTCGTCGGCCAGGCGGTGCTGATCGCCGAGATCGTGGTGGGTGCCTTCGAAAAGGGCCTGGACGGTGAAGCGCTCCGGACGCCCCTGCTGCTCCTCGCGGTGGTGGCGCTGGGGCGGGGCCTCATCGCATGGCTGACGGAGCTCGCCGCGCACCGGGCCGGCGCCGCGGTCAAGTCACAGCTGCGGAGTCGGCTGCTGGAGCGTGCCGCCGAGCTGGGGCCCGGCTGGCTCAACGGACAGCGGACCGGTTCGCTGGTGGCGCTGGCCACCCGGGGGGTGGACGCCCTCGATGACTACTTCTCCCGCTACCTGCCCCAGCTGGGGCTCGCGGTGGTCGTGCCGGTGGTGGTCCTCGCCCGCATCGTCACCGAGGACTGGGTCTCGGCGGCCATCATCGCGGTCACCCTTCCCCTGATCCCCCTGTTCATGGTCCTCATCGGCATGGCCACCCAGTCGCGGATGGACCGTCAGTGGCGGCTCCTGTCGCGGTTGTCGGGGCACTTCCTGGACGTGGTGGCCGGGCTTTCGACACTCAAGATTTTCGGCCGGGCCAAGGCGCAGGCCGAGTCGATCCGCAAGATCACTGACGACTACCGGCGTGCCACGATGCGGACCCTGCGCATCGCCTTCCTCTCGTCCTTCGCGCTGGAGCTGCTGGCGACCCTCTCGGTGGCGCTGGTGGCCGTGACCATCGGCATGCGCCTGGTCCATGGCGAGCTCGACCTGTACACCGGCCTGGTCATCCTGATCCTGGCGCCCGAGGCGTACTTGCCGTTGCGGCAGGTCGGAGCGCAGTACCACGCGGCCGCGGAGGGTTTGGCCGCCGCGGAAGAGATCTTCGAGGTCCTGGAGACACCGGTCGAGGGTCTGACGGGCGCAGCCGCGCTGCCGAGCGGGACTCCGCTGCGGATCGAGATGGACGGGGTCGCCGTCCGGTATGAAGGGCGGGACCAGAGTTCACCGGGACCGGTCTCCCTGACCGTCGAGCCGGGCGAGTGCGTCGCCCTCACCGGCCCGAGCGGAGCGGGCAAATCCACGCTGCTCCAGGTGCTGCTGGGATTTGTTACCCCGACCGCGGGTCGGGTGCGGGTCGGGGGTGTGGACCTGGCCGAGCTGTCACCGGCGCAGTGGCGCCAGCGGATCGCCTGGGTGCCGCAGCGGCCGCACCTGTTCGCGGGGACGATCGCCGAGAACGTGCGGTTGGCGAAGGCGACGGCATCCGACGCCGATGTGGTGACGGCCCTGAAGGACGCCGGAGCGTGGGAGTTCGTCGCGGCGCTGCCGCGCGCAGTGGACACCCTGCTGGGCGAGGGCGGTGTGGGGCTGTCCGCAGGGCAGCGGCAGCGGCTGGCGCTGGCGCGGGCGTTCCTGGCGGATCGGCCGGTGCTGCTGCTGGACGAGCCGACGGCAGCGCTGGACGGCGAGACCGAGGCCGGGATCGTCGACGCGGTGCGGCGGCTCGCCGTAGGGCGCACCGTGCTCCTGGTGGTGCACCGGCCGGCGCTGCTCGCCCTCGCCGACCGGGTGGTCCCGATAGCCGCCGGGCGCCCTGCCCCGCACCGTGCCGGGAGTGCCCCACGCCCTGCTCCCGCTGAGGGAACGGGGGCTGCGGCGCAGGCTCCCAGCGGGTCCGCTGCGGAGCCCGGGGAGTGGATTCTTGGTACCGCTCCGGAAAGGGCAGGGGCGCGTGGAGGGAGGGACTCGGGCGGGGCCGATCCACTGCGCCGGGTTCGGGCGGTGGCCAAGGCGTGGCAAGGGCGGTTCAGGTTCGGTCTGCTGCTCGGCGCCCTGGCCGTCGGGTGCGGCGTCGGGCTGATGGCCGTGTCCGGATGGCTCATCTCACGGGCCTCCCAACAACCGCCGGTGCTCTATCTGATGGTGGCCGTGACCGCCACCCGCGCCTTCGGAATGGGGCGTGCGGTCTTCCGGTACGCCGAGAGGCTCGTATCGCACGACGCCGTCCTGCGGATCCTCGCCGACCTGCGGGTATCGGTGTACCGGCAACTGGAGCGCATCGCGCCGGCCGGGCTGCGCGAACACCGCCGCGGGGACCTGCTGGCGCGGCTCGTGGCCGACGCGGACACCCTGCAGGACTACTGGCTGCGCTGGCTGCTTCCGGTCGGCACCGCCGTGCTCGTCGGCACCGGCTCGGTCGCCTTCACCACCTGGCTGCTGCCTGAGGCCGGAGCCGCACTCGCCGTCGGGCTGCTCGCGGCCGGCCTCGGTGTGCCGCTGGTCAGCGGGGCCTGCGCCCGCCGCGCGGAGCAACGGCTCGCGCCTGCCCGCGGCGAGCTTGCCACCCGGGTCGCCGATCTGCTGACCGGCACCGCCGAGCTGACCGTCGCGGGTGCGCTGGAGGGCAGGAAGGGGCGCGCCCTGGCCAGCGACGGAGTGCTGACGCGGATCGCCGCCCGGGGAGCGGCCGCCACCGGACTGGGCAGCGGCCTGTCCGCCCTCATCTGCGGACTCACGGTCGTGGCCGCCGCGACAGCCGCCGCGAGCGCGGTTTACGAGGGACGGCTGTCCGGGGTGGCCATGGCGGTCGCCGTACTGACACCGCTGGCCGCCTTCGAGGCGGTCAACGGTCTTCCGCTCGCCGTCCAGTACCGTCAGCGGGTGCGCCGCAGCGCCGAGCGGATCTACGAGGTCATCGACACGCCGGTGCCGGTCGCCGAGCCCGAGCGGGCGGAGCAGATCCCCGCCTCCCCCTTCCCGCTGAGGCTGGCGGGACTCGCCGCCCGTCACCCCGGCCAGGAGCGGGACGCGCTGCGCGGGCTGGAGCTGACCCTGGAAGCCGGCCGGCGCATCGCCGTCGTCGGTCCCTCGGGTTCGGGCAAGACCACGCTCGCTCAGCTCCTGCTGCGATTCCTGGACCCGCACGAGGGCACCTACACCCTGGGCGGGACCGACGTGCGCACGCTGGACGGCGATGACGTCCGCGCCTTCGTAGGCCTGTGCGCCCAAGACGCCCACATCTTCGACAGCTCGGTACGGGAGAACCTGCGGCTGGCCCGCACCGGGGCGAGCGAGGCGCAACTGCGGGACGCACTGGACGCGGCCGGGCTGCTGGAGTGGGCCGACGTCCTTCCGGAGGGCCTGGACACCCTCGTCGGCGAGCATGGTGAGCGGATATCCGGAGGCCAGCGCCAGCGCCTGGCACTCGCCCGGGCGCTGCTCGCTGACTTCCCCGTCCTGGTCCTGGACGAGCCGGCCGAGCACCTGGACCTGGCCACCGCGGATGCCCTCACGGCAGACCTGCTGGCCGCGACCGAAGGCCGCACCACCGTGCTGATCACACACCGGCTGGCCGGGCTGGAGGCGGTTGACGAGGTGCTCGTACTGGACCGTGGCGAGGTCGTCCAGCGCGGTGCGTACGCGGAGCTGGCCGCCGCGGAGGGGCCGCTGCGGCGGATGCTGGAGCGGGAGAGGGAGGCCGACATGGCGTTGGCCGACTTTCCCCGCTAAAGGGGACTAACTACTCTCAAGGGCATGTCAGTGCAGCCGTCGCAAGGGTCGCAGGAATCGTCGGATGGCCCACCGGCATCGCGGGATCCGCTGGAGGCCGCCACCCGGGCTGCCAGGGGTCTGCAGGGACTGTCCACCGAGCTGACGGCCCGGGTGCCGCAACTGCTGGAAGCCATGAGATCCGTCGGCAGCGGGCTGGAGCTGCACTCCACCCTGGACCGCATCTGCGAGACCGCGGCCGAGCTCGCGGATGCCCGCTACGCGGCCATCGGCGTCGTCGACACGGAGGGCCGCGGACTTTCGGACTTCGTCACCTTCGGCGTCAACTCCGAGATGGCCCGGCTGATCGGGCACCGGCCGGACGGGAAGCGGGGCCTGCTCGGCGCCTTGATCCGCCATCCCGACACCGTCCACCTCGCCGATCTGACGAAAGATCCGCGCTCGGCCGGTTTCCCGGCGCACCACCCGCCCATGAAGACCTTCCTCGGCGTCCCCATCCGCGTCCAGGGCGAGATCTTCGGCAATCTGTACCTCGCCGAGAAGAACGGCGGCGGCGAGTTCAACGACTACGACGTCCACATGGTCCGCCTGCTGGCCACCGAGGCGGGCATCGCCATCGGCAACGCCCGGCTCTACGAGGCCGCCACCCAGCGCGAACGCTGGATCGACGGCTCGGTGGCCGTCACCACCGCCCTGCTGTCCGGCGGGGACGCGGAAGACGCCCTCACGGTGGTGGCCGAGCAAGCCCGCCACCTGGCCGACTCCTCCGCGGGGATCGTGATGCTGCCGACCGAGGAGGGCGGGCTGGAGATCGTCGCCGTCTCCGCAGAGAACCCGGCCACTTCGCTGGGCGAGGTGATCCCGGCCGACAGCCCCGTGGTGGACCACCTGCTGCGGGGGGAGCCGGTCTTCGTGGATGACGCCGCGTCCGATCCACGCATGATCAGCCCTCTGACCAGACCATACGGACCGTGCATGATGCTTCCGCTGCACAGCGGCGGGCGGGTACTGGGAGCACTGGTCACACCCCGGGCGCGCGGCAAGCGGCCCTTCAGCGAAGCCGAGCGCACGCTGGCGACGCAGTTCGCCTCCCAGGCCGCGCTCGCCCTGATGATGGCCGAGGCCCAGCGCGACCGGGAACGGCTCGCCGTGTTCGAGGACCGCGACCGGATCGCCCGGGACCTGCATGACCTCGTCATCCAGCGGCTGTTCGCCACCGGCATGATGCTGGAAGGCGCCCAGCGCCGGTCCGTCGTTCCGGAGGTCCGCGACGGGGTCGGCAAGGCCGTGGACGAGCTGGACGTGACGATCCAGGAGATCCGGACCGCGATCTTCGCCCTTCAGCAGGGCCCGGCAGAGGCTCCGTCGGGTCTGCGAACCCGGGTACTACGAGAGATCAACATGGCCGCCGTGCCCCTGGGGTTCAAGCCCGCGCACCGCTTCCTCGGCCCGGTCGACACGGTCGTCGGTGAGGTGGTGGGGAAGAACCTCATCGCCGCGCTGCGCGAGGCTCTGTCGAATGCCTTCCGGCACGCGGAGGCGTCGCGGATCGAAGTCGTGGTGGATTCCACCGGCACACTGGCCGACGGCCGGCCCGGCGTACGGCTGGAGGTCGCCGACGACGGCGTCGGCATCCCCGAGGGCGGACGACGCAGCGGGCTGCGGAACCTGCGCCGGCGGGCCGAGTCGCTGGGCGGCACAAGCTGGTACGGCCCGGGCATCGGCGAGGACGGCGGTGGGACCACCCTGGTGTGGGAGGCCCCGCTCTAGAGGCCTCTAGAGGCCTACGCCTGCTGTTGGGCGATGTGCTCGGCCAGGATGCGCTCGATGATCGCCGCGACCCCGTCCTCGTTGTTGGCGGTCGTACGGCCGGAGGCCGCCGCGATCACGTCCGGGTGGGCATTGCCCATCGCGTACGAGGTGCCCGCCCAGCGGAGCATCTCCACGTCGTTGGGCATGTCTCCGAAGGCGACGACCTCGGCGGGGGAGATGCCGCGTTCGGCGCAGCACAGGGCCAGCGTGCTCGCCTTCGAGACTCCGGGGCCGCTGATCTCCAGCAAGGAGGTCGGGCTGGAGCGCGTAATGGACGCATAGTCGCCCGCGACCTCGCGGGCCAGCGTCAAGAACTCGTCCGGGGCGATTTCGGCGTGGTGGGCGAGCAGTTTGAGCACGGGTGCGACGCTGTGGTCCGTGTTCTCGTAGAGCAGCTTCTCGGCGGTGGCCACGGTGGCGCCCGAGTCCTGGAAGAACGGCGGGTAGGTCGGCTCGTAGTTGATGCCGGTGGTCAGCTCGACCGCGAAGGAGGTACCCGGCGCGGCGGCTCGCAGAGTGTCCACGACGGCGAGTGCGGCAGCCCGTGGAAGTTCCCTGACCTGGACGAACTCCCGCCCGGCATGGAGGTCGACGACCGCCGCGCCATTCGCGCAGATCGCCAGGCCGTGACGGTGGACGTGTTCGCTGACCACGTCCATCCAACGGGCCGGGCGGCCGGTGACGAAGAAGACCTCGATCCCGGCCTCCTCGGCGGCGGCGAGTGCGGCGATCGTGCGGAGCGAGACGGATTTGTCGTCGCGCAGCAAGGTGCCGTCGAGGTCGGTGGCGATGAGCCGGGGAGTGGGTGTTGGCCCGTCCGGGCGCTGGGGAGCCGAGGTCACGGCTCCATCTTCGCCCATGGGTCATGGACGGATGGACCACGGGCCGGGCGGCCCGGGAGCGGTGGCGATGTTTCACGTGAAACATCCACCAGCGGCCGCTTCGTGGCCACCGTGATCTTGACCTCCCCCGCGGTCGACGTTTCACGTGAAACATCGGGCTCTTTGGGGTGTGTGCGGCGGCCCATCCGCGCGCCGCCGTAGGCTCAAGCCCATGAGCCTTCGTCTGAGCACGGTGATCCTCCCGGTACGTCGGTGGCACGAAGGAGGCCGCGATCAGTGGCTGCGTGCCGAGCGGCTCGGGTTCCACGCCGCCTATACCTATGACCACCTGTCCTGGCGGACGTTCCGTGACGGACCGTGGTTCGGCGCGGTGCCCACCTTGACGGCAGCGGCGGCCGCCACCGAGCGGCTGCGCCTCGGAACCCTCGTCACCTCGCCGAACTTCCGCCACCCGGTGACCCTCGCCAAGGACCTCATCAGCCTGGACGACATCTCCGGCGGGCGCATCACCCTCGGCATCGGGTCGGGCGGCAACGGCTTCGACGCGACCGCTCTGGGTCAGGAACCCTGGAGTCCTCGTGAGCGCGCCGACCGCTTCGCCGAGTTCGTGCCGCTGCTGGACCGGCTGCTGACCGAGGGAGCGGTGAGCCAGGACGGCGTCTTCTATGCTGCCGAGGAGGCCCGCAACATCCCCGGCTGCGTACAGCGGCCACGACTGCCCTTCGCGGTCGCGGCGACCGGGCCGCGCGGTCTGAAGCTCGCCGCCCGGCACGGCCAGGCGTGGGTGACCGCTGGCGAGCCGAAGATCTTTGAGGACGGCACCCCCCAGCAGTCGTTGGACGCCCTGCGCGGGCAGCTCAGCGGCCTGGAGAAGGCCTGCGCGGAGATCGGCCGGGAGTCCGCACCCATGGAGAAGGTCCTGCTGACCGGCTTCACTCCCGAGCGCAACACCCTGCTGGAGTCCGTGGACGCCTTCGTCGACTTCGCCGGCCGCCACCGGGAGCTGGGCTTCACGGAGTTGGTGATCCACGCGCCGATCCAGGACTCGGACTGGGCAGCCGATGAGACGGTCTTCGAGAAGATCGCCACCGAGGCATTGGCCCAGCTCGACGCCGCCTGATCCCCCGCTGTCCCCTTCGGACCAGCGCATCGGCGGTGGCGCCGGTCAGCCCCTCGTCCACGACCGTGGAGATCCGCCGGACCAGCGGGCTGTCGGAGCTCAGGAACATGCGGGCGGCGAGCGGCCCGGGGTGATGGCTCGGGTCGGCCGGGCCCGTTCCGGCATGGCTACGGGAAACGCAAGAACCGCGGCGGTACGGAGTCCGCCAGCCAGACCCCGTTGGCGCTGACCCAGAAGACGTGCCCTGCCGCACGCATCGCCCCGGCGTCCACCGCGAGTACGACGGGACGCCCGCGCCGCGCACTGACCCGGGTGGCGGTCTCCCGGTCGGGCGACAGGTGCACGTGGTGGCGGGCCCTCGGGCGCAGACCCTCGGAGCGGATCGCCTCCAGAGCGCGGGCAACGGTGCCGTGGTAGAGGTACGCGGGCGGCTCGGCCTGCGGAAGGTCCAGGTCCACCGCGACGGTATGCCCCTGGCTGGCCCGGATCCTGGTGCCCTCGACGGCGAACCGCTGCTTGTCGTTGGCGGCGACGACGTGGTCGAGCTCGGCGCGGCCGAAGGGGAAGCCATGGGCGGCGGCCGCGCGCAGCAGGTCGTCGATCTCCACCCAGCCCTGAGCATCGAGCCTCAGTCCGATCCTCTCGGGCTGGTGCCGCAGGTGTTTCGAGACGTATTTGGAGACCTTCACGGCGCGTCTTTCGTCCATGCCCCCAGCGTGCCCGGCCGAGCGGCCTCCCGGCACGGAACTTCGGCCGCGGTCGAGGCGTGGACCCCCCTATCACGTTTCCAAGATACGGAATACATTTTCCGCTGTCGCTTCTGTTCAGGGGGAGGAACCATGACAGCCCATACTTCTTCTCTGCCACGCCGCGCGGCCGCCGAGTTCATCGGTACCGCCGGTCTCCTCATCGTCGTGATCGGCTCCGGTATCCAGGCCGCCGCACTCAGCCGCGACACCGGTGTCGCTCTGATCGCCAACTCGGCCGCCAGCGCCATCGGGCTGGTTCTGATCATCATCCTGTTCGGGCCGCTGTCCGGTGCCCACCTCAACCCTGTGGTGACCCTGACCTCCTGGTGGGCTCGGCGCGCCAGCGGCGAGGGGCCACGCCTCCGGGAGGTCGGCCTCTACACCGCTGCCCAGCTGGCCGGGGCGATCGCGGGCGCCCTCGTCGCCGAGGCGATGTTCGGCCGCACGCCGGGAACCTTCGCCACCCAGGTCCGCGACGGAGGACACCTGCTCATCGGTGAGGTGGTGGCCACCGCCGGGCTCGTGTTCGTCATCCAGGGGCTCGAACGCATCGGCCGCCCGAAGCTCATCCCGGCCGCGGTCGCCGCGTACATCGCAGCCGCGATCTGGTTCACCTCGTCCGGTTCCTTCGCCAATCCGGCCGGCACCGTCGCACGTAGCTTCAGCAACTCCTTCACCGGAATCGCCCCGCAGTCGCTGCCCGGCTTCGTGGCCGCCCAACTGGTCGGCGGGTTCCTGGGTCTGGCCCTCGCCGCCCTCTTGTACGGGCGTACCCGCGCCGTGCGCACCGCGCCCGTGGAGGTCGTGTCCGAGGCCGGACCGGTGGCCGAAAGCACCCCCATCAAGGAGGCGTACGAGACCATCGGCTGAGACGATGCCTGCGTTGCCCACAGGGGTGGGGGAGTTGTCCACAGCCGTTTGGGCGTGTTTTGACGGCAAACGCGCGTTCCGGCCTGTGGACTACCGCCCGATCGCCACCGAAGGAATCCACCCGAGGAGTTCGCCGCCGCCCCGGGCCTACCGGTCGTCGCTCCGGCGTGCCAGCTCGTTCATCCTCCGGGCCTGGAGCTCCCGCTCCGTCGCGGCCCGGATGAACTCCGCCACGTGTTCCGCGCCCACCAGGTCGCGCACCGCCCGCACGGTCGCGGGCGGCAGTGCCACCGGCGCCGGCCCCGACGGCTGCGGCGGACCAGCCGCCCCCAAATGCCGCTGGAGATGCCGGGTCGCGTACAGCCGCATCGCCCGGGCCAGCTCCGCGTCCACCGTTTGCTGAGCCAGTGGCCGCAGCCGCCGCACCATCGTCGCCGCCTCGGCCGCGTCCGCGTCCGTGGGCGGCACGTGCCCCAGGTACCGCGCGAAGACATGCTCGGTGGTGAACTCCAGGAACCGGGAGGCGATGTGCTCGACCTGCCCCCGCAGTTCGCGCAGATGCCCGGCGATCGCCGAAAGCGGCACCCCGGCCGCATGGAGCTCGGCCGCCACGGCCAGCTCCTGCGGCGAGGGCACCAGGAACTCGTCCGGGTGCCCCGGGATCCGTTCCAGCACTCCGAGCTCGCAGGCCTCGTCCACCGCGTCGTCGTCGGGCCGGGCTCCGAACCGTTCGTCCAGCTCCGCCCGGCTGATCCGGGCCGCCTCCTCATCGGTCCACGGCCCGTGCACCTCGGCGACCAGTCCGAGGACGCCACCCAGCCCGCGCCCCGCGTCCCACGCCTCCAGCAGTTCCTTGATGGAGGCCAGGGTGTAACCGCGGTCCAGCAGGTCCGCGATCTGGCGCAGCCGCGCCAGGTGCGTGTCCCGGTAGACGTTGGAGCGGCCCCGGCGCTCCGGCTTCGGCAGCAGGCCGCGGTCCTGGTACGCCCGGATCGTGCGCACCGTCGCTCCGCTCTGGTGCGCCAGATCCTCGATCCGGTACTCGGCTACCGCCTGATCGGACAATCCCGGCTCCCTACGACATCGCGGCCCGGCCGACCGCGCCCGTCAGCGCCCCGGCTCACAGCCGGGGCTCCAGTTTCGCGAGCGCCCGCAGGGTGCGCGGGGCGAAGCGGGACATCCACAGGGCGCCCTTGGACTCGGGCGTCACCGGTACCACGGCCTCGTTGCGCACCACGGCCCGCAGGATGGCATCGGCGACCTTCTCCGGCGGGAAGTTGCGCAGCCCGTACAGGCGGGAGGAGCTTGCCTGGCGGCGCTTCTCCTCGGCCGCGTCCACTCCGGCGAAGCGGGAGGTGGCGGTGATGTTGGTGTTGACGATGCCGGGGCAGATCGCGGAGACGCCGATCGACTTGGACGCCAGTTCCGCGCGCAGGCACTGCGACAGCATCAGCACCGCGGCCTTCGAGGTGCTGTAGGCGGGCAGGGTCTTGGAGGGAAGATAGGCCGCGGCGGAGGCGGTGTTGACGATGTGCCCGCCCTGCCCGCGCTCGGCCATCTGCTGTCCGAAGACCCGGCAGCCGTGGATGACCCCCCACAGATTGACGTCGAGAACCTTCTTCCAATCGTCGGCGGTGGTGTCGAGGAAGGCCCCGGACAGGCCGATCCCGGCGTTGTTGACCAGGACGTCCACGATTCCGTACTCGGCGGCGACCTTGGCCGCGAGCTTCTCCATCGCCTGCTCGTCGCTGACGTCGACGTATTCGCCCCAGGCGTCGGCCGCGCCGATGAGGCGGGCCATGTCGGCCGTGCGCGCCGCGCCCTCGGCGTCCCGGTCCACGGCCACCACCCGGGCTCCGGCCTCGGCGAACGCGAAGGCGGTGGCGCGGCCGATGCCGCTGGCGGCGCCGGTTACCAGTACCAGCTGGCCGCCGAACCGGTCGGCGTACTTGCCCGGCGCCTTCCGCTCCGGTGCCCGCGCGGCCGGTTCCTCCCGGGCGACGACGAACTCGGTGATCCAAGTGGCCAGCTGGTCCGGCCGTGTCCGCGGCACCCAGTGCTTGGCCGGCAGGGTGCGCCGCAGCAGGTCCGGGGCCCAGAGCTCCAGGTCGTCGTAGAGCCGCTCGGAGAGGAAGGCGTCGCCGGTCGGGGTGATCAGCTGCACCGGTACGTGCGCGTAGGCGTCGGCGCGCGGCCGGCGCAGGCGGGGCCGTACGTTGTCGCGGTAGAGCCACGCACCATGGGCGGCGTCCGACGGAAGCGACGCCGTCGGGTAGGAGCCGGCCGGGACGTTTTCGAGGCGCTGGAGGATGCGGGGCCACCGCTTGCCGAGCGGGCCGCGCCAGGCGAGCTCCGGCAGCACGGGCGTGTGCAGCATGTAGACGTACCAGGACTTGACCCCCTGGCTCAGCAGCTGCGCGGCCCGCCGCGGAGTGGGCCGCGCCATCCGCTTCTTGAGCCAGTGCCCGAAGTGGTCGAGCGAGGGCCCCGACACCGAGGTGAAGGAGGCGATCCTGCCCTCCGTACGCGCGACGGTCGCGAACTCCCAGCCCTGTACGGAACCCCAGTCGTGGCCCACCAGGTGCACCGGCCGGTCGGGGCTGACCGCTTGCGCCACCGCCAGGAAGTCGTCCGTCAGCTTCTCCAGGGTGAAGCCGCCGCGCAGCGGTCGCGGCGCCGTGGAGCGCCCGTGGCCGCGTACGTCGTAGAGCACCACGTGGAAGCGCTCGGCCAGCCGCTCCGCGACCTGTGACCAGACCTCCTTGCTGTCGGGATAGCCGTGCACGAGCAGCACGGTCGGCCGGTCCGCGTCGCCGAGTTCCACGATGCACAGCTCCACCCCGCCGGTGCTCACCCGGCGTTCTCGCGCCCCTGCCAGTCCCGCCGCCCGGGCTCCGGCCCCGGCCCCGGTATCCGCCCCGGTCCCGGCTCCGGCCTCCGCACCTGCTCCGCTCATGCCGCTCACGCCGCTCATGCCGACTTCTCCTCAGCCCAGCGCCGCACGTGCGGCAGATCGTCATCCAGCCAGAAGGCGCTCTCCACCGGATCCCGCGAGTCGGTGACGACCAGGATCTCCTCGAACTTCGCGCCGGTGCCCCGGAACCCGAGATGCGGCTCCACCGCCCACAGGCCGGGCTGGGGCGGGTGGTCGGAGAAGCGGTACGGGCTCCACAGCGGCGACCAGCCCTCACGGTGGCCGTGCAGGGCGTCACCGGCGAGTCCCTTCAGGGACTGGACGCCGAATCCGAAGGCCGTGGGCGACCAGCGCCGCTCCTTGACCCGGTCTATCTTGTGCGCGATCACGCCGAACGGGTAGGCGCGGTGCCGGTTGGCGTACCCCTGGCGGTTCATCAGCCGCTCGACGTTCTCGTAGATCTCGCGCAGCGGGCGGCGCTCCCGCACCTGGTCCAGGATCAGCTCCCGGTGCGCCCGCAGATCCGACATGAGCCGGTCCTGTACGGGGTTGAGCCCGAGGCTGCCGGAGTAGCCGATGTCCGCCGCGTAACCCTTGTAGACCGGTGCCATGTCGAGGATGAACGGCATCCCCGGCTCCAGCCGCCGGTTGGTCGGAAAGAACTGCAGCGGGACCTTGAAGTTCACGAAGGCCGTGCGGTCCCCGAACCAGGCGAAGGGGAGGTGGAACCAGTCCCTCACGCCGCGCTCCCGCAGCCACTGGCGCTGCATGCGCGCGGCCTCGCGCTCGGTCACGCCCGGCCGCAGTTGCGCGGCGACGGCCTCCGCGCACGCGTACGAGAGGCGCTGCACCTCCCTGGACCCGCCCAGCTCGTCGGAGGATGGTCCAGATCGTCGCGCGGTGCGTTGCTCGGTGTCCCCAGCCATGCCAGCCGCCCCCAAACCTCGTCCGGGGTGTCCCCGGTCTTGTGTGCCCGTAGCGCCCATACGTTGACACTGATGAATGTGACAATGACCGGAGATCACGTCAAGGCCCCTGCACGGACCTGTGGATAAAGCCGCCCGCCGTCAGCCTCCAGTACGGGTATGTACGCCGGAAGGCGGAGACCGGATCGAGCTCAAGGTCTGACGTCTGGAGAGAGCCGCGCCGATAACGTCGGAGCCGTGACTGTCATCGCGACCGAAAGCCTGAGCAAGCGGTACCCCCGAGTGACCGCCCTCGACCGGCTCTCCCTGGACATCGGGCCCGGTGTGACCGGCCTCGTGGGTGCCAATGGAGCCGGCAAGTCCACGCTGATCAAGATCCTGCTGGGACTGTCCCCCGCCACCGAGGGCAGCGCCGCCGTGCTCGGCCTCGACGTCGCCACGCATGGCAGCGCCATCCGTGAACGCGTCGGCTACATGCCCGAGCACGACTGCCTGCCACCCGACGTCTCGGCCACCGAGTTCGTCGTCCACATGGCCCGCATGTCCGGGCTCCCGCCGACCGCCGCCCGCGAGCGCACCGCGGACACCCTGCGCCACGTAGGGCTGTATGAGGAGCGCTACCGGCCGATCGGCGGTTACTCCACCGGCATGAAGCAGCGCGTCAAGCTCGCCCAGGCGCTGGTCCACGACCCGCAGCTGGTCCTGCTCGACGAGCCCACCAACGGACTCGACCCGGTCGGCCGGGACGAGATGCTGGGCCTGATCCGCCGGGTCCACACGGACTTCGGCATCTCGGTCCTGGTCACCTCCCACCTGCTCGGCGAGCTGGAGCGGACGTGCGACCACGTCGTGGTGGTCGACGGAGGCAAGCTGCTGCGCTCCAGTTCCACCAGCGACTTCACCCAGACGACGACGACCCTCGCGGTCGAGGTCACCGATTCCGACGCCCACCCGGACGGCACCGCGGCCCTGCGCAAGGCGCTCACGGAGGCGGGCCTGACCCTGCACCTCGGCGAGGAGCAGGGCCTGCCCGGAGCCGGCCACATCCTGCTCGTCGAGGCCACCGGCGACCAGACCTACGACATCGTCCGCGACACCGTCGCCGACCTGGGCATCGGCCTGGTCCGCATGGAACAGCGCCGCCACCACATCGCGGAGGTCTTCCGCGACCACGACCAGACCACCCAGCAGAAGGGAGCCGGTTCCGATGGCGCCTGACACCTCGACCCAGATCCACAACATCGGCTACCGGTCCTACGACGGAGCCCGGCTCGGCCGCGCCTACGCCCGCAAGTCGCTGTTCTCGCAGTCGCTGCGCGGCGCCTACGGACTCGGCCGGTCCGCCAAGTCCAAGGTGCTCCCGATGATCCTCTTCGCGGTGATGTGCGTCCCCGCCCTGATCATCGTCGCGGTCGCCATCGCCGTCCCGGGCTCCACCGACCTGCCGATCAAGTACACGACGTACGCCCTGACCACCCAGGTGGTCATCGGCCTCTACCTCGCCTCCCAGGCGCCGCAGTCCGTCTCCCGCGATCTGCGCTTCAAGACCGTCCCGCTCTACTTCTCGCGTCCCATCGAACGCGTCGACTACGTGCTGGCGAAGTACGCGGCCATGGCCTCGGCCATGTTCATCCTCACCGCCACCCCGCTGCTCATCATGTGGATCGGTGCGCTGCTGGCCAAGTTCGACTTCGGCGACCAGACCAAGGGATTCGGACAGGGACTGGTGTCGGTACTCCTGCTGTCATTGCTCTTCTCCGGCCTCGGCCTGGTCATGGCCGCCCTCACCCCGCGCCGCGGATTCGGCGTCGCCGCCGTCATCGCGCTGCTGCTCATCCCGTACGGCGCCGTCTCCACCGTGCAGGCCGTCGCCCACACGACCGGAAACGCCGGCGCCATCGACTGGCTGGGCCTCTTCTCCCCCATCACCCTGATCGACGGCGTGCAGACCGCCTTCCTCGGCGCGACCTCCGCCTTCCCGGGCGGCACAGGTCCCACGGCCGGTGTGGGCGCCGTCTACCTGCTCGTCGTCCTAGGCCTCATCGCCGGCTCCTACGCCGCCCTGATGGCCCGCTACCGGAAGGCCGGGCTGTGACCATCATCGACATCGACCACACCTCCCGCTGGTTCGGGAACGTCGTCGCCGTCAACGACGTGACCATGCGCATCGGGCCCGGCGTCACCGGACTGCTGGGCCCCAACGGCGCCGGCAAATCCACGCTCATCAACATGATGGGCGGCTTCCTCGCTCCCTCCACGGGCACCGTCACCCTCGACGGCGCGCCGATCTGGCGCAACGAGCAGGTCTACAAGCAGGTCGGCGTGGTCCCCGAGCGCGAGGCCATGTACGACTTCCTCACCGGCCGGGAGTTCGTCGTCGCCAACGCCGAACTGCACGGCCTCGATGACGCGACCGCCCAACGGGCGCTGGCGACCGTGGAGATGGAGTACGCCCAGGACCGGAAGATCTCCACCTACTCCAAGGGGATGCGCCAGCGCGTGAAGATGGCGTCCGCCCTCGTCCACGACCCTTCCGTGCTGCTCCTCGACGAGCCTTTCAACGGCATGGACCCGCGCCAGCGCATGCAGCTGATGGACCTGCTGCGGCGCATGGGCGACGAGGGACGCACCGTGCTGTTCTCCTCCCACATCCTGGAGGAGGTCGAGCAGCTCGCCTCGCACATCGAGGTGGTCGTCGCGGGCCGGCACGCCGCCTCCGGCGACTTCCGCAAGATCCGCCGCCTGATGACGGACCGCCCGCACCGCTACCTCGTCCGTTCCTCCGACGACCGGGTTCTCGCCGCGGCCCTGATCGCCGACCCCTCCACCGCCGGTATCGAGGTCGACCTCAAGGAGGGCGCGCTGCGCATCCAGGCCGTCGACTTCGGCCGCTTCACCGAGCTGCTGCCGCGTGTGGCCCGGGAGCACGGCGTCAGACTGCTGACGGTCTCCCCCTCCGACGAGTCCCTTGAGTCGGTCTTCTCCTACCTCGTCGCGGCCTGAAAGGAGCTGGCACCCATGTACAACCCCACCGTTGCCCGGCTCACCTACCGGGCCCTGCTCGGCCGGCGCCGCGCGCTGATCCTCTTCGCGCTGCCCGCCCTGCTGATCGTCATCGCCCTCGCCGTCCGCGCTTTCGCCGGTGTGGACGACAAGGTCACCGCCGACCTCCTCGGAGGCTTCGCCCTCGCCACGATGGTCCCGCTGATCGGCGTCATCGCCGGCACCGGAGCCATCGGACCCGAGATCGACGACGGCTCGATCGTCTACCTGCTCGCCAAGCCGGTGAAGCGCCCCACGATCATCATGACCAAGCTGATCGTCGCGATCGCCGTCACCATGGCCTTCTCCGCGATCCCCACCCTGATCGCCGGCTTCATCCTCAACGGCAACGGCCAGCAGATCGCCGTCGCCTACACCGTCGCCGCGCTGGTGGCGTCGATCGCCTACAGCGCGCTGTTCCTGCTGCTGGGCACCGTCAGCCGGCACGCCGTCGTCTTCGGCCTGGTCTACGCCCTGATCTGGGAGTCGCTCTTCGGCAGCCTGGTCTCCGGCGCAAAGACCCTCAGCGTTCAGCAGTGGGCCCTGTCGCTCGCCGAGAAGGTCGCCGGTGACGGGTACGTCGACGCCACCGTCGGTCTGCCCACCGCCGCGGTCCTGCTCGCCGCGGTCACCGTGGGGGCCACCGTCTACGCGGGGCAGAGGCTGCGCCGCCTCACCCTGGCCGGCGAGGAGTAGGCCGAAGTCAGCACCACCGCCCCACGGTCCCCGCACCGTACGAGCACAGGGCCCCGCCCGGCCCACACGCCGGGCGGGGCCTTGCGGTTCCGCTCGGCTGGCGGGGCGAAATTCGGTGGTACGGGACTTCCGCGCGGGGCAGAGTGAGCGGTGCGGGGAGCAACAAAGGTCCGGGGCGGCCACTTCGAGCGCGCCGTCGGCGCGGGCCGCCCCGGACCTCTCCTACGTCCTGTGCGCTGCGGGTACGTCGGTGGGCTACGGGGTACGCCTGGGCGCTACCCGTACGTCGGTGCGTTACCCGTACGGTCGGTGCGGCGGCCTGGCCGCTTGCGCTACGCGGCGCCCAGCAGACGCTCCAGCACCACCGCGATGCCGTCCTCCTCGTGGGAGGTCGTCACCTCGTCTGCCACCGCCTTGAGCTCCGCATGGGCATTGGCCATCGCCACACCGTGCGCCGACCAGGCGAACATCGGGATGTCGTTGGGCATGTCACCGAAGGCGACCGTCTCCGCCGCCTTCACCCCCAGCCGGCGCGCGGCCAGCGAGAGCCCGGTGGCCTTGCTCAGCCCCAGCGGCAGGATCTCCACCACACCAGGACCGGCCATCACGATGTCGACCAGACTGCCGACGACCGCCCGGCCCGCCTTGACGAGCGCGTCGTCGTCGAGGTCCGGGTGCTGGATGTACAGCTTGTTCAACGGGGCCGTCCACACCTCGGTGGTGTCCTTCAGGCGGACGGCCGGCAGGCCTTCCTGCACCTGGTAGCCGGGGCCGATCAAGACCTCGCCGTCCACCCCGTCCCGGCTGGCCGCGAGGGCCAGCTGACCGATCTCGGCTTCCATCTTCGACAGCGCCAGACCGGCCAGCTGCCGGTCGAGCGTCACCGAGGTCAGCAGCCGGTGCGCGCCCGCGTCGTAGACCTGCGCGCCCTGCCCGCACACGGCGATGCCCTGGTAGCCGAGATCGTCCAGCACGTGCCGGGTCCAGGGCACGGCCCGGCCGGTGACGATGATGTGCGCCGCGCCCGCCGCGGTGGCCGCGACGAGCGCTTCACGGGTGCGTTCCGAGACGGTGCCGTCGCCACGCAGCAGCGTCCCGTCGAGATCGGTGGCGACGAGTTTGTACGGGAACGGAGCCGGGCTCACTTGGTGATCGGCTCCAGTACCTCGCGGCCGCCGAGGTACGGACGCAGTGCCTGCGGTACTCGCACCGAACCATCGGCCTGCTGGTGGTTCTCCAGGATCGCGACGATGGTGCGCGGTACGGCGCAGAGCGTGCCGTTCAGCGTCGACAGCGGCTGGGTCTTCTTGCCGTCGCGGTAGCGGATCGACAGCCGGCGGGCCTGGAAGCCGTCGCAGTTCGAGGCGGAGGTCAGCTCGCGGTACTTGCCCTGGGTGGGGATCCACGCCTCGCAGTCGAACTTGCGCGAGGCCGAGGCGCCCAGGTCACCGGTGGCGACATCGATCACCTGGAAGGGCAGCTCCAGGCTGGTCAGCCACTGCTTCTCCCAGTCCAGGAGCCGCTTGTGCTCGGCCTCGGCCTCCTCCGGTGCGACGTACGAGAACATCTCGACCTTGTCGAACTGGTGGACGCGGAAGATGCCGCGGGTGTCCTTGCCGTACGTACCGGCCTCGCGGCGGAAGCAGGGCGAGAAGCCGGCGTACCGCAGCGGGAGCTTGTCGGCGTCGATGATCTCGTCCATGTGGTACGCCGCGAGCGGGACCTCGGAGGTGCCGACCAGGTAGAAGTCGTCCTTCTCCAGGTGGTAGACGTTCTCCGCGGCCTGGCCGAGGAAGCCCGTGCCCTCCATCGCGCGCGGGCGGACCAGCGCCGGGGTCAGCATCGGGATGAAGCCGGCCTCGGTGGCCTGCGCGATCGCGGCGTTGACCAGGGCCAGCTCCAGCAGGGCGCCGACACCGGTCAGGTAGTAGAAGCGCGAGCCGGACACCTTGGCCCCGCGCTCGACGTCGATGGCGCCCAGCGATTCGCCGAGCTCCAGGTGGTCCTTGGGCTCGAAGCCCTCCGCGGCGAAGTCACGGATGGCGCCGTGCGTCTCCAGGACGGTGAAGTCCTCCTCGCCGCCGACCGGGACGTCCTCGTGGACGATGTTGCTGAGCTGCAGCAGCAGCTGCTTCGCGGCCTCGTCGGCCTCGTTCTGCTCGGCCTCGGCGGCCTTGACGTCCTGCTTGAGCTGCTCTGCCTTCTTCAGCAGCTCGGCCCGCTCCTCCGGGGAGGCTTTCGGGATGAGCTTGCCGAGCGACTTCTGCTCATTGCGCAGTTCGTCGAAGCGCATGCCGGAAGACCTGCGGCGCTCGTCGGCGGAGAGGAGCGCGTCGACGAGTCCGACGTCCTCTCCACGGGCGCGCTGCGAGGCGCGGACACGGTCAGGGTCTTCACGGAGCAGCCGAAGGTCAATCACCCCTCCAGGCTACCGGGCCGGGTTGAGGGGATCACACCGATATCACGCTGCGTGTCACTATGTCCCTATTGCGGTGAATGGATAAGCGGGGAGGCGGGTCGGGGGTTCCTTCGGAGATGTGGGCGGCAATAGCCCGCCCATTCCCCGAAAGGGGTCCCGGCCATGACGCGGAGTCGTCTCCGAGCAAGAGTCTCTGAGCAGGGCCGGAGGCTTCTTTGTCCACAGGAAACCCTGGGGCGGGGCACCTTATCCACAGGCTGTGGGCTGGATCTGTGGACACGGAAATAGATCATTCGCGACCGGTTGGCCGTCTGAGGGAGACAGGGTTCAAACCGCCCTCACGCACTCATTCGGGTGGGAATGGCCCGCCCCGAAGAGTTGATCCGCGATGCGCGGGTGACGCCGTTCACCTTCCGCTCTCCAGGGCGAAACCCGAGCCCAGGCCGATTTGTCGACCTTGTCGCGCTGCCCTGTCGACTTGTCCCCAGGTCTGCCCACTGCCCTGTGGATAACTTTGTGGACAGTGGAGGCAAGCCCTACGCCCGGCCGTCGAGGCAGCGCGTCAGCCAGTCGGAGGCAGCTGTGAAGTCACCGTCGGAGGTCCCCGGCCGGGGGGCGCGGATATCACGCTGAGCCACCCCGGCGCGCGGATAGGACCCGAGGAAGCGGACGCGCGGGCAGGTCCGCTTGAGGCCCATGAGCGCCTCGCTGACCCGCCGGTCGGAGATGTGGCCCTCGGCGTCGACGGCGAAGCAGTAGTTGCCGATGCCCTCGCCGGTCGGACGGGACTGGATCAGCATCAGGTTGACCCCCCGCACGGCGAACTCCTGAAGGAGTTCCAGCAGTGCACCGGGGTGGTCGTCACCGAGCCACAGCACCACGGAGGTCTTGTCGGCGCCGGTCGGAGCCGAGGGGCGGGCGGGGCGGCCGACGAGGACGAACCGGGTCTCCGCGTTCTCCGCGTCGTGGATCTCGGTGACCAGCGGTACGAGCCCGTAGGTGGCCGCCGCGAACTCACCCGCGAACGCCGCGTCGAAGCGGCCCTCCTGGACCAGCCGGGCGCCGTCGGCGTTGGACGCGGCCGACTCCCATACGGCGTCGGGGAGGTTCGCCCGGAGCCAATTGCGCACCTGGGGCTGGGCCACCGGGTGCCCGGTGACGGTCTTGACGTCCGACAGGGCGGTCCCCGGCCGCACGAGCAGAGCGAAGGCGATGGGCAGCAGGACCTCGCGATATATCATCAGCGGTTCGCCGGAGGCCAGCTCGTCCAGGGTGGAGGTGACTCCTCCCTCCACAGAGTTCTCGATCGGCACCAGCGCGGCAGCGGCCTCGCCGTTGCGCACGGCGTCCAGCGCGGCCGGGACCGACACCATCGGGACGAGCTCCCGGGTCGCGGCTTCCGGCAGTGTGCGGAGGGCGGCTTCGGTGAAGGTGCCCTCGGGACCGAGATAGGTGTAGCGAGTGGCCGACATGTGAGCAGCCTAATGCCGGGGCGCCGCGCTCCGCGGGCCGGTTCATCCTTCGAGCAGCCGCTGCCCGACGTACTCTCCGGCACGGGGGCCGGGCGGCACCGCGTACAGGCCGCTGGACTCGTGCCGGATGAATGCGGACAAGGCATCGCCCCGGTCGAGCTTGCGCTGTACGGGGACGAACCCCCGCAGCGGGTCCGCCTGCCAGCAGATGAAGAGGAGACCCGCGTCGGGGGCGCCGTCGGCGTCGATCCCGTCGTGGAAGGAGAAGGGGCGCCGCAGCATGGCGGCCCCGCCGTTCTGCTCGGGCGCGGAGATCCGCGCGTGGGCGTTGGACGGGATGACGGGCTTGCCGTCGGCGCCGACCTTGTCGAGCTCCATCTCCGTCGTCTCGCCGCCGCCGGTCAGCGGGGCCCCGGTCGCCTTCGTACGGCCGATCACCTGCTCCTGCTGGGCCAGGGACTGCTTGTCCCAGTCGTCGAGGAGCATGCGGATGCGCCGGACGACGGCGTACGAGCCCCCCGCCATCCATGAGTGCCCGGCCGGCCCGGGTCCGCCATCGGGCACGAAGATCCGCTGGTCGAAGTCGGGTTCCGCGGGCTTCGGGTTGCCCGTTCCGTCGACCTGCCCCATGAGGTTGCGGGCCGTCATCGGGGTGCCGGTGGCGCCGGGGGACCGGTTGAAACCGTTCATCTGCCAGCGGACGCGGGCTGCGTCCCCGGCATCCTTCTGCAGGGCCCGCAGGGCGTGGAAGGCGACGAGTCCGTCGTCGGCGCCGATCTGGACCCACAGGTCGCCGTTGCTGCGACGGTCGTCTATCCGGTCGGCGGAGAAGACGGGCAACGGGTCGAGGGCGGCCGGGCGACGGGCAGTCAGGCCGGTGCGGTCGAAGAAGGAATGTCCGAAGCCGAAGGTAACGGTGAGGGAGGACGGGCCGGCGTCGAGGGCGATGCCGGTGTCGGCCACCGGGGCGGTCTCGCCCGCCATGAGCCGCCGGGCGGTCTCGGACCAGCGCCGCAGCAGCGCGGCGGCCTCCGTACGGCCCGCGCCTGGGGCGAGGTCGAAGGCGATGAGGTGCCCCTTGGCCTGCAAGGGGGTGGTGATGCCGGCCTGGTGGTCACCGTGGAAGGCGACCTTGGTGGCGCCGAGGGAGGACAGGCTTCCGGGGGCGCCCGCGGCGGCTGCGCCGTTGACAGAGTCGGCGAGCGCGGAGTGCGCGAGGGCGCCACCGGTGGCGCCGAGTGCGAGGCCCGCGGCGCCTGCGGCGCCGACGGTGCCCAGCAGGCGGCGCCGGGAGATCTCGATGTCGGGGTTGCTCTCGGTCACGCTGTTCAGCCGATCTTCACGGTCTTGTGGACGGTCGTCTGGTCGATGTCGGAGGTACGGACGGTCACGTCGATGCGCCATTCACCGGCGAGCGGGACCTGCACGCCCAATGCCGTCCAGTGTCCGGGCGCGATGCGGTCCGGGACGAGCGGCAGGGGTCCGATGTCCTTGGCGGGGAGGGTGAAGGAGACCTTGATCTCGGGAAGGTCAAGGGGCTTCCCGTCGGGTCCGTCCGCCCACAGGTGCAGGGTGTTGGCACCCACCCGGCCGGGGTCCAGCTCCAGCCGGACGGTCCCCTTGCCGGCCCGGCCGCCCGTGTCGAACGGCAGGGTGATCTTGACGGCGCGGTCGGGGACAGCCGTGGCGGTGGAGCCGCGGCCCGTTTCCTGCTCCACGGCGCGACCGGGCTCGGTACTGGTGAGCACGGTCGTGACGGCGAGCAGCACCACGGCGACCCCCGCCTCGGCGAGGACGGAACGGCGCAGACCCGCCCGGTCCGGGTCCGCGTCGCGGGCCTGCTTTCGCCGGGCGACCTCGCGGGCGGCGTCCTGCCGGGCGAGCTGAGCGGCACGCTTGGCGTCCGCGGGCACCGTGGCGGTGACGGAGGCGGTCGACGTTTCACGTGAAACATCGGTCGACGTTTCGCGTGAAACATCGGTCGACGTTTCACGTGAAACATCGACCGGTGCGTCCGCCTTCGCGGTCCGTCCGACGGCGGGGTCGGCGAGCCGGGCCGTCCATTTCCGGGACATGTAGGCGACGGCGACGAGGACGCCGACGAGCCCGACCTTGAGCAGCAGAAGCCGTCCGTAGTCGGTGCCGGTGAGGGCGGACCAGCTGCCGACCTGCCGCCAGGACTGGTAGGCACCGGTGACGGCGAGCACGAGCACGCTGACGAACGCGACGCGGGAGAACCGCTGGACGGCTTCCCGTTCGATGCCGGGCACCTTGTGCAGGGCGACCAGCAGCGCAGTGAGGCCGCCGAGCCAGGTGGCGACGGCCAGCAGGTGCAGGATGTCGGCCGGCATGGCGATGCCCGGCTGGAGACCGGTGGACGCGTGCTCCGAAAGCGCCCACGTGGCGGCGATACCGCCCGAGACGACGGCGCCGCCGATGGCCAGGCCGAAGGTGAGGTCGCTGGTGTCCTCGGAGTCCTCGGAGTTCTTGGTGTCCTCGGTGTCCGCAAGCTCGTCGCCGCCGCGGGCGGCGGCCGGTGCGTCCGGACCGTTCTCCGCGCCGTCTGCCAGGCCTGCCTGCCGTGCCTGCCCTGAGCCCTCCACGTCCGCCAGGGCGCGCGCGTCCCCCGCAGCCCCTGCGGCCACTGCCTTCCCCGCTGCCGACCGGTCCGGCTGCTGTCGCCGCGCGAAGGCGCCGAACAGGACCGCGAGGAAGAGCGCCGCCGCGCCCAGCAGGAGCAGCCGGGAGACGAGGGAGGCGCCGGTCTTGGTCTCCAAGGCGGCTTTCAGCCCGCCGAGGTCGAAGGCGTCGGCGAAGCTCCCCGACCCGGTGTACGGGGTACGGAGCACCAGCATCGCCAGCGTGGCGGCGGTGAGGGCGACCCAGGCGCGCAGTACGAGCTTCTGGAGCGGCCGCTCGGCCGCGCCCCGCCGCCAGCACAGCAGGATGAAGGCGGCGCCGCCGACGAGGACGGCGAAGCCCGCGTAGGCGACGTACCGGGCCATCCCGTACGCGATACCCACGGGCCCGCCTCCCGCCTGCGCGGAGGGGAGGGTGACGCTGGTGGCCGACGGCGCACCGATGGAGAAGGTGAAGGCACCGGAGATCGGGTGGCTGTCGGCGGAGACGGCCTGCCACGCGACGGTGTAGGTGCCGTTCGGCAGGCCGGCGTGCAGAGCGGTGCCGTAGCGGATGGTGCCGCCGCCGCACATGTCGCGCAGCTCGCCGGTGTCGACGCGCTTGCCCTGAGGGTCCAGGACGCGGATGGAGTCCTCGCCCATGGCGACCTGCTCCGAGAAGGAGAGTGTCACCTGGGCGGGTGCCGTGGCGACCACCGCCCCGTCCTTGGGGTCGCTCGCGGTGAGTGCGGCGTGTGCCGCGGCCGGGGAGACCGCGGTGAACAGCGTCGCCAGCAGGGTCGCGAGTACCAGCGCGAGGCGCGGCAGAAGTGCCGCGGCGCGGGCGCGGGCCGCGGATGGGTCCGCGGATGGGGCGGGGGCGGTGGCCGTCATGGCGTGTCAGTCCCTCGGTCCGTCAGTGGGCGTTGCCGTCGGTAGGAGCGGGAGCCTGCGCGGTGTACGTCCGTTCCTTCACGTCGAGCTCGACCTTCAGCGGCTCCGCCTTCTCGAAGCGCAGCTCGACGGTGACCTTGTCGCCGACCTTCGGCGTGCTCTTCAGCCCCATGAACATGACGTGGTCGCCGCCGCGCTCCAGACGCAGTTCACCGTTGGCGGGCACCTCCATGGAAGTGACCTGCCGCATCTTCTGGTTCTTGGTCTCGTGGATCTGCAGATCCTCGGAGAGCGGGGAGGCCGCGCCGGTGAGCTTGTCGGCGGTCTTCGACTCATTCTTGATGACCATGAAGGCGCCGGCCATCTTGTCGTTGACGGGCTCGGGCATGAAGGCGCCGCTGACCGACAGCTTCGGCTTGGCCGCATTCTCCTTGGCATCTGAGGAGCAGCCGGATATGGCGATCGCTGCCGTCAGGGAGAGGGCGGCGGCGAGGGTGCGGGTGGTGCGGGCGGTCACGGGTTTTCTCCCTTGATGATCTTCGGCAGGTCCTTGGTGTAGTCGTCGACGGTGGTGCCTTCGCCGTAGAGGACGTAGCCCTCGTCGGTCTTGGGCGAGAACGCGATGACCTGGGCGCCGTGCATGGAGACGACGCTGCCGTCGGCTTCCTTCGTGGGCGCCTCGATACCGATGCCGAGCGAGCGCGCGGCGGCCTGGATGGTGGCGAAATTGCCGGTGAGTCCGGTGAAGGCCGGGTCCTGGGACCTGAGCCAGGCACCGAGGGACTCGGGTGTGTCCCGTTCGGGATCGGTGGTGACGAAGACGACCTGGAGGTCTTCCTGGTCGGCCTGGGGCAGTGCCTTCTTCGCGACGGCGATGTTGCTCATCGTCAGCGGGCACACGTCAGGGCAGTTGGTGTAGCCGAAGTAGATGAGAGTCGGCTTGCCCTTGGTCTGCTCGCGCAGGCTCCACGGCTTGCCGGTGGTGTCCGTGAGGACGAGCTCGGGCTTGTCGAACGGGCGGTCCAGGACGGTCGCCGCCCTGGTCTTGCTCTGGCCGCCGGAGATCTGGGTGACCGAACCGGTATCGGCCCGCTCGGTACCGCAAGCGGTGAGGGTGAGTGCGGCCGCCGCGACGAGGGCGGCGACCGTCACACGAATGGTGCGCATGGAGGGATGTCCCTGGGATCGGGGATGGTACGGATGTTCTGGGACCGGGCGAAGGCGCCGGTCGACGGGCGAAGGGCAGCCGCCGACCGGCGCGGGAGGGGCAGGTCAGGCGGAGCGGCGACGGGAGGCGACACCGAAGGCCACACCACCGAGTCCGACGACGATACCGGCGATGCCGAGGGCACGCGCCGTCCAGTCGGAGCCGTGCCGGGCCGCCGCCTCGTCGTGGTCTCCCGCCTCTTCCTTGCCGGCGTCCTGCTCCCCCGCCTTACCGGCATCGCCGTGGTGGTCGTCGCCCTTGGCGGCGGTCAGCTTCAAGACGGGCGCCGGGTTCTGCGGTTCGGCGGCGCCCTCCTTGGCTTCCTCGATCCAGCGGACGACCTCGCCGTTGTCGTAGGTCTGGATGGACTTGAAGACCATCTGCTCGGCCTTCTCGGGCAGCTTGCCCACGGAGAGGGGGAACTGCTGGAACTTGCCCGGCTCGATCTTGCCGCCGCTCCAGGTGACCTTGGTGACGGCCTCGTTGATCTGCTTGCCGTGCACGGTGAGCGGCTTGTCGAGCGGGCCCTTCTCGACCTTCACGGTCCAGCCGGGCACGTCCTGCGGCATGACGGACGTGAGGGGCTGGTCGGTCGGGAAGCTGACCTCCAGCTGGGTGGTCGACGCGTTGTCGCGCTCGTTGGGGACCTTGAAATTGATCGTCGCGTAGCCGCCCTTGACGGCTTCGCCGGGCTGCACGCTCACGTGGCCGAAGGCGGTGCCGGACAGGACGAGGACGGAACCGGCGGCGATCGCGGCGGCGAAGGAGACGCGAGAGGTCTTCATGGCGGAACACTCCACTGAAGCAGGGTGACGGTGGCCCGCGCACGGATGCGCGCGGAGTTCGCGGCACCGGTGCTCCCGTGTGTGTCCGGGGCGGAGGGTGCCGCGTCAGGCAGCGAGGGCGAGCGCCATGGGCGGCCCGCGCCTGATCACCGTGTGCTGGAGTGCTTCCCGTCCCGTGGGGGCGGCCGCAGCGGCCGCGGTCCGCCGCGTGCGTGCGGGACGGGCGGGCGTGCCCGGAAGCCCGGCGCAGAGGGCGCGTACGAAAGCCAGCGCGGTGCGCAGCGCGCGTACCGGGGCGGCTTCGGCGGAGGTCAGGGACAGTCCGAGGAGCCGGAACAGCGCCGCGTCGCCACGTCCCAGCAGCCAGCCGGCGGCCAGGGCGGCGAGCAGGTGACCGAGCAGCATGCCCGGACTGAACAGGCCGGTGGACGGCTCAGAGGTGGCGGCCTGAGCCATGTGGGCGTGCACGCTGTGCGTCTGCGCGGCGGCCTGCGCGGCCAGGGCGGCCGGGTCGAGACCGGCGGTCTCCAGGATCTGCCGGGCGTCGGCCGGGCTGAGCGGTACGGAGTTGCCCCCGCACACCAGCCGGGCGGCGAGCGCGGCCAGCGAGGTGTCGGCGGCGTCGGCTGACGCCGCGGCGGCCGCGGCGTCGTGCTGGCCGAGGCCGAACAGTGTGTGCAGCGCGAGCTGCCCGGCGGCGAGCCCCGCGGCGATGCCGGGCAGCGTACGCGGGCGTCCCGCGAGCGGGGCCGCGACGGCGAACACGGCAAGGAAGCCGACGCCGAGGGACCACCAGGGCACGGTGGCGCAGGACGCCAGGGCGTGCCCGGCCCCGGACAGCACGACGCAGACCGCGGTGAACACCGCGGCCCGTATCAGCCGGAGTGAGGTTCCGGCGCGCGTCGAGTGGGGGGCAGTCATGGCCCGGCCATCATCGCACTGGGCATGGACCGTCCATACGGCAGGTCCGGAAGGTCCCTTGAGTCACCTTTCCGCAAGCCCGCGCCCGCCGCGGCGCTGGATCAGGCTGCGGCGACGGCACCCGTTGCGCCGCGGCGGCCGCGAGCGCGGACGGCGGAGGCTTCCGCATACACCGGCTCCCGGGAGAGCCGCATCGGCCGAACGGGGGCAATGAGGACACAGACGGCCGCGGGGGCGCTTACGGTCCGCCGAGCGCGGCAATAGGTAACCGTATGAGCATCTGGTGGTCTCTCCACTTGAGGCGCGAAGCCGCGAGCGTGCCGCTCGCCAGGCGACTGCTGCTGGGGACCATGGAGACCGCGGGGGTGGACCCGGACATCTCCTTCGATCTCTCCGTGGCACTGAGCGAGGCCTGTGCGAACGCGGTGGAGCACGGCGGGCTCGGCGCCGCCCCGGACGAGACCGAGGCGTACCGCGTCACGGCCTACCTCGACGGGGACTGTTGCCGCATCGAGGTGACCGACTCGGGTCCCGGGTTCCCTCCCGCGACGGTCGACCGCCGCAGACCCTGCCTGGCCGAACACGGCCGGGGCCTGCACCTGATCGCGGAACTCGCCGACCACGCCCGCTTCCGCAACCGGCCGGGCCGGGGAGCCGTGGTGAGCTTCGACAAGATGCTCAAGCGGCGCGATGACGCGCTGGTGAGCGTGCCGTAGAAGCCCCGGCCGGTGCACCCCGCCCCGGGCGGGCGGTCACGCGGGGATCAGCCCCCGGAGCCGCCGGTACTCGCGTGCCTCAGCGTCCGTGGCGTATCCGCCCGTGCTGACGCCGGTGGGCGGGATGCCGCACGGCCGTCCCGCGCCCGATCCCGCCCACCAGCCGGCCCCCGGGCCGGCCCACCGGTCGGCCCACCCGAAGAGCGACGCGGGCGTCAGCCCTTGAGGCGCGCCATCCAGGCTTCGACCTCGACGGAGGTGCGGGGCAGCGCGGCGGACAGGTTCCGGTTGCCGTCCTCGGTGACGAGGATGTCGTCCTCGATCCGGACGCCGATGCCGCGGTACTCCTGCGGCACCGTCAGGTCATCGGCCTGGAAGTAGAGACCGGGCTCGACGGTGAGGCACATGCCCGGCTCCAGGGTCCCGGCGACGTACGCCTCGGTGCGCGCGGCGGCGCAGTCGTGGACGTCCATGCCGAGCATGTGGCCGGTGCCGTGCAGGGTCCAGCGACGCTGCAGGCCGAGCTCCAGGACGCGCTCGACCGGCCCCTCCAGCAGACCCCACTCGACGAGCTTCTCGGCGAGCACGTGCTGGGAGGCGTCGTGGAAGTCGCGGAACTTCGCGCCCGGCTTCACCGCGGCGATGCCGGCCTCCTGGGCCTCGTAGACCGCGTCGTAGATCTTGCGCTGAATGCCGGTGTACGTACCGCTGATGGGCAGGGTCCGCGTGACGTCCGCCGTGTAGAGGGAGTGGGTCTCCACGCCGGCGTCCAGCAGCAGCAGGTCCCCGGAGCGCACGTCACCGTCGTTGCGGACCCAGTGCAGGGTGCACGCGTGCGGGCCGGCGGCGCAGATGGAGCCGTAGCCGACGTCGTTGCCCTCGACGCGGGCGCGCAGGAAGAAGGTGCCCTCGATGTAGCGCTCCGAGGTGGCCTCGGCCTTGTCGAGGACCTTCACGACGTCCTCGAAACCGCGGACGGTGGAGTCGACGGCCTTCTGCAGCTCGCCGATCTCGAAGTCGTCCTTCACGACGCGGGCCTCGGAGAGGTAGACGCGCAGCTCCTCGTCGCGCTCGGCGGTGACCTTGTCGGTCAGCGCCTTCTCGATGAGGGCGTCGTGACCGCGGACGACGCGGACGGGACCGGTGGCCTCGGTGAGGGCCTCGGCGAGCTCGCGCACGTCCTTGGCGGGGATGCCCAGCAGCTGCTCGGCCTCGGTGAGGGAGTGGCGGCGGCCGACCCACAGCTCGCCCTGGCCGGAGAGCCAGAACTCGCCGTTCTCACGGTTCGAGCGCGGCAGCAGGTAGAGGGTGGCCGTGTGCCCGGTCTCCCCGACGGTGTCCGCCGGCTCCAGGACCAGGACGCCGTTCTCGGTCTGGTCACCGGTGAGGTACGCGTACTCGGTCGAGGCGCGGAAGGGGTACTCGGTGTCGTTCGAGCGGGTCTTCAGACGGCCCGCGGGGATGACGAGGCGCTCACCGGGGAAGCGGGCGGACAGCGCGGCGCGGCGGGCGGCGGTGTGCCCGGCCTGGGGGACGGGCTCCAGCCCGTGCAGCTCGGTGTCGGCCCAGCCGGTGCGCATGCTCTCGGCGAGTTCGTCGCTGACGCCCGGGTACAGCCCGTTCTTGCGCTGCTTGTGCGTCTTCTGGGGCTGCTCTTCTTCCGGGGTCTCCGGGGTGAGCTCGTCAGCCACGTCTTCTCCTCAGCTTCGACAGGCATGGACCGGGTACGGACCTCATCCATCGTATGTGTGAGCACAAACCGACAGAAGTGGCCGTAGACCAGACCAGCCGCCAGGCCCGGGGCCCTGGCAGCGCCCGCGCCGCCGCCCGGGCGCGCACAGCTGCCGCCCCCGGGGCGCCAGCCGCGCGCTCAGTCGAACCGGGCGGCGAGCAGGACGACGTCCTCGGGGGTGTCGGCCGGCTCTCCCTCGGGCAGCACGGTCCGCAGGATGTGGTCGCAGAGGGCCGCCGGATCGTCGCGGGCGCTGCGGGGCGCGCCCGCGGCCGCCGCGTGCAGCCGGGCGTAGGCGCGGTCCATCGCGTCGCCGGTACGCCGCAGCAGTCCGTCCGTGTAGAGCAGCACCGTTTCTCCCGGGGCGGGCTCGATCTCCACGCTCGGCGCCTCCCAGCAGGACAGCATGCCCAGGGGCGCGGAGAGCGAGGTCTCCACGTACTCGGTGCGCCGCTCGCCGATGAGCAGGGGCGGGGTGTGACCGGCGCCGGCGAAGGTGATCTTGCGCTGGCCGGGTTCGCAGTAGGCGAAGAGTGCCGTGGCCGAGCGTGCGGGCTCGGTCAGGCGCAGCAGCAGCTCCAGGTCGGACAGGACGGCGACGGGGTCCTCACCCTCCATGACGGCGTAGGCGCGCAGGGAGGCCCGCAGCCGGCCCATGGCGGCGACCGCGCTCGGGCCGGACCCCGCCACCGAGCCGACGGCCAGCCCGAGGGCGCCTTCGGGCAGCGGCAGGGCGTCGTACCAGTCGCCGCCTCCGCGCGGACCCGTGTGGTGGCGGGCGGCGAGCTCGACGCCGGGGACCCGGGGCAGGCGGCTGGGCAGCAGCTCCTCGGCGACGGTGGCCAGACGTGCCCGCGAGCGCTCCACATCCAGCATCCGGGCCAGGTGTTCGGCGGCATGCCGGACGTAGAGCCCGGCGAGGTCGCGCTGGCGCTCGCCCGGTTCGGCCTGCTCGTCGTAGAGCCAGACGGCCGCGCCCAGCCGGCCGGTGGCCTCGGCCGTCAGCGGCAGCGCGTAGCTGGCGGCGTAGCCCAGGCGGGCGGCCACCTCACGGTGGCGGGGGTCGGCGGCGGCCAGGCCTCCGCCGCCGACGGGCTCGCCCGGCTCGGGCAGCACCTCCGAGCCTCCGTGCGCGTCGGGGAGGCCGTCGAGGATGCGGCCGTACGAGGTCGCGCTGCGCGGCACGGTCTCGATGTGCCCGAGGTCGGCGCGGCCGAGGCCGAGGCCGATCGTGGCGGTGGGGCCGAGCCCGTCGGAGGGTTCCAGGACGATCAGGCCGCGGCGGGCACCGACGAGTGCGGCTCCGGCGCGCAGGAACTCGTGGAGGGAGGAGTCGAGATCACCGGTGCGGGTCAGCCGCTCGGTGAGCTCGTGGAGGGTGGTGAGGTCCGAGACCATGCCCGCGAGCCGGTCTTGGATGAGGCTGCTCGGGCCGGGTGACGGGGCCGGTGGAGGGGCGGTCCGTACGGGTGCGGGCGCCGCAGTTTGCGGTGACGCGGGGACTTCTGGATCGATTCCAGCCACTTTCGGCAGATGCGAGGCGCTCATGGCGTCCGCCTTTCCACCTGGTGCGATTCGCCATATAGCATCGCAAACCCCCAGATCGTGCTGCGCCGCCATCAAGGAATCCACATCTACACGCACACGTGGATGCGTGTCCAGCATCGCCCAGGTGGGAATCCTGGTGTCCGTGGGGCGGAAACTCACTGTCGAGCCAAGGCTAGAACTTGGCTGGAAAAAGCCAGAAGCGGGAGGTTTTTGCGGTCGACTGGACGGGCGTCCACAGCGGTCCGGGTAGGTAATCCGCAGCACCCGGGGTCAGTTGGCGCCGTCGGCGCCCTCCGGGGACCTGCGGGAACCGCCTCGCGGCGACCGTCGTCCTTAGCGGCGGCAGCCGGTGCCACGGCCGGTGCGGTCGCGTTCCGCCCCCGCCCGGCGTTCGATGGACCCGTAAGACGTGCCAAGACCCGCACCGAAGATCCGCACGGAACCCGCACGGCAGACCCGCAGGAACCGGGTGGACCCGCGCCAGGCGGACAGCGTGGCAGCGTGGCAGCAGAAGTGACGCTCGAACGTGTACATGCAGTCAGATATCGATGACACGGTGTGATGTGGCCCTCGGCGTTCAACGGAAGGGAACGAGCGCTCATGCGCGAGATCCTCGGAAGGCGTCTCCAGCGGCTCCGTAATCGCTTGCGGTCCCTGCGTCCCGCCCGGGCGCGCAGCGGCACGCAGGCTCTCCTCGATGCCGCGCTCACCTGCGCGACCGTGTGGCGGTGGCCCGTACTGCCCGGCGTCGGCCGCAGCGGAGCGGACGGCTCCCGGTGCGCCTGCCCCGGCTCCGACTGCGCCGTCCCGGGCGCGCATCCCTTCGATCCGGGGCTGCTCGCGGCCACCACCGACCCCCGGATGGTGTCCTGGTGGTGGACCAACCGGCCTACCGCTCCCGTCCTGATGGCCACCGGCGGAACCGCGCCGTGTGCGGTGAGCCTGCCCGCCGCCGCGGCCGCGCGGGCCGTCGTACGACTGGACGCCCAGGGCATGCGGCTCGGGCCGATCGTGGCCACGCCCACCCGCTGGTCGCTGCTGGTGGCGCCGTACTCGCTGGAGCGGCTGGGCGAACTGCTCTACGCGAAGGATCACGTGCCGTCCTCGCTGCGCTTCCACGGCGAGGGCGGCTACCTGCTGCTGCCGCCCTCCCCTGCCTCCAGCGGTGGCCAGGTGCGCTGGGAGCGGCAGCCCGTGGGCACCGGTAACGGGAGCATCTGGCTGCCGGACGTCGAGGCGGTCGTGGACGCACTGGTCGAGGCGAGCAGCGGGGCGCCCGGCGGCGGCAGCCGGCTCGCGTACTGACCCGCGGGTGACCCGCGGGCACCGGGGATCACTCGTACGGGTGCCAGCGGGGCGAGTTTCCAAGGGAATTGGGCGCGGGGATCTCCGCGGCCCATTCCCGCCTCGCTATCTTCGGCGAATGAATCTCCGCCTGATCGGTATCGGCGCCGGTGTGCTGATCATCTTGTTGCTCCCGCTCGCGGGGGCGATCGCCGGACCGGATTTCGCCGGTCAGGATGACGGAAAAGGCGGCGGCCTGTTTTCGACGCTCGGGCTTTCGGACCCTTCGCGCACATCGCAGGGGCCGGCCGGATCGTCCGGGTCTCCCCGGTCGTCTCCGCATGCGGCACCGGACGGCCCGGCGCGGCCCGGCCCGTCCGCGCAGCCCCGTACGGATGCTCAGTGCGGTCCCGAGCTGTCCTCGCCGCACGGTGTGGAGGCGCAGACCTGCGTCCTGGTGGGCGAGGGCCGTACGTGGGGCCGCAGTTACTACCGCAACACCAGTGGCCGCGCGCTGGACGCCGTGCTGACGGTGATGGGGCCGGCCGGGCGCACCGTGCAGATCCGGTGCGCGGTCGACGCCGGAGACGAACCGGGGCTGTGTGAGACACCGCGAGAGAACTCGGCGGGGGCGCCGGACAGCTACTCGGCTGTAGCGGAATTTGCAGTTCCGGGTGATGAGGGGCAGCTGTTGTTGCGGTCCGGGAGCAACGCACCGGCACCGGAAGACGGTTGAGCCGCGAGAAATGGAAGGGCCCGGTCGCTGGCGACGGGGGATGCACCAGCGACCGGGCTACAAGAACGGTAACAAGAGATCGCCTGTTCGCAAATTCGATCTCTGATATTCAGACATCGATTTGCAGACGATTAGCGGGAGTTGTGACACCTGTCACCGGGCCCGCGGGGGCCACGGGTCAGCTGAGGGTCACCTGTCGGTTGGTGAGCCCGCCGCGTGCCCGGCGCTCCTCCGCGGTCAGCGGGGCGTCCGAGGCCAGAGCAGCCGAAAGCCGCTCCGCGAACTGGGCCGCGGGCTTCTCCACATCGTCGGCCGTGACCCCGGTGGGCAGGTCCCAGACGGGCACCATCAGGCCGTGCGCCCGGAAGGAACCGACCAGTCGGGTGCCCTCGCCGAGCGAGGAGGTTCCGGCCGCGTGCAGTCGCGCGAGGGCGTCGAGCAGCTTCTCCTCGGGGTGCGGCATGACCCAGCGCAGGTGGTTCTTCTCCGGCGTCTCGCACCAGTAGGCCGCGTCCACTCCGGCCAGCTTGACCGTCGGAATGGCCGCCGCGTTGGCACGCTCCAGTGAGGCGGCGATCTCCGGCGAGGCGTTCTGGGCGCTCTCCGTATCCGGAATCCAGAATTCGAAGCCGCTGTGCACAACCGGCTCGAAAACGCCGTCGGTGTCCAGGAGATCCTGAAGTCGCGGTCCTTCGGCGGGAACGCGCCGAGCCGGCACCGGAGTTCCCGGGTCCGTTACGAGTGCCCGCTCCAGGGTGTCGGCCATGTCGCGGCTGAGGTCGCCCGTGGACGATTCGTTCTGCAGACCGAGGAGGACGGACCCGTCCTCGCGGCGCAGGGCCGGCCAGGCCATGGGCAGTACGGTCACCAGCGTGACGGACGGAACGCCCTCGGGCAGTCCGCCCTTGAGCGGCAGCGCGGCGGTGGCCGCGGGCACCAGTTCGCGCAGCGCCACCCAGTCGCACTCACCCGGCAGTCCCTCGAAGGGGCGCTGGACGTGTTCGGTGACGGCGTGCGCGGCCGCTGCGCCGTGGCACGCCTTGTAGCGGCGCCCGGATCCGCACGGGCAGGGCTCGCGCGCGCCCACCACCGGGATCTCACCGTTGGGGAGCTGCGGCTTTGCAGTCTTCGCTGCGGGGCGCTTCTTGGCCATCGTGGGTGTTCTCCCGGTTGCGGCGGTACGGCGTCGTCTCTGGTCGCGAGCCTAGCCGTTCGTACCGTCGAAACCGGTGGGGTGCGGCCGGGAGCCCGGTCGGCGTGCGCTCCCGGCGGCCGCTGTACAGATGACCGGTACTGCTGTCGGGCGACCGGTACGGATGACCGGTACTGCTGTCGGGGATCCCGTCGAGGGTCAGGGATCCAGGTCGTCGAAGACCCTGCTGAAGTCGATCGCCGGGGGCGCAACGCGCGTAGCGAAATCTTCGTGCCGGGTCCCACAGGCAACGATCACCCACACGGTGACCTCACCCGCCGCTCCGTCCCGGACACCCCAGTCCTGAGCCAGGGCGCTGATGATGTTCAGCCCTCGGCCGCCCCGTGCGGTCACCGAGGGCGTGGCTGGAACAGGGCGGGTCGGACCGCCCCCGTCCGTGACCTCGACCGTCAGCCGTCCCGCCTTGTCGACGCGCCACGCGGCGCGCACCTCTCCGTCCCCGTCTCCGGCTTCCCGCGTGCTCAGGGGCCTGCCATGTCGGCAGGCATTGCTGAGTAGTTCGGAAAGGATCAGTACGGCATCGTCCACGACCGATTCGGACACTCCGCTGATACGCAATTCCTTACGCATGCGGTGCCTCGCCTCGCCCACGCCAGCAGGACCATGGCGAACGTCCATGCACGACGACGTGGGCACTTCCTGTGCCACCATCAACGCCACCCCCGGAACCTCCTTAGCCCCACGCATGGTCTGGATGCCCCGGTGGCCTGGACCGGAAACCGCCGATGGAGAGGCCGCTGACGCATTCAGGCGATCGAATGCGGAGCGGATGCGCCGGAGCACACGCCGTCACAGGCGGGTCTGCGGTGGCAGGTGTGCAAATGGGGACGTCAGCGCCCCAGCTGGGACAGAACCTGTCGAGGTCTGTTCGTGATGATTGCCTCTACACCCAGATCAGCGCACAGCTGAACGTCATCCGGCTCGTTTACGGTCCATACGTGTACGGAACGCCCGGCGGCCTGAAGCTTGCGGATGAAGCCGGGGTGGTTGCGCACGATCCGGATCCCCGGGCCCGCGATCTTCACTCCGGCCGGCAGCCGCCCGTCCCGCATCCGCGGCGAGATGAACTGCATGAGGTACACGGTGGGGATCGTCGGTGCGGCCGCGCGGACCCGGTGCAGGGAGCGCGCGGAGAAGCTCATGACGCGCACCGGGTGGGGGCCGTCGGCGGGCGGAGCGTCGAGGCCGAAGCGCTTGAGGAGGAAGAGGAGGCGCTCTTCCACCTGTCCGGCCCAGCGGGTCGGATGCTTCGTCTCGATCGCGAGCTGGACCGGCCGCCCGGCGTCGGAGACCAGCTCCAGCAGGCGTTCCAGGGTGAGGACGGACGTGCGCTCGGGGTCCGCCTCCCAGTCGGGGGCCTCGTCGCGGTCCCTCCAGGCGCCGAAGTTCAGGGCGGCGAGGTCGGCCAGCTCCAGGGCGGAGACGGCGCCGCGGCCGTTGGAAGTGCGGTTCACCCGGCGGTCGTGGACGAGGACCAGATGGCCGTCGGCGGTGAGCCGGACATCGCATTCGAGGGCGTCTGCGCCGTCCTCGATGGCCTTGCGGTAGGCGGCCAGGGTGTGCTCGGGGGCATCCTCCGAGGCGCCGCGGTGGGCGACGACCTGGATGTGGCGCGGCGTTGCGTGGGTCACCGGGTCATGGTGCCACCGAGGGGGGTCGCGGCGTCGAGCCGGGCACTGCGGCCCCATCCGAAATGTCGGATATAAAGAGTGGGGCAGGATGCACAGGTCCGGCTTACAGTGCTCTGACGGGTGATGGGAAAGGCTTGACCCAGGAACTTGTGCGGCACGTCGAACGTTGAGTCGAACCGATATCGCCAGATATTTCTGATGCCCGTGTGTGACGAGGAGAGAGCGCTGTGAGCACCGAGAACGAGGGCACCGCGGCCCCCACACCCCCCGCGGCCCCGTCCGCATCCCCTGCTCAGGCCTCCGCGACTGCTCAGGCCTCCGCGACGCAGCCCCCGGTACCGGCCTCGCCGCCGGCCGACGCACCGCCGGCCGCCGCCCAGCCGGCCGCCGCACCGCAGGCTGCCTCCGCACCTGTCGGCCCGGCTGAGCCGGTGACCCAGCAGCTTCCGCCCACCCAGCCTCCCGTGGCCCCGGCCTACGCCCAGACTCCCGCGCCGCACGGCCACCAGCCTCCGGCCGCGCACGGAGCAGGCGGCTGGCCGCCCCCGCCGCCCACCGTGCCCGCGTACGGTGCGGGCGGCGGCCACGGCGGCGGTGCCTGGGGCGTTCCCCCGCACCCCCCGACCAACCCGGCGCCCAAGCCGAAGGGCAGGGGCGGCCTGATCGCGAGCGTGCTCGCTGCGGCCCTCATCGCGGGTGGCGTCGGCGGCGGCGTCGGCTACTGGGCCGCGGACCGCACCGACAACGGCAGCAGCTCCACCACGGTCAGCGCCGCCACCCCCGCCAAGGACCTCAAGCGCGAGCCGGGCTCCATCGCGGCCCTGGCGGCGGGCGCACTGCCCAGCGTGGTCACCATCGAGGCCTCGGCCGGTGACGGTGAAGGCGGCACCGGAACCGGCTTCGTCTACGACCAGCAGGGCCACATCCTCACCAACAACCATGTGGTCGCCTCCGCCGCGAACGGCGGCAAGCTCTCCGCGACCTTCTCCGACGGCAAGAAGTACGAAGCCGAGGTCGTGGGCCGGGCCCAGGGGTACGACGTCGCCGTCCTCAAACTGAAGAACCCGCCGAGCGGCCTCAAGCCGCTGCCGCTGGGCGACTCCGAAAAGGTCGCGGTCGGCGACTCGACCATCGCCATCGGCGCCCCCTTCGGCCTGGCCAATACGGTCACCACCGGCATCGTCAGCGCCAAGAACCGCCCGGTGGCCTCCGGTGACGGCTCCGGCGGCAAGAACTCGTACATGAGCGCCCTCCAGACGGACGCCTCCATCAACCCGGGCAACTCCGGCGGCCCGCTCCTCGACGGGCGCGGCGCCGTCATCGGCATCAACTCCGCCATCCAGTCCGCAGGCAACGGCGGCTTCGGCGGCGGTCAGGCCGGTTCGATCGGCCTCGGCTTCGCCATCCCGATCAACCAGGCGAAGAACGTGGCCGAATCGCTGATCAAGACCGGCAAGCCGGTCTACCCGGTGATCTCGGTCTCCGTGGACCTCCAGTCCAAGGTCGAGGGCGCCAAGATCTCCGAGCAGGGCGCTCCGGCCAACGAGCTGGTCGACCCGAACGGTCCGGCCGGCAAGGCGGGCCTCAAGCCGGGCGACATCATCACCGAGTTCGGTGGTAAGCCGGTCGACAGCGGTCCGACGCTGATCAGCCTGATCTGGACGTACAAGCCCGGTGACACGGTGAAGCTCACCTACCTGCGCGACGGGAAGCCGACGACGGTCGACATCACGCTCGGCTCGCGGGTCGGCGACAAGTAGGGCGCCCAGCAAGGGCGGTGGCTTGATGGGGAGGGGCCGTAGGCGGGATTGCGCCTACGGCCCCTCCCAACCTCCGCTTATGCTTCCCCCGTGTTCGATTCCCGGCACATACGGACGTTTCACGCAGTGGTCGCCTCCGGGTCCTACTCGGCGGCCGCTCGCGTCCTCGGGTACACCCAGCCCGCCATCACCCAGCAGATGAAGGCGCTCGAACGCGCCGTCGGAACGCCCCTCTTCACCCGGGTCGGCCGGAAGATGCGGCTGACCGAGGCCGGGGAATCCCTCTCCCGGCATGCCGAGACCATCCTCGGCAGCCTCTCCGCAGCCGAGGCCCAGTTGAAGACGTACGCGCGCCTTCGCACCGGCCGGGTGCGGCTGTGCGGCTTTCCCAGTGCCAATGTCACCCTCGTCCCCGAGGCCCTGAGCGGCCTCGCCAAGGACCATCCGGGCGTGCAGGTCGAACTGCTGGAGGGGGAGCCGCCGGACTCGCTGCGCCGCCTGGAGCGCGGGGAGTGCGACATCACGCTGGCCTTCACCTATCCCGGCCTGCACGAGGAGATCCCGGAGGAGGTGACCGAGGTCAGGCTGCTGGAGGACCAGCTGACGGTGCTGCTTCCGACCGGGCACCCGCTGGCCCGGCGCCGGGCCGTGCACCTGGCCGACCTCGCCGAGGAACGGTGGATCGCGGGGTGTCCACGCTGCCGGGCGAACCTGTTGCACGAGTGCGCGGAGCTGGGCTTCGTGCCGGACATCCGCTTCGCGACCGATGACAACCTGGTGGTGCAGAGCCTTGTCGCGCAGGGCCTGGGCGTGGCGATGATGCCCGCGCTGGTGCTGCCCTCGCTGTCGCTGAACCGGGTCTGCGGGCGGGCGCTCCAGCCCGCCGCCCGCCGCCATATCGCCGCCTACGTCTACCGCGACCACCTGCGGGTGCCGGCGACGGCCGTGGTGCTCGACGCGCTCAAGCAGGTGGCGGCGAACCGCGTCGGCTGCTGACCGAAGCGTCCCCTGCTGGCCGATCCATAAGCGCTGCTTGGGATTTCGGGTCACAACTGTCGTTGGACGTGATGGAACGGCGGCAGCACGCTGCTCATATGACCACCACCACGCCGGCCCGCACCACCACGAGGATGGCCGCCCTCGTCCGTGATATCCGTACCGTCGTGGACCGGGGGCTGGCTCCGGACGTGACCGCCTACCTCGTGGGCGAGCGTTTGGCCCCGCACCTCGGGACGCCCGACCTGCTCACGCCCGAGCAGCGCGAGGGTCACCCCGACCGGTACCGGCAGCACATCCTGCACGCCGAGCCGGACGGCAGCTTCTCGGTGGTGGCCCTGGTGTGGCTGCCCGGACAGGAGACCGCCATCCACGACCACGTCTCATGGTGCGTGGCCGGTGTGCACGAGGGTGAGGAGAGCGAGCTCCGCTACCGGCTGGCCCCGGCGACGGCCACGGCGGGCGCCCGCCTGGTGGCGACCGAGGAAGTCGTCAACGGCCCCGGCGACGTCTGCGGATTCGCCCCACCCGGCGACATACACAAGGTCCGCAACTCCTGTCCCACGACCGCGATATCCCTCCACGTCTACGGCGCCGACGTCGCCCGCCTGGGCAGCAGCGTCCGCCGGGTCTACACGCTCCCCGCCCACTGATGGCCCTGCTGAACCGCCCCGTCGTGCGGGCGGCGCGGACCGATCGTGTTTCACGTGAAACATCGACCCCTTGGCCGGGTCTGGGGTTCGCCGTCACCGGGGCCCTCGCGGCATGGTGCGTGCACCGCCTCGTGCCGGCCGTACCCCTGCTCACCGCGTCCGTGGTGCTCGGCATCGCGGTGGCGCACCTCCCGGGCCTGCGGACCTTCGTACGGGGAACCGCGCGCCCGGGACTCTCCCTGGCCGGGCGGCGGCTCATGCGCATCGGCATCGTCCTCCTGGGGCTCGGCCTCGGGCTGGACCAGGTGCTGCGGCTGGGCTGGGCGACGGTGGCCATGGTGATCGGCGTCGTCGCGGCCACCTTCATCGGCACCCTCTGGCTGGGCCGGCGCCTCGGACTCCCGGGTCAGCAGCCGCTGTTGATCGCCACCGGATACTCGATCTGCGGAGCCTCGGCGATCGGCGCGGTGAGTGAGGTCTCGGGCGCCGACGAGGAGGACGTGGCCGCTTCGGTGGCGCTGGTGACCCTGTGCGGAACCCTGGCCATAGCGGTACTCCCCCTGCTCCAGAGCCCGCTCGGGCTCTCCGACCCGGCTTTCGGCCGGTGGGTGGGCGCGGGCGTCCACGACGTCGGCCAGGTCGTGGCGACCGCGCAGACCGCCGGCCCGGGCGCGCTGGGTGAAGCGGTGCTCGTCAAGCTGATGCGGGTGGCGCTGCTGGCCCCCCTGGTGGCGGCCGTGGCCTTCTCCGTACGGGCCCGCCGGCGCGGGGTGCGCATGGCCTCGGGACGCCGACCGGCCCCCGTGCCCCTCTTCGTGGCCGGGTTCCTCGCCGCGGCCGCGCTGCGCGCCACCGGAGTACTGCCCGACGGAGCGCTGGAGTGGGCGCACACCGTTCAGGAGGCACTGCTGGCGGCGGCCCTGTTCGGCCTCGGGAGCGCGGTGCACCTGCCGACGCTGGCCCGGACCGGCGGCCGGGCCGCGCTGCTCGGCCTCGGGGCTTGGGTGGTGGTCGCCGGGGCCGCGTACGGGGGCGTGATGCTCACCGTATGACCGGCGGGCGGCCGGGAGTCGGCCAATTACTGGCCGGAACCGACCGAACGTTCCGACTGCCTCCTGACATCGACGCGCCGTCGTGCCACTCTGCTCCGCACCTCGCACAGCCGATCCGCACTGACAGTTCTTCACCCCCCCCTGCTCGGGCCCCACCCACGGACCGGGCACGGCAGAAGGAGTCCTGCGTGAATCGTCATCGCACGGCCGTATCCGTCCTCTTGAGCGCGGGCGCCCTGATCGCGGGCGCTCTGACGGCGGCCACCCCCTCGGTCGCCGCGGACACCCCCGCTTCGTTCCGCCAGCAGCACACCGAGGGCTTCTGGACGGCGGAGCGGATGCGCGCCGCCGCCCCGCTCGACATCACAGCGGCGCCGGGAGCCGCCCGTACGCCGGTCGCCACCTCGGCCACCCCCACCCGCATCCCCGCGACGGCCGCCGCATCCCCCACGGCGTTTCCGCAGGCGGGCGGCGCCTGGACGGGTGGCGGCGCGGTGGTGAGGACCTCGGGCCGGGTCTTCTTCACCATGGGAGACCGGACCGCCTCCTGCTCCGGCGACTCGATCACCAGCGCCAACGGCAGCACCGTCATGACGGCCGGGCACTGCGTGAAGTACCAGGGGGCCTGGCACACCAACTGGGTCTTCGTCCCGGCGTACGACAACGGCGCCGCGCCCTACGGCCAGTGGTCGGCCACCAAGACCTTCGCCACCGACCAGTGGGCCGCGAGCGAGGACATGAACATGGACGTCGGCCTCGCCGTCGTCGCCCCCCTGAACGGCCGGACCCTCAGCCAGGCCGTCGGAGCCCAGGGCGTCCTCTTCAACGGGGGCTACAACAAGAAGATGTACTCCTTCGGCTTCCCCGCGGCCGCGCCGTACGACGGCTCGAAGCTCGTCTACTGCAGCGGCAACAGCGGCAAGGACTTCCTGCTGACCAAGGACCACAGCCTGGCCTGCAACATGACCGGCGGCTCCAGCGGCGGCCCCTGGTTCCAGGACTTCAACGAGACCACCGGCCTCGGCACCCAGGTCTCGGTGAACAGCTTCGGCTACACCTTCCTGCCGAACCGGATGTACGGCCCGTACTTCGGCAACGAGGCGAAGGCGGCCTACGACAGGGCCCAGAACGCCTGACCTCCCGCCCAGCCCCGCTCCCGCCCCCGCGGACCCCCACCGCCCGGTACTCTGTACCGGCCAGGTGGGTTGCCCGAGCGGCCTAAGGGAACGGTCTTGAAAACCGTCGTGGCAGCGATGTCACCGTGGGTTCAAATCCCACACCCACCGCACCCGTCGGCGACGCAGTCGGCCAGAAGGGGGTGTCCCGTCATAGGGACACCCCCTTCGTCGTGGACGGGTCATAAAAACGGGGCGGTGTTGCCGGGGTTCCCCCTGTTCCCAGGGCTACCCGGGTTCCGCCGCGGCTGAGGCGGGAGGGGCCTTTGGGCCCTTCGAGTGGTGTTTGTCGGAAGATCGGCGCGCGTGGTGAGGTCGGTGCGGTTGCGGCCACATCATGACGAATGTATGCAGATCCGCCCGTCGGAACATCGCGAAGTGAGGGACCCCGTCATGGCTCAGCGCAACCCTGTCACGTCGATCTGGACCGCCGTCCTCGCCGCTCTGGTGGCTCTCCTCTCCTCCCTCGGATTCGGCGGCAAGGCCGCTCCGACTGCCGCCTCCGCCCCGGCTCCCGCCGCCCCGGCCTCCGCGGCCGCCGGCGCACGCCGGGCGACGGTGAGGGCCCGACGGACCTGGCGGGCGATGATGCGGGGCGGCTCGCTGCCGCCGACCATCAAGCAGCGGATCCGGGCCGAGGCCCACGGCAAGACCCCCTCCGTCCGCCGCTCGACCACCGCCGTCGCCATGGGCGCCGGATCGGGGGCCGCGGACCGGGACGTGCTCGCGCTGGCCGTGTAGGTCCCGTACCGCAAAGTCGAGGCTGTCGAGCGTCAGACGCATCGCAAGGTCCGGTTTCGCAGGCGTACGCGCCGCCGCCGGTAGGAGAACGCGCCGAATTCGGCGCGGGAGGACGAGTAGGCGTAGGAGCATCGCAAGAGATCAGCGCAGGCGCTGGAGCCCGGTCGGTCGTGACCGTGGATCGCGCCGCGAGGTGCCCCCTGAGCGGGGCACGGATGGTTCCCCGGCAGGCGCCGGGGCATGCGATGGCGTGGAACTCGGTATCGCAGGGCCGTAGGCCCGGGAGTCGGTGAGACTCCCGGACGACGCGGCCCTTCTTGGTGTGTCCGGACACACCGCGGCCTCCCACCCCCGTGCCCGGCACCTTGACACCACTGGCGAATCTGACGGACAGTCAGGTCAACTCGTGATGTGATGCCGGGAGGCCAGCGCCGTGCACCTCGCCCCGACCGACGGTCAGTTGCGGCTGCGCGCCGAACTGCGGAAGTACTTCCGGGCCTTGCTGCCCGACGGAGCACCGGAAGACCCCGACCGACAGCGCGAGCTGCTGCGTCGCATCGGTGCCGACGGCCTGCTGGGCCTCGGCTGGCCCGTGGAATTCGGCGGTCAAGGCCGGGGGGCCGCCGAGCAGTTCGTGTTCTTCGACGAGGCCTACCGGGCCGGCGCCCCCATCTCCATGGTCACGCTGAACACCGTCGGTCCGACCTTGATGAAGTACGGGAGCCAGGAGCAGAAGGAATACTTCCTGCCCCGGATCCTCAGGGGAGAGATCGTCTTCGCCATCGGCTACTCCGAGCCCGAGGCCGGCACGGACCTCGCCTCGCTGCGCACCCGCGCCGTCCGCGGGGGCGATGAATGGCTGATCGACGGGCAGAAGGTCTTCACCTCCAACGCCCAGAACGCGGACTGGATCTGGCTCGCCTGCCGCACCGACCCGCAGGCCCCCAAGCACAAGGGCATCTCGATCATCCTGGTGCCCACGGACGCCGCCGGCTTCGCCTGGACCCCGATCGACACCGTCGGCGGACTCACGACCACGGCGACGTACTACGACTCAGTCCGGGTGCCGGCCGGCCATCTCGTCGGCCCGGAACACGCGGGCTGGGGCCTCATCACCAACCAGCTCAACCACGAACGGGTGGCCCTCGCCGCCATGGGCATGCAGGCCGAGGACTTCTACGCATCCGCCCTCACCCATGCCCGGACCCCCGACCCGGTCACCGGCGACCGCCCCGCCGACCGGCCCTGGGTGCGCTCGCGGCTCGCCGAGGCGCACGCGCGACTGGCCGCCGTACGCCTTCTCAACTGGCGCCTGGTCCAGGACGTGGGCGGAGGCGACCTGGCCCCCGGGGACGCGAGCGGGGTGAAGTTCCTCGGCACCGAGACCACCGTGGAGGTCTACCGGATGTGCCAGGAGGTGGTGGGCGAGGAGGCGCTCGTACGGGGCCCCGCGGCCTTCGCCGGTGGCGAGCTGGAGCGGATGAACCGGGCGGCCCAGATCAACACCTTCGGCGGCGGAGTCAGCGAGGTCCAGCGGGAGATCGTCGCGATGACGCGGCTGGGCATGAAGGGGAGGAAGCGATGACGGCCGACGGGAGCGACGGTCCCGAGGCGGCGTATGAGCCCGGTGGTGCCGCGCAGCCCAGTGGTGTCGGGGAGTCCCGTGGGGCTAGGGAAGCCGGTGGTACGAGGGAAGCGGCCCGCTTCCACCAGCTGCTGAAGGCCTTCGAGGGGCAGCCGGCCGTCACCGGCGGCCGCGGCAAGGACCCGGTCAACGAGCCGATGATCCGCCACTGGTGCGAGGCGATGGGCGACGCCAACCCCGCCTACACCGGGCCGGACGCCATCGCTCCGCCCACCATGCTCCAGGCGTGGACGATGGGCGGGCTCCGCGGCCATCCCGGCCGATCCGCCGCCTACGACGCGCTCTTCGCACTCCTCGACGGCGCGGGGCACACCTCGGTGGTGGCCACGGACTGCGAGCAGGAGTACCTCCGTCCACTGCGCCCCGGGGAGACCGTCACCTTCGACGCCGTCATCGAGTCCGTGTCGGCCCGCAAGACGACCAAGCTGGGCAGCGGCCACTTCGTGACCACCCGCATGGACGTCAGGGCGGACGGCGAACTCGCCGGTACACACCGTTTCCGGATCCTGAAGTACAAGCCCGCCGCACCCCAGGCCCAGCCCCAAACCCAGGCCCAGCCCCAAACCCAGCCCCAGCCCCAGCCCCAGCCCCAGACCGGGGCCCTGACCCATACCGCGCCCCAGCCCGAGACCAGCACGTCGGCGCGGCCCCCGGCGCAGCGCCCCCGCCCCGTGATCAACCGTGACAACCAGGGCTTCTGGGACGGAGTCCGCGACCACATGCTCCTCATCCAGCGCTGCACGGCCTGCGCCACCCTCCGCTTCCCGTGGCTCCCCGGGTGCAACGCCTGCGCCTCGCCAGACTGGGACACCGTCGAGGCGTCCGGCGCCGGCACGGTGTTCAGCTACGTCGTGATGCACCACCCCGCTTTCCCGGCCTTCGCCGCGCCCGCCGCCCCCGGTGACCCACCCGGCCCGTACGCGGTCGCCCTGGTCGAGTTGGCCGAGGGCGTGCGAATGATCAGCAACATCACCGGCGTCCCGTACGACAAGGTGCGCATCGGCCTTCCCGTCCGGCTGGAGTTCCTGCGCGCCGAAGACGGCCTCGAACTCCCCGTCTTCCGCGGGAGTGAGGGCTGATGGACTTCCACCCCACCGAGGAGCAGGCCGCCGCGGCCGGCCTCGCCGCCCGGATCTTCCGCGATCTCGCCACCCACGACCGCCTCGCCGCCGCGGGCACCGGCAGCGACGCCGAGCTGTGGAAGGCCCTCACCACGGCCGGCCTGACCACCGCGGTGGAGGACCTCGGCCTGCTCGGGCTGGTGCTGCTGCTGGAGGAACAGGGCCGTACCACCGCGCAAGTCCCCTACGCCGCCACCTGCGTCTACGGGATCCTCCCCCTCGTCGCGCACGGCAGCGCGGAGCAGCGCGCCCGCCTGCTGCCCGCCCTCGGCACGGGCGAGGCGGTGGCCACCGGAGCCTTCCCGGTCCGCGGCCGGATCACGTCCACGGGTTGCCGGCTCACCGGCACCGCGCCGGTCGTGCCCTGGCTGCGCGACGCCACCCATGTGCTGGTCCCGGACGCCGAGCGGACGTTGTGGCTCGTACGGGTCGACGCGCCCGGCGTGGAGACGTCGGCGGTGGAGACCACCGCCCCCTGGTCGGCGGGCCGGCTGACCTTGACCGGCGCGGAGGCGGAACGCATCGGCGCGAAGAGCGCGGCAGGCGCCGGGGACCCCTACGAGGACACGCTCGACGCCGCCCGCACGGCCTTCGCCGGGCTTCAGGCGGGCGTCTGCGCGGGCTCCCTCGCCCGCGCGGTCGCGCACACCTCCACCCGCGAGCAGTTCGGCCGTCCGCTCTCCACCAACCAGGCGGTCATGCTGCGCGCGGCGGACGCGTACATGGACACCGAGGCGATCAGGGTCACCGCGTACGAGGCGGCCTGGCGCATCGATCAGGGCCTCCCGGCGCGCCAGCAGGCGCTGACGGCGGCCTGGTGGGCCTCCGAGGCGGGCAAGCGCGTCGTCCACGCGGGCCAGCATCTGCACGGCGGCACGGGCGCCGACCTCGATCACCCCGTCCACCGCCACTTCTTGTGGGGGCGGCAGCTGGACGCGTACCTGGGCTGCGGCAGCGAGCTGCTGGCCGAACTGGGCGCCGTGCTGGCGCAGGAGGGCTGAGGCATGGGAGTCGTCACGATCAGAGTCGGCGAGGAGCTGCCACCGCTGAAGATCCCGGTCACCCGCACCCTCATCGTCGCGGGCGCGATCGCCTCCCGCGACTATCAGGACGTGCACCACGACGCCTCGCTCGCGCGCGAGAAGGGCTCCCCGGACATCTTCATGAACATCCTGACCACGAACGGCCTGGTCGGCAGGTACATCACCGACCACCTCGGACCCCGGGCCGTCCTGCGCAAGGTGGCCATCCGCCTCGGCGCCCCCAACTACCCGGGCGACACCATGACCTTGACCGGTACCGTCACCGCCCTCGACGGGGACACCGCGGAGATCCGCGTCATCGGCGCCAACGGCATCGGCCACCACGTCACCGGCACCGTCACGGTCGCTGTGGCTCCCGGGAGTGCGCCATGAGCGTCCGCGCCCGCGACCAGCTCGGCGGCCGCGCCGCCATCGCCGGCATCGGGGCGACGCAGTTCTCCAAGGACTCCGGCCGCAGCGAGCTCAAGCTCGCCGTCGAAGCCGTGCACGCCGCCCTCGACGACGCGGGGCTCGCCCCCGCCGACGTCGACGGCATGGTCACCTTCACGATGGACACCAGCCCCGAGATCACCGTGGCCCAGGCGGCGGGCATCGGCGAGCTGTCCTTCTTCTCCCGCGTCCACTACGGCGGCGGCGCGGCCTGCGCCACCGTCCAGCAGGCCGCGCTCGCCGTCGCCACCGGCGTCGCCGAGACCGTGGTCTGCTACCGCTCCTTCAACGAGCGCTCCGGGCGCCGTTTCGGCTCCGGCGTACAGCGGCGCGAGCCGTCGGCGGAGGGTGCGGCCCTCGGCTGGGCACTGCCCTGGGGCCTGTTGACGCCTGCCTCCTGGGTCGCGATGGCAGCCCAGCGCTACCTGCACGCCTACGGCCTCACCCCCGAGGCCTTCGGGCACGTCGCGGTCACCGACCGCCGGCACGCCGCGAACAACCCCGCCGCGTACTTCTACGGCAAGCCGATCACCCTCGCCGACCACGCCGCCTCCCGCTGGATCGTCGAACCGCTGCGGCTGCTGGATTGCTGCCAGGAGACGGACGGCGGCCAAGCCCTCGTCGTGACCAGTACCGAGCGGGCCCGCGGACTGCGGCACGCACCGGCAGTGATCACTGCTGCCGCACAGGGCGCCGGCCGCCGCCAGGAGGCCATGACCTCCTTCTACCGCGACGACCTCACCGGGCTGCCCGAGATGGACGTGGTCGCCCGCCAGCTGTGGCGGACCAGCGGGCTGCGGCCTTCGGACATCGACGTGGGCATCCTGTACGACCACTTCACCCCCTTCGTGCTGATGCAGCTGGAGGAGTTCGGTTTCTGCGGGCCCGGCGAGGCCGCCGATTTCGTGGCCGCCGACGCGCTGGCGCTCAATACCCACGGCGGCCAGCTGGGGGAGGCGTACCTGCACGGCATGAACGGCATCGCCGAGGCCGTCCGCCAGCTGCGCGGCACCTCGGTCAACCAGGTCGCGGGCGCCGCGCACGCCCTGGTCACGGCCGGTACCGGGGTACCGACCTCGGGACTGATCCTGGGCGCCGACGGCTGAGGCCCGGGCGGCGCCCAGGACGGATACGGGCGGCGCCCAGGACGGATCCGGGCGGCGCCGGGGTGCCCCCGCCCCCGTCCCCCGCGCTCGCGCCCTCCACCTTCAGGAGGTGGAGTTGTTCTCGCCTCTACAACCTGAGAGGGATCCGGCTTCGGCACTTACGGCCGATTCGTGGGCTGACCCCGCCTCCTAGCGTGGAGCCATGACCCCGCCTGTGTGCACGCTCGCCGCGAATCCGACGCCGTATCCGTCGTTCTCGGCGTACGTCCGGACCCGCGGCAAGGTCCTGATGCGCACGGCGCGCTCCCTCACCGCCAACCCGTGCGACGCCGAGGACCTGCTCCAGACGGCCCTCACCAAGACGTACGTCGCCTGGGACCGGATCGAGGACCACCGTGCCCTGGACGGCTATGTCCGCCGGACGCTGGTCAACGCCCGTACCTCCCAGTGGCGCAAACGCAAGGTCGACGAGTTCTCCTGCGACGAGCTGCCGGAGACCGCGGGCGTACCGGCTGCCGACCCGGCGGAGGCGCAGGCACTGCGCGACGCCATGTGGCGCGCGGTGACGCGGCTGCCCGACCGGCAGCGGGCCATGGTCGTCCTGCGCTACTACGAGGACCTGAGCGAGGCGCAGACCGCCGAGCTGCTCGGCGTATCGGTCGGCACGGTCAAGAGCGCCGTCTCCCGCGCCCTGGTCAAGCTCCGCGAGGACCCCGAGCTCCGTCCGGTCCGGTGAACCTGGCACGGGAGCTCCGTCCGGTCCGGTGACCCCGGTCAGAGACCCGGCCGGGCCGGTCCCTTGTCCCTCCCCGCTCCGCCGACCCGACGGCGCGTTAGAACGTGGTGATCGATTGCTATAGCGTGCTCGCGTCAAAAGGATGCACACACGCTCTCGGGGGACTTCCATATGACCTATCCGCCGCAACAAGGCCCCGGCCCCTACGGCCAGCCCGGCCCGTACGGACAGCAGCCGCCGCAAGGCCAGCCGCCCCAGCCGGGCTACGGATACCCGCAGCAGCAGGCGCAGCCTCCGTACGGCGGCGCGCCGCAGCAGCAGATGTACCCGCCTCAGCAGCAGATGCAGCCGCCGCATCAGCAGCAGTGGTCCGCCCCGCCGCCGCAGGCACCGGCGCCGCCGTCCCGGCGCGGGGGCATGGGCGTCATGACGATCCTGAAGATCATCGCCGGCGTGATCGTCGCCATCATGTGTGCGGTGGGTTACTTCGCCAGCCGCGACGACGCCGACCAGGCAAAGGTCGGGGACTGCCTCAAGAACAACGGATCCACGGTCAGTCCCGACCTGCAAGTGGTGAAGTGCGGTGGCACCGACGCCGCGTACAAGGTGGTCGAAGTGATCCCCGACACACTGGACACCGCCAGGTGCGAGGGCAAGTCGGACATCGGCTACCACGAGCAGACCAGCGGGGGCCGACGCAGCTCGGGCAAGCAGTTCGTGCTCTGCATCAACGAGGTCAAGAAGTAGCCGAAGCGGCGAGCGGGCCGTGTTTCACGTGAAACATGCGCCGAGGCGAAGAGCGGGGCATGTTTCACGTGAAACATGCCCCCTCCGCCTGTCCGGAGCGTGCAGCCCGCGCGGCCGCGCAACCGCGAAGCCCGTGCGGTCCGCGAACAGCGAAGTCCGCGACCGGGCGGCGGTACAAGAGGTGGCCCCCAGGTAGTGACATACCGAGTGGTACGGCTACAGAATCACCCCGAGTAGCTACCGCCGCGTAACTCAATGGGGAGGCCCCCGGTGTACAGCACCATGCAGGACGTGCCGCTTCTTGTCTCTCGTATCCTGGCCCACGGGTCGACGATTCACGGGAAGTCCCAGGTCACGACCTGGACCGGGGAGGCGGAGCCGCACCGCCGCAGTTTCGCCGAGATCGGTGCCCGAGCCAGCCGCCTGGCCCACGCCCTGCGCGACGAGCTCGGGGTCCAGCCGGCCGACCGCGTCGCCACCCTCATGTGGAACAACTCCGAGCACGTCGAGGCGTACTTCGCGATCCCCTCCATGGGCGCGGTCCTGCACACGCTCAACCTGCGGCTGCCGCCCGAACAGCTGGTCTTCATCGTGAACCACGCCGCCGACCGGGTCGTCCTGGTCAACGGCACGCTCCTGCCCCTGCTGGTGCCGCTGCTGCCGCACCTCCCGACCATCGAGCACGTCGTGGTCTCGGGTGTCGGGGACCGTTCCCCTCTCGAAGGCCTCACCGTGCGCGTCCACGAGTACGAGGACCTCCTCGCGGGCCGCTCCGACCGCTACGACTGGCCGGAGCTGGACGAGCGCCAGGCGGCGGCGATGTGCTACACCTCCGGCACCACCGGGGAGCCGAAGGGCGTCGTCTACTCCCACCGTTCGATCTACCTGCACTCCATGCAGGTCAACATGGCCGAATCGATGGGCCTGACGGACAAGGACACCACCCTCGTGGTGGTCCCGCAGTTTCACGTGAACGCCTGGGGACTTCCGCACGCCACCTTCATGACCGGCATCGGCATGCTGATGCCGGACCGGTTCCTGCAGCCCGCCCCGCTGGCCGAGATGATCGAGCGGGAGAAGCCCACGCACGCCGCGGCCGTCCCCACCATCTGGCAGGGCCTGCTCGCCGAGGTCACCGCCCATCCGCGCGATCTGTCCTCGATGAAGCAGGTCACGATCGGCGGCGCGGCCTGCCCGCCCTCGCTCATGGAGGCCTACGACAAGCTCGGCGTCCGCCTCTGCCACGCCTGGGGGATGACCGAGACCTCCCCGCTGGGCACCATGGCGCACCCGCCGGCCGGCCTGAGCGCCGAGGAGGAGTGGCCGTACCGGATCACCCAGGGCCGCTTCCCGGCCGGCGTCGAAGGGCGCCTGGTCGGGCCCGGCGGCGGCGTCCTGCCCTGGGACGGCGAGTCGGCGGGCGAGCTGGAGGTACGCGGCACCTGGATCGCGGGCGCCTATTACGGCGGCGCGTCCGGCGAGCCCGTCCGCCCGGAGGACAAGTTCAGCGCGGACGGCTGGCTCAAGACCGGCGACGTGGGCGTCATCAGCCCCGACGGCTACCTCACGCTGACCGACCGCGCCAAGGACGTCATCAAGTCCGGTGGAGAGTGGATCTCCAGTGTGGAGCTGGAGAACGCGTTGATGGCACACCCCGACGTGGCGGAGGCGGCCGTCGTCGCCGTACCCGACGACAAGTGGGGCGAGCGCCCGCTGGCCACCGTCGTCCTCAAGGAGGGCGCGAGCGCGGACTACGCCGCACTGCGCGCGTTCCTCGCCCGGTCCATCGCCAAGTGGCAGCTGCCGGAGCGCTGGTCGGTCGTCGAAGCGGTGCCGAAGACCAGCGTCGGCAAGTTCGACAAGAAGGTGATCCGCAAGCAGTACGCGGACGGCGCGCTGGACGTCACCGTGCTCGACTAGCCGCTCTGCTCGGCCGCCCGGCTCAGCGACCCCGCGTCAGCCGCCCCATGTCAGCCGCGGGTGAGCCATGGCCGCAGCAGCCTGCTGACGGCGGGCATGGCCACGTACGTCATCAGGGTGCTGAAGACGACGGCGAAGGCGGCCGTCCGCAGCACGAAGTGCAGATCCACCAGGTACGGCCCGAGCACCGCGTTGCCGATCAGCGAGATCGGGAAGATGGCCAGCCCCGAGCTGATCGCCATCTTCCACCGCGGCGGCGCGGGCCGGGTCGTACCCGGCTTGGCGAACCAGGTCTCCATGCCGTGCAGTTCGCGGCGCGCGATCTCCGAGTGGCGGTGGCCCTGGCAGTTCGCGAACCAGCCCGCCCGCTCCGGCGAGTCCTGCCAGGCCTGGAACGCCGCCTGGTCGCGGAACCGGTGGACGAGGAACCAGGGCCCGCCCCGCGTCGCGGGCCGGAAGAACCCGTACCCGAGATGGTCGGGGAAGGTCGCCGCCGTGTTCAGGATCCCCGTCGCCCAGGTCTCGAAGGCCTCCTCGTGACCGGGCTCCACCTGCCGGGCGATCAGCAGAGTCACCTCCCCGTTGTCGGCGGGGACGCTCTGCTCGGTCCTGTCGATGCTGGCCATCGGCCCAGGATGACTAGTTGGTGCCGATCTTGGCCAGCAGGTCCACGATGCGGCCCTGCACGTCCGGCGTCGTGGCCCGCTCGGCGAGGAAGAGCACGCTCTCCCCGGAGGCCAGCCCCGGCAGGTCCGCCGCCTCGATGCCGGTCGTGGTGTAGACGACCAGCGGCGTGCGGTTCAGCTGTCCGTTGGCACGCAGCCAGTCCACGATCCCGGCCCGCCGACGGCGTACCTGCATCAGGTCCATGACCACCAGATTGGGCCGCATCCGGGTCGCCAGCTCCACGGCGTCGGTATCGGCGCCCGCCCGTGCCACCTGGAGTCCGCGCCGCTCCAGGGCGGCGGTCAGCGCGGTCGCGATCTCCTCGTGCTCCTCGATGAGCAGCACCCGGGAGGGGTGCTGCTCACTGTCCCGGGGCGCGAGCGCCTTGAGGAGGACGGCCGGATCGGCGCCGTACGCGGCTTCGCGCGAGGTGTGCCCCAGCCCGGCCGTGACCAGTACGGGCACCTCGGCTGCCACCGCGGCCTGGCGCAGGGACTGCAAGGCGGTCCGGGTGATCGGCCCGGTCAGCGGGTCCACGAACAGCGCGGCCGGGAACGCGGCGATCTGCGCGTCCACCTCCTCGCGGGAGTGCACGATCACCGGGCGGTAGCCGCGGTCGCTGAGCGCCTGCTGCGTCTGCACGTCGGGAGCCGGCCACACCAGCAGCCGGCGCGGGTTGTCCAGGGGCTCCGGCGGAAGCTCGTCGTCCACGGGGCGCGGCACGGGCCGGTTGACCACCTCGACGGCCCCGCCGGGACCGTCGAGTGGCTCCGGGCCCTCGTCGGAGCCCGCCTCGGGGGCTCCTATGGCGAAGGCCCGGCCCTGGGGCGCGGGCTCGGAGAGGCGGCGTCGGCGGCCGGAACCGCTGGCGTCCACGGAGATGCCCTGGCCGAGGGTGCCGAGGGCGCGCACGCTGATCGGCTGCGGGGCCTGGCCCTCGGCCGTGGTTTCCTGCGGCTGCCGGGCCGCCGGGACCGCGGCCCGGCCGGCGGCTTCGTCGCCCTCGGGAGCGGTATGGGCCGCCGGAGCCGGCCATGCGGGGGCCTCGGACAGCGCGCGCCGCCGCCCGGTCGGGTGCGCCGCGTTGGTGACCTCCCCGGCGTTGCCCGCCGGCCCGGCCTCCACTGCCGCCTGGGCGCCGGCGGCTTCGGGCCCGGCGGGGGGCGCCCCCAGCACGCGGCGCCCACGCCGCCCACCCGGGGCCTCGGCGTCCGCCCCGGGAGCGGGAGCCGGAGCCGCGCCGGTCATGGCGCGGGCCTGCGGAGCGGCCGCGGCCGGTGCGGGACTCGGACTCGGGCCCGCGGGCAGCGCGAAGCCGCCCTCGGGAGCGATGGGCCGTGCGGGAGACGGTGCGGGCGGCGGCGTCGGCCGGAGCCCGGTCGCCGGCACGGGACCGCCGGGCTGCGCCGGACCAGGACCGGAACCGGGACCAGGCCCCCCGGGCTGAGCCGCCATGGGGCCGCCCTGCTGCGCCGCCATGGGGCCGCCGTGCTGCGCCGCCATGGGGCCGCCGTGCTGCGCCGGACCGGCCGGACCCAGCGCCCGCCGCCGCCCGGCGGGATGCTCGGTCACCGGAACCGGGGGGACGGGCGGCACGGGCGCTACGGGAGCCACCGGCGGGAGCGCCGGCATGCCGGTCCCCTGCGGGGCCACGGGCTGCCCACCGCCCCTCCGGCCGCCTTCACCGCTGCCGTCACCGTCGCGGCCACGGCGGCGGCCGGTGCCTAGCCCCGCCGGATTCACCGGGGACTGCGCGAGCTCGGGGGCTGCCACGTCGACGGCCTCGGAGCCGGGCTCCGCCTCGCCCGCCCGCCGCCGCCCGGACGGCAGCGCCAGCGCACCTCCGCCCTCGGGTGCCTGCGCGGCGCCGGCGGCCCCGCCCGGAACCTCGTCGTCCAGGAAGGCGTCCACCCCGCGCCGGGCCCGCCGTCCGCCGGAGACCTTCCCCGCGGCGGCTTCCTCGCCCCCGGCGCCCGCAGGCTCCTCCGCGGGCTCGGGCAGGGTCACCGTCCCGGCTCCGGCGCCGAGCGGCAGCTCCAGTACGTACGCCCCACCGGGCGCGCCCGGCACCTCCACGGTCTGCAGCACACCGCCGTGCGCGGCCACGATCCCCCGCACGATCGGCTCGTGCACCGGGCTGCCGCCCTCGTACGGCCCGCGCACCTCGATCCGTACGACCTCACCGCGCTGCGCGGCGGCCACCACGATCGTCGAGTCGCTGTAGCCGCTGCCCTGGCGCGTCTTGCCGGTGGCGTCCACCCCGGCGACGTCCGCGACCAGGTGCGCGAGCGCGGTCGCGATCCGGTCCGCGTCCACCTCGGCCTCGATGGTCGGCGCGTGGACGGCGAACTGCGCGCGCCCCGGCCCGATGAGCTCGACCGCGCCGTCGATCCCCGCCTTGACGATGCCGTTGATCAGGACATTCTTCTTCACGAGCCGCTCGGCGCCGGCGTCCAGGCGCTGGAAGGCGAGCACGTTGTCCACCAGTGTGGTCATCCGGGAGTACCCGGCGGCCAGGTGGTGCAGCAACTGGTTCGCCTCCGGCCACAGCTGTCCCGCGTCGTCGGCGGCGAGCGTGGACAGTTCCCCGCGCAGCTCCTCCAGCGGCCCGTGCAGCGATTCGCCGAGGACCGCCAGCAGCTGCGCGTGGCGCGCCGCGAGCGCGTCGTAGGGCCGCCGGTCGGTGAAGGTCATGACGGCGCCGACGAGCAGCTCCCCGTCCCGTACCGGCGAGGTGGTCAGATCGACCGCGACCGGCTGCCCGGACTTGTTCCACAGCACCTGTCCGCGCACGCGGTGCTTGCGGCCGCTGCGCAGGGTGTCGGCGAGGGGGGACTCCTCGAAGGGGAACGGCGAGCCGTCGGCGCGTGAGTGCTGGATCAGCCCGTGCAGTTCGCGGTTGCCGAGGTCGGTGGCGCGGTAGCCGAGGATCTGCGCGGCGGCCGGATTGACCAGCACCACCCGTCCGTCGGTGTCCGTGCCGACGACGCCCTCGGCGGCTGCCCGCAGGATCATCTCGGTCTGGCGCTGCGAGCGGGCCAACTCGGCCTCGGTGTCCACGGTCTGGGAGAGATCCCGTACGACGAGCATCAGCAGCTCGTCACCGGTGTAGGAGGGCTGCGGCTCCCGGTAGGCGTCACGGCCGTCCAGATGGGCGCTGGTGACCTCGACGGGGAACTCGCTGCCGTCGGTCCGCCGCGCGGTCATCCGGGTGGGCTTGGCCCGGCCGCCCTCGTCCTCGCCGGGCCGGCGCATCGAGCCCGGGATCAGCTTCGAGTCGAACTCGGGCAGGAGGTCGAGCAGGCCGCGCCCGACGAGGGCGGTGCCCGGGCTTTCCATGACCTCAAGGGCGATCGAATTCGCGTTGACGACCGTGCCGTTGGCGTTGACGAGCAACAGCGCGTCCGGAAGAGCGTCGAGTATTGCTGCGAGGCGAGCAGCGCCTCGGGATGGCCTGCTGCTCACGACGAGCTTCCTCCCCTGACCACAACTACCGGCAAGTCACGGGAGGAGTCTAAGGCCACAGCCCCGCGGCGGGGTGGCGGACGCGGGGTCGATACCGCCCGTACCCCGCATCGTCCCTGGTCAGGAACGCCCGCTCGGAAGCAGAGGTTCCAATTCGTTCCAGCGGCTGATCTCGCATCCGTTCGTCCGCCGGAAGGTCGCGTCCACCTTGCGGCCGTTCCAGGTCCCGGTGATCCGTGCGGTGGCCGGGCCGCCGTGCTGCATGGAGCAGACCTGCCGCTTGGAGAGGGGGGCGAAGGGGTCCCTCCCCTCCTCGGCGAACCGGTCCAGTCGGGCGCAGGCCTGCCGCGCCTCGGGGTGGTCACCGCCGACGGGGTCGCATTCGAGCCGGTATTCCCGGTCCAAGTGGTGGTTACCGGTGTCGGCCATGGCGATGGTGAGGCGGTCGGGGGTTGCCAGCAGTCGCCCCAGGGGCAGCGGGGGCAGGGGCCCAGCCGCCGACGCGGCCAGGGCGGAGGTGACGGCGAAAGCGGCGAGACGCAGCATGGGCACTCCAGGTCGTCCGTACGTCGTACGCCTGACCAACGACGCGGGCGGGCCGACGTTGCGTGCCGGGGCTTTTAGGCTTTGCTCTCCGCCCACCCGTCCTAGTACCGTGGGAGCGGATTGGTGACCGGCCCCGCGCCTGTGTCATCATCTGCACGCACCTTCGTACGCGAGGGTGTGCTGGAGGCGTCGCCTAGTCCGGTCTATGGCGCCGCACTGCTAATGCGGTTTGGGGCTTACACCCCATCGAGGGTTCAAATCCCTCCGCCTCCGCACTTCACGAAGCCCCGGTCCCTCTGGACCGGGGCTTCGGTGCGTTCGAGGGACGGGCGCGGTGTGCCGCGTCCGCGTCCGCCGGGATGGCCGGCACTCGGACCCGCCCCGACGTGTGTGCGACCTCCGCCCCTTCCCGCCTGTCTCCTGCGAACCTAACCGGATGATCTTCTTCCAGCTCGTTTCCGCAGGTCAGTCGTGGTCCGGGTAATGGATTTCGCGTCCCGGCGAGGTCCATGTATTGTTGTTCTCGCAAGGCCAACGGGGCGCAAAACCCCAGCAGGCCAAGCACTCGTAGCTTAACGGATAGAGCATCTGACTACGGATCAGAAGGTTGCAGGTTCGAATCCTGCCGAGTGCACAACAGGCCAGAGGCCCCGGACGAAAGTCCGGGGCCTCTGCCGTTTGGGCCGTACAGCAGCGAAGTACGACAACCGCCTCAGCCGCCGTTGCCGCCCGTCGCTTCGGACAGCTTGCGGATCGCGTCCCGTACCTCTTCTTCGCCCGCCTCGGCATAGACCTCCATCGTCATGACGATCTGCGGTGCCGCAGCGCTGGGCTACCTTCGGGTGGACCTTGAGCGCGACGAGGAGCGAGCTGCACGTGTGCCGGGTGTTCCGGAGCGGGATCACCCGCAGGCCGGCACGCCGAGCCCGCAGCGCGAACATCCGGGTGAGATTCCCCGGCTCGATCGGCGTCCCGTACTTGGTCGTGGAGACCAGGCCGTGGCTGTCCTGCCACAGCTCCCCGGCGGTCTTCCGGTCCCCGGTCTGCTGGGCGGACCTGTTACAGGTTTCTCGCCTCATCAGGCACCCGGCTGCGCTCCGCTCCGCCGGGCGGGCTTCCCGGCCCCGCTCCGCGCGACGCTCCCGCCTCCGCCCCGCTCCGCGCGCGCTGCGCCGACGCCCGCCCCATGGCTGGGATAGGCCCAAGGACACGAGTCGAGCCCCTACGGCCGCCGGTTCCATCCCTCACCGACATGCCTCCGGCAGGGCTCAGGCTCAGGGATGCGGGGCCGGTCGTGCGGCCGCAGCTCCGTCGTGCTTCGAGGTGGGGGGCTGTCATCCCGCCTGTCGGGGTGAGTGGTGAGCGATGCCGACGGGCCTGCACGCCTTCGCTTCAGGTCCGACCACATGCCAGACTGCGGTCCATGACTCACAGCCGAAAGGGCAATGCCGCGTAGGCGCCCCTCTGACGTGCGGGCCAGCATCCCCGTACGGAACGGCGACCACCGTCGCCTCTATCCGGCGCTCGACCGCCTGTCCGGAGCCTGCACAGCCGACATCCGCCGACTGGACCAGAGTCGCTACTGGTCTGAGGCCACATCCGGAGCCTTTTGGCACTGGGCTGCCCTGGCCCACGGCCCACTAAGGCGGCTGGCCAGTCCGCGCACCGAAACCCGATGCGGCATCCGCGAATGCGGCTGCGATCCCTCCCTCTATCGCGACCACCTTGAAGAGGTCCTGCACGCCCTTCCCAAGAAGTCAGCCCGCGAGCTGCGACAACTGGTATGGGCTCTGGACTCGAAGATCCTGGCCCGAGCCAAGGTCATCCACAGCGACTCTCCTCACGCCAGATGGTGGCCAGGCCAGCTTTAGCCGCCCGGTAACGGTCTCAGTTTCCGTCTCCTTCAGGCCCGTCCGGGAGCGTTCAGGTGATACCTGCCTCGGCATTGGCGTTGTGTCCCGCCAGCCATGAACGCTGGTGGACGGTTCAGGGCGCCCGCCACACGCCCCCGACAGACTGGACAGCGTGAGGACGGCGGGGTTGTCAGTGCTCGGGCATACCGTCTGGCTCATGACGAACAAACCCTCTGACAACTGGCGTGCCAGGATGGCCGAGACGGCCTGCGAGTTGGCGGCCGGGACCTTGTCCCAGGAGCGCGCCGGCGTGGCTGATGTCTATACCGAGTCGTTGCTGCGGGCGACGGACGCTGCCCTGGAGGCCTTCGAAGACGAGGTGCGCGCACTGAGGGAGCCGTCCGATGCAGCTGTCTTCGGGGCTGTTGAAAGGGTGGTTCTCGCACTCAATGCGATCGACGGCGACGACCAGCATGGCGGCGCTGGCTTCTGCACGGAGGAGCGGGAGCAGCTGTGCGAGTACATCGACCTCACCTTGAGCGAGCACGGTGTGGACGTGGCCGCTCTGGCGGCGAGGCGGGGCATCGATCGGTCGGAGATCACGGACCGCTGGCGCGACTGGTGATGCCCGAGAGCTGTACCGCAGCGCTGTACGGCAACTCCAGCAGCCAGCCCCCCCATAGTGCCCGTACGGCGGCGAAGGGATCTCCTCCTTGGTGAGGAGGGCGTACCCCGGAGGAGGTAAGGGGGGAAGTGGCTCTGGCGGGGGACGCGGTGCGGCGGGGGCCTCGGTACGGTTTTGAAGACCGTTGGACCTGAAATAAGGGGGGCTCTCATGGGGCTGTTCGGAAACGCGCACACCGTCGACCCCGTGTCGGCGCAGCGGGACTACGCGCGTCTGCTGGGCCAGGGGGAGCAGGTGCACGCGGCGTATCTGCTGATCCGGGACACGATCCTGTTCACCGACCGGCGCCTGGTGCTCGTCGACAAGCAGGGGCTCACGGGGAAGAAGGTGGAGTACCACTCCATTCCGTACCGGAGCATCACGCACTTCTCCGTGGAGACCGCCGGCCACTTCGATCTCGACGCCGAGCTCAAGATATGGATATCGGGGAGCACGCCGCCGATCGAGAAGACCTTCACCAAGGGTGTCGACATCTACGAGGTCCAGGCGGTCCTGACGCAGTTCGTCGCCCGGTAGCCGGCCGCGGCAGACCTCTCACAGGACCCGTGGGAGACCCGTCACGGACATCACCAGGGAATAGAGCGAGGTGGTGGCGGTGATGAAGAGGCGGTTGTTCTTGGGGCCGCCGAAGGCGATGTTCGAGACCGGTTCGGGGATGCGCACGCGGCCGATCAGGGTGCCGTCCGGGGCGTAGCAGTGGACGCCGGACTCCATCGCGGCCGCCCACAGCCGGCCCTGGTCGTCGAAGCGGATGTTGTCGATCGAGGGGCAGGTGGTGAAGATGCGGTCGCCGCTCAGGGTGCCGTCGTCGGCGACCTTGAAGGCGCGGATGTGCCCGGCCGGGGTGTCGGCCGCGTACAGCTCGCTCTCGTCGGGGGAGAAGATCAGGCCGTTCGGGCCGCGGAAGGCGTCCGCGACCATGCGCACCGCGCCCGTCACCGGGTCGGCCCGGTAGAGGTTGCAGGAGCCGATCTCGCTCGGGGCGCGCAGGCCCTCGTAGTCGCTGGTGATGCCGAAGTCCGGGTCGGAGAACCAGATCGACCCGTCCGAGCGGACCACGGCGTCGTTGGGGCTGTTGAGCCGCTTTCCGTCGAAGCGGTCGGCGATGACGGTGAGGGTGCCGTCGGGTTCGGTGCGGGTGACGCGCCGGTTTCCCTGCTCACAGGTGATCAGGCGGCCTTCGCGGTCGAGGGTGTTGCCGTTGGGGTGGCCGGCCGGAGAGCGGAAGACCGAGACCGCGCCGGTCGCCTCGTCCCAGCGGAGCATCCGGTCGTTGGGGATGTCGCTCCACACCAGTTGCCGCCAGGCGGGCAGGTAGAGCGGGCCCTCCGCCCAGCGGCAGTCGTCGTAGAGGCGCTCCAGTCGCGCGTCGCCGTTGGCGCAGCGACCGGTCCGGAAGCGGTCGTCAAGAATCTCGTACAAGGTGAGATCGGCTATGGCAGACATTCATCCCCCTGATACATCAGATCTCGAATCACGTTCGGTATGGAGGTGAGATTGCAGGATCAGGTACCGTCTTCGCAAGAGCCGAGCGGCTTATGGGAGGAAGATCGCGTGGACGACATCGACCGGGCGCTCGTTCTGCGCCTTCAGCAGGACGCGGGTCAGTCGTACGCCGCCCTCGGCACCGCCGTCGGGCTCTCGGCCGGGGCCACCCATGAGCGCGTACGCAAGCTGCGCGAGCGCGGAGTCATCCGGCGGACCACCATCGACGTCGATCCCGCCGCCGTGGGCAGCGGAGTCCTCGCCTACGTGATGGTCGACTCCAACGCCTGGATGGGGGAATCCGGGGACGCCTTCGCCGGGATTCCCGAGATCCAGGAGGCGCACATCATCGCGGGCAGCGCTTCCGTGATGGTCAAGGTGCGCACGGCCTCGACCGAGCAACTGCAGGACGTCCTGCGCCGCCTCTATGCGATCGACGGGGTCAGCGGGACGCACGCCACCGTCGTCCTGGACACCTTCTTCGAGCGGTCGCTGCCGCTGTGACGTGGTGGTGCACCGGGATCCGGTGGAAGGACGGCCGCCCCGCCGTCGGCTGGTACGGCGAGGGGCGCGGCGAGCGGGCGAGCCCGTTGGCCTACGGACAGCAGGTGGGCTTCGTCGCACGCGGGGAGCGGCGCTGCCTCGGCGTGCGTCGGGCGGGGAAGCGGACGCCGTGCCCCACGGCCGCCACCGTGCCCGGCCGGAGCGGCAGTGCGCAGTGCCCCGCCTGCGCGCGCCTCGACCGGTCGTTCTCGGTGGCCGCCGACACCAATGCCGCCGATCCGCGCACCTATCGCGTGTACCTGGCGTGGTTCGGCCCCGGCCTGGTCAAGGTCGGCATCACGGCCGAGGAGCGCGGGCCGGCCAGGCTGCTGGAGCAGGGGGCGGTGACCTGGACCTGGCTGGGGCGCGGGCCGTTGATGGCCGCCCGGCGCACCGAGGAGTTGCTGCGGGCCGCCCTCGGCGTGCCGGACCGGATCGCCTACGCCCGTAAGCGCGCCGTCCGAGGTCATCTGCCTCCCGCCTCCGAACGGGCCGGGGAGGTCGCCGAGGTGCATGCCCGGGCGGCCGGGCTGCCCGCCTGGCCGGAGTCGCTGGAGCGGCTGGCGTGCGAAGTCACCGACCACGCCGGTCCGTTCGGGCTCGACGCGCTGCCCGCACCGGTGCGGGTGATCAGCGAAATGGTGCCCGGGGGCGCGGTGGTCGGTCGGCTGGTGGGCGCGGCCGGGCCCGATCTGCACCTCGCGGACGGGCTCGTGGTCGACAGCAGGCTGCTGGCCGGCTGGGAGCTGGCGGCACCGGGAGCCGGGGCCGTGACGGCGGTGCCGGTGGCCCGGATCCCGTCCGTCGCCACCGCCGCCGATGGCCAGGACGGGCTGTTCTGAGGACCCCGGCGGATCCGAGGAGCACGGCCGGGCCGCGCACTCGGTCAAAATTTGGATCCCTTACGCCTCCCGGGGCGCTTTCCTGTGGACATGCCAGGGATGTCAGGCAGAGGGTGGGAGATATGAGCACCCAGCCGGTACGGGCCTTCGAACCGCCTTACGTGATGGCCGTTTTCACCAGTGTCCGCACTGGCGAGGACAGCGGTTACCCGCAGACCCTCGCCCGGATGGAGGAGATAGTCCGCGACAACCCGGGCTTGCTCGGTTACGAGTCCGCGGGCACGCCCGGGGGCCTCGGCATCACCGTCGCCTACTTCCGCGACCATGATTCCCTCGGCGCTTGGCGCCAGGACCTGGAACACCAGGCGGCCATGAGGCAGGGGCGCGCCGACTGGTACGAGAGCTACACCCTGCACGTCGGAACCGTCGAGCGGAGCCACGGCTTTGTCCGCAACGGCTGAGGCGGTCCACGCCTTCCGGGAGCGGCTCCGGCTGCCGGGACTGGTCGACGTCCACACGCACTTCATGCCCGAGCGCGTCCTGGACAAGGTGTGGGACTACTTCGACGCGGTCGGTCCGCTGACGGGCGTCCCGTGGCCGATCACCTACCGGCAGGAGGAGGAGCAGCGCGTCGCGCTCCTGCGGGAGTTCGGGGTCCGGGCCTTCACCGCCATGCTCTATCCGCACAAGCCGCAGATGGCCGCCTGGCTCAATGCCTGGTCCGCCGATTTCGCGGCCCGGACCCCCGACTGCCTGCACACCGCGACCTTCTTCCCCGAGGCGGGCGCGGACGCGTACGTACGCCAGGCCCTCGACGCGGGGGCGCGGATCTTCAAGGCACACCTCCAGGTCGGCGGATACGACCCGAACGACGACCGGCTGGACCCCGTCTGGGGGCTGCTCGCCGAGGCCTCCGTCCCGACAGTGATCCACTGCGGTTCGGGGCCCGTACCGGGCCGGCACACCGGGCCCGGGCCGATTGCCGAGCTCCTGGCCCGGCATCCGCGGCTGCCGCTGGTGATCGCCCACATGGGCATGCCCGAGTACGCCGAATTCCTCGGCCTCGCCGACCGGTACACCGAGGTGCGCCTCGATACGACCATGGCGTTCACCGACTTCTCCGAGCAGTTCAGCGGCTTCCCGCCCGGGGATCTGGGGCGGCTCGCGGACCTCGGGGACCGGATCCTGCTGGGCACCGACTTCCCGAACATCCCCTACCCGTACGAGCACCAGCTCGCCGCTCTCGAACGGCTCGGGCTCGGCGACGACTGGCTGCGCGCGGTCTGCCACGACAATGCCGCCCGGTTGTTCCGCCTGGGCGGCCCCGACCGCCTCCACGGCCCCGACCGCCTCGACGGCTCCGACCGGCTCGATGGCCCCGTCCGCCCGCTCGGCTGAGCGGCGTCGATTCTCAGGAGATTCACAGGAAGGGACAAGAACGCTCTCAGAGGCACCGGCCAACGTGAACGCATGACCGCGCCGACGACTTCACACGCGTCCACGTCCACCAGCAACGCCACGGCCCTCGTCCGACCGGACGGCGGCCCCTGCCGGGTGCTCGTCGTCGACGACGAGGCCGCGCTGTCCGAGCTGCTGTCCCTGGCCCTGCGCTACGAGGGCTGCGAGGTCCGCACCGCCGGCGACGGGGCGGACGCGGTGCGCGCCGCACGGCAGTTCCGGCCGGACGTCGTGGTCCTCGACATCATGCTCCCGGACATGGACGGGCTGGCCGTCCTCGGGCGCTTGCGCCGGGAGATCCCGTACGTGCCGGTGCTGTTCCTGACGGCCAAGGATTCCGTCGGGGACCGCATCGCGGGCCTCACGGCGGGTGGCGACGACTACGTCAGCAAGCCGTTCAGCCTGGAGGAGGTCGTGGCCCGGCTGCGCGGGCTCGTCCGCCGCTCCGGCGCGGCGCGGGCGGCGCGAGGAGGTTCGGTGCTGGCCGTCGGCGATCTGCGGCTCGACGAGGACAGCCACGAGGTGACGCGGGGAGGGCAGGAGATCCACCTGACCGCCACCGAGTTCGAGCTGCTGCGCTACCTGATGCGCAACCCGCGGCGCGTGCTGAGCAAGGCGCAGATCCTGGACCGGGTGTGGTCCTACGACTTCGGCGGCCAGGCCAACGTGGTCGAGCTGTACATCTCCTACCTGCGCCGGAAGTTGGAGAGCGGGCCCGGACGGGCACCGATGATCCACACCCGGCGCGGCGCCGGCTACCTGATCAAACCTGCCGAGTAATGCGCCCGGGCCTTGGTCGCTGCCCCGGCCCCGGCCCTGATCAAGGCCCCGCTCCTGACCCGGGCCCCGGCCTTGACCCCGACCCCGACCCCAACCCCGACCCTGGCCTTGATTCCGGCCCGGGCCGTGGGCCCGGCCTCGGCCCCCGCTCCCCCCGCGTGCGTCGCGGTCCGCGCCGCCTTCCGGTGGTGGTCGGGGGCCCTGGTCCCTGGGCACCCGGCTCGTCGTATCGGCGGTCGCGCTGATCGCGGTGGTCGGCGCGGCCCTCAGCACCGTCATCGTCACCACCCTCGCGCTGCGCTCCTGCCTCGCCGGCGAGGCAGGACGAACAGCTGGGCACCGCCGTGCAGATGGCCTCCGAGGTGCCCGACGCCAAGTTCCGTCGCGACGGCAAGCGCAGCTTCCTCCTGGCTCCCGGCACCCCGCTGGGTACCGCCGGGCTCCGCCTCGACCCGGACGGCAGGCCGTACGGGACGGGCCGCAGCGTCTCCGCCGAGGGGCCCGACCGCGACCACCGGGTACCGCTGACGCCCGCCCAGGCCGGCGCCTTCGCGAGCGTAGCCAAGTCGGGCTCCCGCGAGGCGGTGGATCTTGACCTGCCCGGGCTCGGCCCGTACCGCGTACTGCCCGCAGCCGGCCGCAGCCTCGTACTGGGCTTCCCGCTGCCCGAGGCCGACCGCACCGTGCGCACCCTGATCGCGGTGGAGGTCTGCGTCTCCCTGGCCGGAGTGATCGCGGCCTCCCTGGCCGGACAGGCCCTGGTCGGGGTCGCGCTGCGCCCACTGCACCGGGTGGCCGCCACCGCCACCCGGGTCTCCGAACTCACCCTGGACAGCGGCGAACCCGCGCTTCACGAGCGGGTCTCGGAGGCCGAGGCCGACCCGCGCACCGAAGTGGGTGAGGTCGGCGCGGCCCTCAACCGCCTGCTGGGCCATGTGTCCTCGGCCCTCATGGCACGCCAGCAGAGCGAGGCCCGGTCCGGCAGTTCGTCGCCGACGCCAGTCACGAGCTGCGCACGCCGCTGGCTTCCATCGGCGGCTACGCGGAACTGACCCGCCGGGGACCGGAGGAGCCCGGTCCCGACACCCGGCACGCACTGGGCCGCATCGAGTCCGAGGCGACCCGCATGACCGGCCTGGTCGAGGACTTGCTGCTGCTGGCCCGCCTCGACGCGGGCCGCCCGCTCTCTACCGCGGACACGGATACGGGGAGGGACGGGGACACGGGCCGGGACACCGATACCGCCACCGACCTCGCCCCGTTCGTCATAGACGCCGTCAGCGATGCCCGGGCCGCCGGGCCGGAGCATCACTGGCGGCTGCGGCTTCCGGACGAGCCCGTCCCCGTCCGCGGTGACCCGGCCGGGATCCAACAGGTCCTGGTCAAGCCTCCTCGCCAACGCCCGCATCCACACCCCGCCGGGCACCACCATCACCGCCGATGTTTCACGTGAAACATCGGCCGTCCGGCTGCGGATCGAGGATGACGGTCCGGGGATCCCGGCCGCCCTCCTCCCCCATGTCTTCGAGCGCTTCGCCCGAGGGGACGCGTCCCGCTCCCGGGCCGCGGGGTCCACCGGCCTCGGGCTCGCCATCGTCCACGCTGTGGTCTCGGCGCACGGTGGGCGGGTCGCCGTGGAGAGTCAGCCGGGCCGGACCCGCTTCGAGGTCCTGCTGCCGCTGGCCGAGAGCGCCTCGAAGAGCCGACCGCCGGAGTGAGGGACGAGGTTCAACGCTTGGCCGCGGTCCCCGCCGCGACTCCAGCCGGAGTGCCGGCAGCGCTGTCATCCATGGCCACGGTCTCCGTGGCACCGGCCACGGCCGGGGCGTGGCCCGCCGGCTTGGACCTCAGCGCGACCTCCCTGATGAACACCACCAGGACCAGCGAGAGCAGCGCGAACGGGGCGGAGTAGAGGAAGACGTCGCCGACGCCGTGCCCGTACGCGGTCTCCATGACCTCGCGGAACGGTGCGGGCAGCTTGTCGAGGTCGGGGATCCCGCCCCCGGCGGTGCCGCCGTGGCCCAGTGCCGCGGCCTTGGGGCCCAGCGCTGTCAGTCCGTCCTGCACGTAGTGGCTGACCTGGCTGGCCATGACCGCGCCGAGCGCCGAGACGCCCATGGCGCCGCCGAGCGAGCGGAAGAACGTGACGACCGAGCTGGCCGCGCCCAGGTCCTCCGGGGCCACCTGGTTCTGCGTGGCGAGGACCAGGTTCTGCATCATCATGCCGAGACCGAGGCCGGTCAGCGCCATGTAGACGGCGATGTGCCAGTACGGGGTGTCGTACCGCAGTGTGCCCAGCAGGCCGAGTCCGGCCGTCAGCAGTACGCCACCGAGGACGAGCCATGCCTTCCACTTGCCGGTCCTGGTGATCACCAGACCGGAAAGGGTGGAGGAGACGAAGAGCCCGGCGATCATCGGAATCGTGAGGACTCCGGACATCGTGGGGGACTCACCGCGGGCCAGCTGGAAGAACTGGCTGAAAAAGACGGTCCCGGAGAACATCGCGACGCCCACGCACATCGAGGCCGCCGAGGCCAGGGTGATGGTCTTGTTGCGGAACAGGCGCAGCGGGATGATCGGGTCGCTCGCCCGGGACTCGACGAGGATGAAGAGCAGGCCGAGAGCCACCGAGCCGCCGGTCATCGCCCAGGTCTGCCAGGAGATCCACTCGTAGGAGTCGCCGGCCTGGGTGACCCAGATCAGCAGCAGCGAGACGGCTCCGCTGATCAGGAAGGCGCCCAGCCAGTCGACCTTGACGTCGCGGCGCACGACCGGCAGCCGCAGCGTCTTCTGGAGGACGATCAGAGCAATGATCGCGAAGGGCACGCCGACATAGAAGCACCAGCGCCAGCCCAGCCACTCGGTGTCCGTGATCACTCCGCCCAGCAGGGGGCCGCCGACGGTGGCGACGGCGAAGACCGCGCCGAGGTAGCCGCTGTACCGGCCGCGTTCGCGCGGGGAGATCATCGCGGCCATCACGATCTGGGCGAGTGCGGAGAGGCCGCCGACACCGATGCCCTGGACCACGCGGCAGGCGATGAGCATGCCGGTGCTCTGCGACATGCCCGCGACCACGGAACCGAGTACGTAGATCACGAGGGATATCTGGACCAGCAGCTTCTTGCTGAAGAGGTCGGACAGCTTGCCCCACAGGGGCGTCGCGGCCGTCATCGACAGCAGAGCAGCGGTGACGACCCAGGTGTACGAGGACTGGGTGCCGCCGAGGTCGCTGATGATCTGGGGCAGGGCGTTGGAGACGATCGTGGAGGACAGGATCGCCACGAACATGCCGAGCATCAGCCCGGACAGCGCCTTCATGATCTGCGGGTGGGTCATGGACGTGGACGTGCCGTCGGACTTCGTCTCCGACTGGCCGCCGCCTCCCCGCGCTCCGGTGGGCGTGGTCGAAGCCATGTGTTTCCTTTGTCTAGAAGCTCGATCGGAGTCGGGCCAGCAGGGTGTTGAGTCCATCGATGTCCTCGGCGGACCAGTCGGCCAGGGCTCTTTCCAGCGCCCCCGTGTACCGGGCGGCGAGCTCGGTCAGGAGCGTGCGCCCGGCCGGGGTGAGCCGCAGGATCCGGCAGCGGCCGTCGCCCGGGTCGGTCTCCCGCTCGATCCAGCCGCGGTCGGCGACGTGGGCGACGTGCCGGCTGGTCACGGACATGTCGATGGCCATGAACTCGGCCAGCCGGCTCAGCCTCATCTCGCCGTGCCGGTCGAGCACGGTGAGGACGGCGGCGGAGCCGGGCGGGCACTCGGCAGGCAGGATGCGGGCGAGGTCGCGTTTGACCGCGCCGATTCCGGTGAGCTGGCGGGCCAGCTCCTCGTACCGAGTGGGAGCCGGTCTTCCGGCTCTGGGTGTAGTTGGTGCGCTCGGCGTTCTTGGAGTAGTCGGAGTGGTCACCGGGCTGCCCCTCATCTTGTTGCTTAGAGCAACCATAGAAGCGGATGGTTGCTACACGCAAATGAATCGTGGGGGTCGAGCGGTAAAGGAATGGGAAAACCCGCTAGGGTCCTGACCCATGGCTGCGAACCACAACTCACAGGGCCCCGAGGGCAACTACGACCCCGCGGGCAGCACTCAGATGTTCCGGGCGTTCGTGGAAGAGGCCGCGCCGGCCCGGCAGGCAGGGCCCGGAGCCCGCCAGCAGCGCCGCGCGCAGCAGCAGGAGCAGCGCGCCGGCTCCAGGAAGGGCCTGTGGCTGGGGCTGGCCCTCGGTCTGGTGCTCGTGGTCGGCGCGGTCGTCTGGTTCGCGGCCGGCTAGGGCGGCCCGTGCACCCACCGCCCGCCCCAAGCCGGCTCCAGCTCAGCTCCAGGTGGCGCTGACCTTCCGGGTCTCCACGCGCATGCCCAGCGGCACCCGCCAGGACTCCAGGCACACCGTGTAGGTCTGCGTCTTCGCGCCACCGCCCGGTATCGGCGCCGGCAGTGGCTGGGTGGTGGTGATCGTGGCCCAGTGGATGCCGAGGGCGCCGATGACGTGGGTGGCGAAGGTGACCGTGCCCGCACGGGCGGCGGTGCTGCCGGTGTTGGTGAAGGTGACGGTGACCCGCTCGCACCAGCGGTCGCCCGCGGCCGCCGTCGAGAGCGCGGACAAGGTCAGCCGCGCCGCGGTGGGCGGTGCGGGCGCTGTAGGCGGGGTGGCCGGAGGCGGAGCCGGGGCCGAAGTGCCCGGTCCGGGAGCGGGGCCAGTGGGTGCGCCGGGTGTGCCGGGTGTGCCGGGTGCGCCGGGTGTGTTCGGCGGGCCCGGGGTGCCGGGCGCGGTGCCGGGGCTCCCGGGCGCAGGTCCGGGATTGGCGGCCGAGCCGGCTGCGGGGGGTGATGCGGAGCCGCCGGGTGGGGGGTTCGTCGCTCGGCTCTCGGCGGAGCCGCCCGGCGGTATGGATGCCGGCGCACTTGTCGACGTACTGGACGACGCGGAGGATCCGCCCGTCGCCGACGGGACGCCGAGCTGCTGGAACTCCACCCGGCCTTGCGGCGCCACGTTCTCCCCCGCGCCCCGTTCGGGGCCCGGGGCCGCCGCGCCCACGGCGGCGTAACCGTCCGGCGTGGAACCGCCGCAGCCGGCGAGGCCGGCGGCGGCCGTGCAGCACAAGGCGAGGAGGACGGCCGCTCTCGATCCCTTTCGCATCGCGCCAGTTTTCCTGACGCTCCGTCAATTGGGAAGGGAGAGCGGCACTCCAGCCGGGCCTGTTACTCGCCGATGAGCCCCACGCGCAGCTGCGCGAGCGTGCGGGTGAGCAGCCGCGAGACGTGCATCTGGGAGATGCCGACCTCTTCGCCGATCTGGGACTGCGTCATGTTCGCGAAGAACCGCAGCATGATGATCTGCCGTTCGCGGGGCGGGAGTTTGGCGAGCAGCGGCTTGAGCGACTCGCGGTACTCGACGCCTTCGAGCGCGGTGTCCTCGTAGCCGAGCCGGTCCGCGAGCGAGCCCTCGCCGCCCTCGTCCTCGGGGGACGGGGAATCGAGCGAGGAGGCGGTGTAGGCGTTGCCGACGGCGAGACCGTCGACCACGTCCTCCTCCGAGACCCCGAGCACGGCGGCGAGCTCCGGCACGGTCGGCGAGCGGTCCAGCTTCTGGGCGAGCTCGTCGCTGGCCTTGGTCAGCGCGAGGCGCAGCTCCTGGAGCCTGCGCGGGACGCGGACGGACCAGGAGGTGTCCCTAAAGAATCGTTTGATCTCGCCCACGACGGTCGGCATCGCGAACGTGGGGAACTCGACGCCGCGTTCGCAGTCGAACCGGTCGATCGCCTTGATCAGGCCGATCGTGCCGACCTGGACGATGTCCTCCATCGGCTCGTTGCGGCTGCGGAAGCGGGCAGCGGCGTACCGCACGAGGGGCAGATTCAGCTCGATCAGGGTGTCGCGTACGTACACCCGGTCCGGGCTGTCCGCGTCCAGAGCGGCGAGCCGCTGGAAGAGGGAGCGGGACAGGGTGCGGGTGTCGATGGCTTCCGAGCGGTCGGACACTGCCGGAGTCGCGCTCTTGACAAGCGTGAGCACCTTGGAGCTGCCCTGGTCTACGGACATGCCACCCCCTTGAGGTCGCGGACGGTCGCGTGCGGTGCGCCCGTCGGAGGAACGCAGCCTCCACCTGAATACCGGAGGCGGGGCTGCGGCAAACGCGGTTCCAGCAGAATGTCACATGTCGGCAACACGCTGTAGCGCCAAGTCGACATATATCTCCAGCGACAGAAGCGGAGGAGTCCGATCTGTCGGGAAACACGGGGGCGAGCTACACCCGTTCCGGTTACGCCTCGATCCTGTTTGCGGATCGCAGTCGGGCGAAGCTCCGGGCCAGTAGCCGGGAGACGTGCATCTGGGAGACGCCGAGCTCCGCACTGATCTGCGACTGCGTCAGGTTGTTGTAGTACCGCAGGAGCAGGATCCGCTGCTCCCGTTCGGGCAGTTGTACGAGGAGGTGGCGGACGAGGTCGCGGTGTTCGACCCCGGCCAGTTCCGGGTCCTCGTAGCCGAGGCGGTCCAGCAGCCCGGGCAGTCCGTCGCCCTCCTGGGCGGCCTCCAGCGAGGTCGCGTGGTAGCTCCGCCCGGCCTCGATGCAGGACAGCACCTCTTCCTCCGGGATGCGCAGCCGCTCGGCGATCTCGGCGGTGGTCGGGGTGCGCCCGTGGAGCGTGGTGAGGTCCTCGGTGGCGGCGTTGACCTGCACCCACAGCTCGTGGAGGCGGCGCGGGACGTGAACGGTGCGGACGTTGTCGCGGAAGTACCGCTTGATCTCGCCCACGACGGTCGGCATCGCGAAGGTCGGGAACTGCACGCCGCGGTCCGGGTCGAACCGGTCGATGGCGTTGATCAGACCGATGGTGCCGACCTGGACCACGTCCTCCATGGGTTCGTTGCGGCTGCGGAAGCGGGCGGCCGCGTACCGGACGAGCGGGAGGTTCGCCTCGATCAGGGCCCCGCGGACCCGGGTGTGCTCGCTGGTGCCCCGCTCCAGGTTCTTCAGCTCCCCGAAGAGGACCTGGGTGAGGGCCCGGGTGTCCGCGCCGCGGCTCTGTGGTCTCGGCGCTACCGGGGGCTCCTCCTGGGACTCCTGCTGAGGCGGAACCTGAGGATCCTGCTGGGGTGGCACCTGAGGCGCAGTACTGGCCGGCACGGTCACGCCACCCCTTCAGTCAACTCATCCGTCAAAAGCGGTCATAGCATCACAAGACATGTGCACTGTGTGCAAGCACCGTATATCGCCGTGTTGAGGGCAAGTTGGGCATTGCGGGGCATTATGGTCAGTGGTGGAACGCAAAAAACCCCCACCGGTCGGAGTGGGGGCCGGGAAATCCGGAAGCCGCTGCAGCGTACGGGTTCAGGCTGCGGGTTCAGGCTACGGGCTCAGCGCACCAGTTCGGTCATGAACTCGCCGATACCGGAGGCGGCGTCCGATATGCCTTGGAAGCCGATTTCCACTATCTCGGCCGCCCGCTTCGGCTGGGTGATGATCACGAAGAGGGCGAACACGGTGAGCAGACCGGTGATGAGCTTCTTGGTGTCCACGTGCGGTTTCGGCCTCCCCAACCGGTCCTGCAAAGTCCGGTGAGTCTAACCGGTCAGGTTTGGACACTCACCCGGCCTTTAAGGACCAATGACCCGCTACTCCGGGTCTTTTGCCGCTCGGCGGGCGGTCGGGAGGGACACAGGATGGGGGGTGAGCCCGCCGGTTCTGGCAGGAAGCCGGCGGGTGAGGGACAGGACCTCACTGCGGGGTCCACGCCGCGTGCTTTCCCCCGACTGCGGCTTGGGCCGCGGGTCCCGTCCACGTCGGGGGAGTGGCTTGTCCCCCCGACGCCACTCCCCCCGCCCGCGATGAGGGCCCCGACCCCCCGGTCGGGGCCTTCACCGCTTGGCGGGCGCGGGCGCGGGCACGGACGGCGGCGTGGGGGCGGGGGTGTGGTTATTCGATGCCGCCGGCCAGCCCCAGGATGGGCTGTACGGGGGCGATCAGGGGCGCCAGCTGATTCGGCACGTCCATCAGCTGGCTGAGCTGGTTCAGCTCGTTGAGCTTCGCGCCGATCTCCTGAACGGAAGCCGGCTGGGCCCCCGCCGGCATGCCCGGAACCGCCGTCGGCAGGTCCGGGAGGGTGAGCGGGGCGATCGGAGCGGCCGAGGCGGCGGGTGCGGCGAGGCCCGCGGCGGCCCCCGCGAGGGCGAGGGCGGCGAGCATGCGCTGGGTCTTGGTCATGCCGTGACAACGGCCGAAGCGGCGGGCGGTCACGCGCCGCTGCTCCGGAAGAAGCGACCGGGACGAGCCGACCGGCAAGGACGGGACCGGGAAGGACCGGAGCGGCAAGGAGGGAACGGCAAGGACCGGAACGGCAAGGAGGGGGACCGGCAAGGACCGGAACGGCAGTGTCGGGCCGGAAGATCGGCCGGGCAGACGCCGAGAGCCCCGACCCTTGCGGGGCGGGGCTCTCGGTCAGAGCGGTAGCGGTGGGATTTGAACCCACGGATAGCTTGCACCATCACACGCTTTCGAGGCGTGCTCCTTCGGCCACTCGGACACGCTACCGAGAGAGAGCTTAGCCCAAGGTGACCCGTGCGCCGAAATCCGTATCCCCGGCGGGTTCCGTCACAGGCCGCGGAAGAAGTCCGTCAGCTGCCGCGCGCACTCCTCGGCCATCACCCCGCAGATCACCTCGGGCCGGTGGTTGAGCCTGCGGTCCCGTACGAGGTCCCACAGCGACCCCGCCGCGCCGGCCTTCTCGTCCGGCGCCCCGTAGACGACCCGGGCCACCCGCGACTGCACGAGCGCCCCCGCGCACATCACGCACGGCTCCAGCGTCACCACCAGGGTGCACCCCGGAAGCCGCCATTCACCGAGCTTGGCGGCCGCCCGGCGCAGCGCCAGTACCTCGGCGTGCGCCGTCGGGTCGCCGGTCGCCTCGCGCTCGTTGTACCCGGTGGCGAGGAGTTCGCCGTCCGGGCCGAGCACGACGGCGCCGACCGGCACATCACCGGCCGGCACCGCCCGGGCGGCCTCCTGGAGCGCCAGGCGCATGCAGTCCCGCCACGGGTCCCGTACGGGATCGGGGCCGTGCGCGTCGTGCGTGTCGTTCACTAGCGGACGGCCTCCAGGACCTCGGTGGCGCCGAGGGAGTCGGCGATCTCCGAGAGGGCGTCCCCGTCCAGGCCCAGCAGCTGCTTGTGGGTCACCCCGAGGTCGTCCAGCAGCCGGGGGTCGCCGAGCGGACCGGCCGGTACCGGCTCCGCGCCGGCTCCGCCCACCGCGTCCTCGTCGGTCTCCTCGTCCGTGAACGAGACGATCTGCTCCTCCTCGCCGTCCTCGGTGCCGTCCAGGTCCAGTTCGTCGAGTTCGTCGTCGTCCTCCTCGTCGCTGCCCAGCAGCTCTTTGGTCAGCATCGAGCCGTAGGAGCTGCGGGCGGCCGCGGGGGCGTTCGATACGAAGTACCGCGGGTCCTCCTCGCCGTCCACGCGGACGACGCCGAACCAGGCGTCCTCCTGCTCGATGAGGGCGACCACCGTGTCGTCATCGACAGCGGCGGAACGGGCGAGATCGATCAAATCACTGAGGGACTCGACATCGTCGAGTTCCATGTCGCTCGCTTCCCACCCGTCTTCGGTGCGCGCGAGCAGTGCGGCGAAATACACCGTGACTCTCCCACTGGTGTTAGGCATGCCGGTTGGAGGTCCCCCCGGCCGGAGGTTGGGGTCGAACGGCCGTCGTGCTCGCCGCCGTACCCCGCCCAATCGGCATCGTGGCAGAAACAGCGGCTTTGCGAGAGGTCTTCCGCGCTTGCGTCGTGCCGTGCCGTGCGGTTCGCGTGCCGCTCGGCGGCCGAGAGGCGGTGGTGCCATGCGCCTGCGGGGTCCCCGCGGAGGCCGCGCCGGAGAGTCGCGGCGAGGGGGCGCGGGCCCGCCCGCGGCCGGGCGTACGGGCGCCGGCACGTCCGTTAGCGGCGGTGGCCCCGGGGTCCGGCGCGGGTGGCGGGCCCGTGCCGTGCCCGGTCGTGCCGGTACGGCGTACGGGGACGGCGAGTACGGGTGAGTCGCGGCCGCGATCCCGCTCCGGCCTCTGGCGTGTCCCCGCACCGGAAGCGCCGTCGTAGCCGTCGTCGCCCTCCGCATCACGTCCGCGTCAGGTCCGCACACCGCCCGGCCCGCTGAGTCGGCCGCCGCCCCGGGGGAACGGGGTCACCAGCGGAAGGTACGCATCCGCATCTGTTGGCGCATCCGGGCCGCGCGGGCCCGGCGCGGCTGGACCCGGTCGCGCAGCTCGCGCGCCTCGTTCAGGTCGCGCAGGAACTGGGCGCGCCGCGCCCTGCGCTGCGCCGCGCTCTCCGGCGTCTCGTACGCCTCGCTGTCTTCGCTCGGCTCAATTGCGGGCATCGGCCACCACCCCGGGCTGGTCCGGTCGTCCTCCTTCGCCGGCGCGAAGCAGTCCCCCCGCACCCACCTTCCCCCGGACGGCCCGATTGATGCCACCCTCGGCCGTTGAACTGGCGGATCGTCCCAGGTCAGCCGTGAGTCGTGTGCCGTGTGCCGTGTGCCGTGAGCCAGGAGTCGCCAGCCGTCAGCCGTGCTCGGTGAGAGTGGGGACGACGGCCACCGGGCCGTGCGCGTGCTGGAGCACCGCGTTCGCCACGGAGCCCATGAGCAGCGACATGGCTCTGCGCCGCGGGTGGCGCCGACCCACCACGACCAGGGCGGCCGACCGGGAAGCGATGACCAGCCGGCCCGCCGCGTCCCCCGGTACGACGGCCTGCTCCACCGGGACGTCGCAATAGCGGGCCCGCAGCGGCGCCAGCCGCTGCGTCTGCGCGCGCAGCATCTCCCGCTCCGCCGGTACGGCCTCCCCGTCGTCGGCCAGCCCCTCCGGCGGGACCACCACGAACGGGCTGTCGATCACCATGGTCGGCGAGGGCGGGATGGCGTACGCCGAAACCACCTGGACGGTGGTCCCCCGCGCGGCGGCCTCCTCGAACGCGAACACCAGTACGTCGTCCGGGGTCTCGGAGGCGTGCAGCCCGAGCACCACCCGGCCGGCGGAGACCTCCGCGGCGGCGTCGGTGCCCCGCCCCGCGCCCCGGTCCGCGTGCGGGACCACCACGACCGGGCAGGGCGCGGTGGTGGCGACGGCGCGGCTGTTGGAGCCGAGCAGCAGGGTGGCGAAGCCGCCGCGTCCCCGTGACCCCATCACCAGCATCAGGGCCCCGGACCCGATGACCCTCAGGGCCTCCGGCACGGCGCCCTCCAGTGACTCGTACCCCACCTGCTCCGGAGGTTCGGCGGCGGTGTCGAGGAGCGCCCGGAGTCGGTCGATCACGGGGTCGGTGAACTCCTCCGGCTCGGCCGCGTGGTCCAGGGCGGCCCGGCGGCCCGCGTACAACTGCGCCTCGTCGGGCAGTACGTGGACGACCAACAGCCCGGCGCGGTGCCGCACGGCCGCGGCCCTTGCCCACTCCAGGGCCCTGAGGCTGTGGTCGGATCCGTCGACCGCCGCGATCACCTGTCCGCTCCTCACCAATCCAGCGTCCTGCGGGTGCGCGCGGCCCGCATCCCCAGCCACCGGGGCGCGGCCGGGCCCGTGGACGCCCGGGGGGCGCGGCACCGCGTAGCCTCTTGGGGGTGGGTCGCGCCGTGCGGCCGCCGTTTTCGCAGGCAGCGGGGTCGCAGGTCGAAGGTCGAGCCCTGAAGCTGAGTCTTGGAGGATGTTGTGCGTTTGCAGGTCGTCGATCACCCCTTGGTGGCGCACAAACTGACCGCCCTGCGCGACAAGCGCACCGACTCCCCCACCTTCCGGCGGCTCGCCGACGAGCTGGTGACGCTCCTCGCGTACGAGGCCACCCGGGACGTGCGCACCGAGCAGTCGGACATCGAGACACCGGTCGGCCCCACCACGGGTGTGAAGCTCTCCCACCCGCGCCCGCTGGTCGTGCCGATCCTGCGCGCCGGTCTGGGCATGCTCGACGGCATGGTGCGGCTGCTGCCGACCGCCGAGGTGGGCTTCCTGGGCATGGTCCGCAACGAGGAGACCCTGGAGGCCTCCACGTACGCGACGCGCATGCCGGAGGACCTCTCCGGACGGCAGGTCTACGTCGTCGACCCGATGCTCGCCACCGGCGGCACGCTCGTCGTGGCGATCCGGGAGCTCATCAAGCGCGGCGCGGACGACGTCACCGCCGTGGTGCTGCTGGCGGCGCCCGAGGGCGTCGAGATCATGGAGCGCGAGCTCGCGGGCACCCCGGTGACGGTGGTGACGGCCGCGGTGGACGAACGGCTCAACGAGTACGGCTACATCGTGCCGGGGCTGGGCGACGCGGGCGACCGCATGTACGGCTCGGCCGAGTAGGGCGCCGTAGCGCCGGGCGCAGCCGAACGGGGAGGCTTAGCGCCGGACGGAGCCGCCGTGGAGCGCGTAGCGCCACATGGCTCCGGACGGAGCCGCGTGCGGCTCGCCGGTCGCCGGGCAGGCGCGCGGCGAGCCGTTACGAGGTCCCGCGCGGGGGGTCAGCAGTTCTTGGCGGGCGTGGGCTCGGGGTTGGCCAGGAGGGCCAGCGCCTTGGCCGCGTCCTCCCTCGTGGAGAGCTCCTTGAAGGCGTCGCCGAGGATCAGGTCGATGTCCGCGGTCTCGCGGGTGTCGGTCTGCTGGGTGACGCCGGCCAGCTGGGCGCCGAGGACGGAGTAGGCCGCCTTGTCGGTCTTGGCGGAGCCCAGCAGTATCCCGGTGCCGGGGACCTTCTTGTCGAAGTCGGCGGGGGCGTTGCCGACGCTGCCGATGACGAAGCCGCGTGCCTCCAGCTCGTCGCGGACCGCCTTGGCGAGCCCCGCGCGCGGGGTCGCGTTGTAGACGTTGACCGTGACCTGGCCGGGGTCGGGCAGCACGACCGCCGGCCGGCCGGAGGCGGCGACGGGTGCGACGGGCGCTTCGGGACCACCTTGGGGAGCCTTGCCGGCCTTGGGGCCGGCTGTCGGACAGTCCTTGCCCGCGGCCGTGTTCCGTTGGGAGGCGTTGCCCCCGAACACGTCGATGAGCTGCAGTGCCCCAAAGCCGAGCAGGGCGAGCGCTAGGACCGAGCCGAGCACGGCGAAGACGATCCGACGTCGGCTCCGTTTACGGCTCATGCGGGGGTAGGCGGCTCCCGTGACGCGGTACTTTCCGCCCATGCCGGGGGGAGTGAGCATGCTCATGAGCGCAGCGTAGTGCTGCTTGGTCAGGATCCGCACTCGATGATCTGTTGATACGCAAAGGCCGACCCGAAAGGCGCAATGGGCGCGTGGAGCGAGGGCGCCTGATTCCGCTTCCGCTTCCGGCGCTGCCCGTTCGCCGCTTCGGCCGGCTCGCCCGGCCCCCGGGGTCGCCAACGTCCGGGCCGCAAGGCGAGCCCGGGAAGTCGGGGGTGGCGACCGGGAGGGTGGTGTCAGTCCATTTCGAGGACGCGGGCGTGCAGCACCTGGCGCTGCTGGAGAGCAGCGCGCACGGCGCGGTGCAGCCCGTCCTCCAGGTAGAGGTCGCCCCGCCACTTGACGACATGGGCGAAGAGGTCGCCGTAGAAGGTGGAGTCCTCGGCGAGCAGCGTTTCGAGGTCCAGCTGCCCCTTGGTCGTCACCAGCTGGTCCAGCCGGACCGGGCGTGGCGCGACATCCGCCCACTGCCGGGTGCTTTCCCGGCCGTGGTCGGGGTACGGCCTCCCGTTACCGATGCGCTTGAAGATCACACGGAAAGCCTACCGGGCCGGTGCCTGCGGGCGCAGCCTCGTGACGCGGGTGCAAAGGTGTCAGACGGCGTCAATTCGGGAGGGATGTGTGAGCGGGTCCACCGGCCGGCCCGTTTGGGCGGCCCGGTCAGCCCCGGAGGTGACACACCGTCGGGGCGTAGGTGACGAAGTCCGGGTGTCCGGGCGCCACTCCAGGCGGAATCGAGTCGACCGGGTGCCGGGAACCCGGCGGGCGCTGACAGACTCGGGTCCATGCGGACCGAACTCACCGACACCACCTCCAGCAAGGTCAACCGGGCCCTGCTCGAAGCCCGCCGGGCCATCGGCAGCCCCACCATGGGGCTCGTGCTGACCCTCGTCGTCGTCACCGACGAGGAGAACGCGTACGACGCCGTACGCGCGGCATCCGAGGCCTCGCGCGAGCACCCGTGCCGCATCATCGCGGTGATCAAGCGGACCTCGCGGGGGCCGCACAAGCTCCGCCAGACCCGCCTCGACGCGGAGCTGAAGGTCGGTTCGGAGGCGGGGAGCGGCGAGATCGTGCTGCTGCGGCTGCACGGGGAGCTGACCGGCCAGGCGGGCTCGGTGGTCCTGCCGCTGCTCGTGCCGGACGCGCCGGTGGTGGCGTGGTGGCCGGCCGACGCCCCCGCCGACCTGGCGGGCGACCCGCTGGGCGCCCTGGCGCAGCGCCGGATCACCGACGCGGGCTACGTGGCGGACCCGATCGGGGCGCTCGACGAGCGGGCCGGTGCCTACCAGCCCGGTGACACGGACCTGGCCTGGACCCGGCTGACGCCGTGGCGGGCCCTGCTGGCGGCCGCCCTGGACCAGAAGCCGCTGCCGGTGACCGGCGCGACGGTGGAGAGCGAGAGCGACAACGCGAGCGCCGAGCTGTTGGCGCGCTGGCTGGAGGACCGGCTCGGGGTGGCGGTGGCCCGCGTGACGACCGAGGGCCCGGTGATCACCCGGGTCAGCCTCCAGACCACGGGCGGGGAGATCCGTGTGGACCGGCCCGCAGGGGCCCTGGCCACCCTGGTGCTGCCGGGCAGTCCCGACCGCAAGGTCGCCCTGAAGATCCGCAGTGGGGCGGAGCTGATCGCCGAGGAGCTCCGCCGGCTCGATGCGGACGAGGTCTACGGCTCGGCGCTGCGGCGGCGGCCGCTCCACACGGCACTTTCCGCGTAGTGGTTGTCGTACGTCTCTGAGCTGTCCTTGATGTCCTGCACGGTGGCCTCGCCGGCACTGACCCGGCCGAGGAGCCGGTAGTACTCGAAGCGGCCCATGCCGGGGGTGAAGCCGACGAAGACGCTCGCGCCGTGGCCGGGCGCGGGCGCGAAGGCGTGCGTGACGCCGGGCGGCACCGCGAGGAAGTCCCCGGCGCCGAGGGTCCTGATGTTCTCGCCGACGAGTACGTCGAGCCGGCCCTCGGTGACCAGGAAGAACTCCGTGGCCTTGGTGTGGTAGTGCGCGGGGGCGCCGGCGGCGCCCTCCTCGAAGGTGGCGGTGTTGCACGTCAGCGGCGCCGTGTCGGCCAGCAGGGTGATCAAGCTGCCCGGGGCGTCGGAGACGGCTTCGGCGGTGGCTGCGCGGGTGAGGATCTCGTTCATACCGTTGAATCTACGGGGCTGGTTGACCGGTGACAGGGGCCAATCGGGTCTTGGTTCCGCCGGTCAATTAGCGTCGGTGACGGCGTGCCCCCCGCGAGGCCGGCGGGCGCCGACCGGCCGGTGAGGGCGTGCCCCGCGAGAGGCCTCAGGGCTTGGCGTCCCGCTTCCCCGAGGACTTCTCGGAAACCTTCTCGGAGACCTTCCCGGACGCCTTTCCGGAGGCCTTCCGCGTGCTCCCGCCCCCGGCTTCGGCGCCGGCCTTGTCCCCGGCTGCGGCTGCGGCCTTGCCGGTCTTCCCCGCCGCCTTCGCCGCCGCCTTCATCTCCTGCTTGTGGGCCCGCACCTTGGCCAGCGACTCCGGGCCCGTGATGTCGGCGGCCGAGCGGTAGACGCCCGCCGGGCCGTAGCCGCCGGCCGCCTCCCGCCAGCCCGTGGGGCGCACCCCCAGCCGCTTGCCCAGCAGGGCCAGGAAGATCTGGGCCTTCTGCTCGCCGAAGCCCGGCAGCGCCTTGAGCCGGCCCAGCAGCTCGGCGCCGGTCCGGGCGTCGGCCCACACCGCCTCCGCGTCCCCGCCGTAGTGCTCCACCAGGTACGCGCACAGCTGCTGGATCCGCTTCGCCATCGAGCCCGGATACCGGTGCACGGCGGGCTTCTCGGCGAGGAGGGCGGCGAAGGCCTCCGGGTCGTACGCGGCGATGGCATGCGCGTCCAGATCGTCCGCGCCGAGCCGCCGCGCGATCGTGTAGGGCCCGGAGAACGCCCACTCCATGGGCACTTGCTGGTCCAGCAGCATGCCGACCAGCGCGGCGAGCGGGCTCCGGCCGAGCAGTTCGTCGGCCTCCGGCTGCTGGGCCAGCCGGATGGTGATGTCCTTGTCCATGGCTTCAGCGTCCCCCGTGGCCGCGCTCCACGCGCGGTCGCCGCACCGCCCGCCTAGCGTGAGGGGGAAAGGCAAGGGCACACGACACAGGAGTCGATCGACCATGGCTGAGTTCACGGAAGGCGCACCCTGCTGGGTGGACGCGATGTTCACCGACGTCGAGGGCGCCAAGACCTTCTACGGCGATGTGCTGGGCTGGACCTTCGGCGAGGCCAGTACCGAGTACGGCAATTACACGCAGGCCTACTCCGACGGCAAGGCGGTCGCCGCCGTCGTCCCGCCCATGCCGGGGGGTGATTCCCAGTCCCAGTGGTGTCTGTACTTCGCGTCGCCTGACGTGGACGCCACCGCCGAGAAGATCAAGTCGGCGGGCGGCGAGGTGCTGATGGAGCCGATGAAGGTCGGCGACTTCGGCTCGATGCTGATCGCGAAGGAGCCCAGCGGCTCCGTCTTCGGCGTCTGGCAGCCGGGCCAGCACAAGGGCTTCGAGAAGATGGGGGAGCCGGGCTCGTACACGTGGGCGGAGATCTTCACTTGGGAGCCGGACAAGGCGGACGACTTCCTGCCGAAGGTCTTCCCGTTCAAGCCCCTGGACATGGACATGAGCGACGACCCGGAGGCGGCCGGGGTGGACTTCAAGGTCTTCAGCCTGGGTGGGCCGGACAATCCGGTGCTGGGGCGGATGAAGATGGACAAGGACTTCCCGCCGGACCTGCCCCCGTACATCCAGGTCTACTTCTCCGTCCCGGACTGCGACGAGGCCGTGGCCAAGGCGACGCAGCGGGGCGGAAAGCTGGAGTTCGGGCCGATGGACAGCCCGTTCGGGCGGTTCGCGGCGGTGACCGATCCGCAGGGGGCGGCCTTCGCAGTGATCGACATGACGACGACGGTCGGCGAGATGCCGCAGATGACGGAAGCGTAGATCCCGTACGGCCCGTCGCACGGTGCGTCGCACGGCCCGTCGTACGGCGCGGGCGCGCGGGCGCCTGGCCCGGTACGCGGGGGAGGCCGGCCGACGGCTTCCCCCGCGCAGTGCCTGGTCCCCCGCCCGTACTCAGCCGGTCGTGGCGAGGGCGGGCACGCCGATTTCGCCCGGGGCCGGGAACGGTGCGAAGTCGCGGTTGTTCTTGCAGCCCAGGTTCTCGTACGTGTTCACCTTGGTCACCGGGTCGGTCTTGACCAGGTGGTACTTGCAGGCCTTCTTGATGAACCGGCCCTCGACCCCGCCCGGGAAGTCGATCTCCTTGTTCCACAGGTACGGCGACTCGTAGCCGTTGACCCGGGCGGTGGCGTTCACGTCGATGCCGCCCGGCGCGTCGATCTCGTACACCCAACCGGTCTTCGCGGCGCCGTAGGTGGCGAACTTCTGCGCCACCCACTCCTCGCAACTGGTGCTGAGGTGGGCCGTGTTCTGGCCGCCGCCCTTGACGATGTACTCGCTCAGCGGGGTCAGATCGCCGCCGCGCGGCGTGAAGCCGTCCTCGAAGAGGTCCTCCACGTTCTCCCGGGTGTCTCCGCGCCACAGGGTGTTGGAGTCCTGGCGCCACTGCCACTTCTCGGCCCGCGCGGCCGCCTCGACCGCGTAGGCGATCAGCGGGTCGGTCGTCGTGCGCCACCAGTCCCATGCGCGGTACTGGACGACGGGGCCGCAGGGCCCGGTGTCGGGGCCGGGCGCGGGGGTGGCGGCCACCGCCGGTGTGACGGCTGCGAGGGAGGCGAGGGAGGCGGCGGCAAGGACCTGCAGAGCGGCCTTCAGCATGGTGAGTGCCCATCAGTTGATCAACGCGACGGGCCCTTTTATAGCGAGATGTCCCCCTGCTATCGAGGACCGCGCAACCTGATCACCCGGACGAGTGGCGCCCCACGGCGTCCTCGCCGCCGCTCGGGTCGCGGTGCGGGTGTCTACGCGGAGGAAGGCCAGCGCAGCCGGGGCTCCGGGCCGGAAGCCGGGACGCTAGCGGCGGCGCACGCAGGCCCCGGCCGGAATCCCCGGCGGCCTGGCCTGCGGCCCCGCGGCGACCCGCAGGCTGACCCCGCCTCCCGGCGATTACGCTCGCCGGAAGCCGGAAGCCGGAAGCCGGAAGCCGGAAGCCGGAAGCCGGAAGCCGGAAGCCGGAAGCCGGAAGCCGGAAGCCGGAAGCCGTTGAGCGGTGGCCGGTGGCCACTCCATCCGAAACCAGGGAGAACAGCCGTGCCGCACATCGTCGTCGACTACTCGGACCCCCTGCCCGCATCCTTCGACCACCGCGCGTTCGCGCTCGAACTGCACGAGCTGGCGGCCGAGACCGTGCAGACGACGGTGGACACCTGCAAGACGCGCTTCCGGCGGATCGAGGAGGTCGTGATCGCGGACGGCGCTCCCGGGCAGGCCCTCATCCACGTCGAGGTGGCCCTTCTCCCCGGCCGTCCGGCGCAGGACAAGACCCGCCTGAGCCGAGCCGTCATCGAACTGGTGCTGCGCCACACCGCGCGGGTGTCCGACACGGTGATCCACGCCTCGGCCGACGTACGGGACCTCGGCGAGGCGTACATCAAGCACGTATCCACCCCCTGACCCTCCCGCCCCGCGCCCGGCAGCCCCATTCGCCCGTGCCCCGTTCTGTGGCCGGTGCGCCCAGGCGCCCGCCTGGCCCTGCGGCAAGGCGAGGGAGCCGCTGGCCGCTGTACTACTTACGGCCCTCCGGGCCGTACCACTGGAGGGGTCGGCCGGTTACCGCGGCGATGCACTCGAAGTCGTGGTCACAGTGCAGGGGGGTGAGCCCCTGCAACTTGCGGTCGCGGCCAAGACTGCAACCACGGAACGCGAAGAGCCCCGCAGCAAGCTGCGGGGCTCTTCAACGTATTGCCCGGTGAGAGCAATGGCGGAGGATACGAGATTCGAACTCGTGAGGGGTTGCCCCCAACACGCTTTCCAAGCGTGCGCCCTAGGCCACTAGGCGAATCCTCCGCCGCAAACAATACAAGACGTTGAGGGGTGCTCGCGAACGTGATCGCTGGCCGGTACCCCGACGCGGGGGCGGCTCGATTCCGGGGGCATCCATCCGCTAGGGTGGGGTCAGCCCCTCACGTGGCGCTATCTCACCCAACTCCCCCAGGGCCGGAAGGCAGCAAGGGTAAGTGGGCTCTGGCGGGTGCGTGGGGGGCGCTTTGCGTTCCGGAGGTGGGCGGGGACCGGGCGGGGGCCGCCGTTTGTCGGTGGGCCCGGATAACCTCGTAGACGTGTCGTCCCTTGCGCTGTACCGCCGCTATCGCCCCGAGTCGTTCGCCGAGGTCATCGGTCAGGAGCATGTCACCGCACCGCTGATGCAGGCCCTGCGGAACAACCGGGTCAATCACGCGTACCTGTTCAGCGGGCCGCGCGGCTGCGGGAAGACCACCAGCGCGCGCATCCTGGCCCGCTGCCTGAACTGTGCGCAGGGACCGACCCCGACCCCGTGCGGGGAGTGCCAGTCCTGCCGCGACCTCGCTCGGAACGGGCCTGGTTCGATCGACGTCATCGAGATCGACGCCGCCTCGCACGGTGGTGTGGACGACGCCCGTGACCTGCGGGAAAAGGCTTTCTTCGGGCCGGCCTCCAGCCGCTACAAGATCTACATCATCGACGAGGCCCACATGGTCACCTCGGCGGGCTTCAACGCCCTGCTGAAGGTGGTCGAGGAGCCGCCGGAGCACCTCAAGTTCATCTTCGCCACCACGGAGCCGGAGAAGGTGATCGGGACCATCCGCTCCAGGACGCACCACTACCCCTTCCGGCTGGTGCCGCCCGGCACCCTGCGGGAGTACCTGGGCGAGGTCTGCGGGCGGGAGGGGGCCACCGTCGAGGACGGCGTGCTGCCGCTGGTCGTGCGCGCCGGCGCCGGATCGGTGCGTGACTCGATGTCCGTCATGGACCAGCTGCTCGCCGGAGCCGCAGCCGACGGTGTGACATACGCCATGGCCACCTCGCTGCTCGGCTACACCGACGGGTCGCTCCTCGACTCCGTCATCGACGCCTTCGCCTCCGGGGACGGCGCAGCCGCCTTCGAGGTCGTGGACCGCGTCGTCGAGGGCGGGAACGACCCCCGCCGGTTCGTCGCCGACCTGCTGGAGCGGCTGCGCGACCTGGTCATCCTGGCCGCCGTGCCCGACGCCGGGGAGAAGGGGCTGATCGACGCCCCCGCCGATGTCGTGGAGCGGATGCAGGCCCAGGCGTCGGTCTTCGGCGCCGCCGAGCTGTCGCGGGCCGCCGACCTGGTCAACACCGGGCTCACCGAGATGCGGGGCGCGACCTCGCCCCGGTTGCAGCTGGAGCTGATCTGCGCCCGGGTGCTGCTGCCCGCCGCCTTCGACGACGAGCGGTCCTTCCAGGCCAGGCTCGACCGGCTGGAGCGGAGCGGAGCGGCCGCGTTCGCGGGCGCGCCGGGCATGCAGGCCGCGCCGGGGATGCAGGCCGTGGCCGCGTCCGCCGCCGCGCCCGCCATGGGGTACGTGCCCGTGCCCGAGGCGCACGGGATGGCGCCCGCCGGCCCCGGTGGGGGTCCCGCCGCCGCGCGTGCCGCCGCCGCCCGCGCTCCCGAGCCGCCGGTACGGGGCCCCGAGCCGGTCCGGGCTCCCGAGCCGACCGCGCCGGTCGAGCCCGCCCCCGCGGCCTCCGTGGCCCCACCGGCCCCCGTGGCCCCGCCCGCACCTCCCGCCCCGCCGGCCCCGGCCACCCCCGCCCCGGCGGCCCCCGGCGCCTGGCCCGGAGCCGCTCAGCCCGGTGGCGGCGCGCCCGGCGCCTGGCCCAGCGCGGCCGCTCCGGGCCAGGGTGCCGCAACCCCCGCCGCCCCGGCGCCCACGCCCCCGGCCCAGCACGCCGCCCCGGCCCCGGCACCGGCCACCCCGCCCGCGCCCTCCCCCGGCATGAACGCCGGCGTCGGCCAGGTCCAGGCGATGTGGCCGGGCGTCCTGGAGGCCGTCAAGAACCGCCGCCGCTTCACCTGGATCCTGCTCAGCCAGAACGCCCAGGTCACAGGCTTCGACGGCACCACCCTCCAACTCGGCTTCCCCAATGCCGGAGCCCGCGACAACTTCGCGAGCAGCGGCAGCGAGGACGTGCTCAAGGCCGTCCTGGCGGAGCAGTTCCAGGTCAACTGGAAGATCGACGCCGTGGTGGGCGGGGGCGGCGGCGGAGGCGGCCAGCCCGCGCACCAGCCCTCCTCCTACGGGGCCCCGCAGGCGCCCTACAGCCCGCCGGCCCCCGCCTACAGCCCGCCGCCGCCCCCGGCCCCGGCGCAGCACTCCTCCGCCCCGAACCAGCAGCCCCAGCAGTCGGCTCCGCCCCAGCAGTCAGCTCCGGCGCGGCAGCCCCCCGTACAGCAGGCGCCCCCGCCGGTCGCGCCGGAGGACGACATCGCGCAGGACGACGATCCGGACCTGGTGGACAGCGCCCTGACCGGACACGAGCTCATCGTGCGCGAGCTCGGGGCCACCGTTGTGGAGGAATATACGAATGAGTAGGCCCTCCCTATTGGGTGGCCGCACGAAGGGGTGCGGGCCGCGCGGGCTAGGCTGAGCAGCGTGAAGGTCCTCGTCATCGGCGGCGGCGCCCGCGAACACGCCCTGTGCCGCTCTCTGTCCCTCGACCCCGACGTCTCCGCGCTCTACTGCGCTCCCGGCAACGCCGGCATCGCCGAGGTGGCCGAACTCCGCCCCGTCGACGCCCTGGACGGCGACGCCGTCGCCCGCCTCGCCACCGAACTCGGCGCCGACCTGGTCGTCGTCGGCCCGGAGGCGCCCCTGGTCGCCGGAGTCGGCGACGCCGTACGCGACGCCGGCATCCCCGTCTTCGGCCCCTCCGCGCAGGCGGCACGGCTGGAAGGCTCGAAGGCCTTCGCCAAGGACGTGATGGCGGCGGCCGGGGTCCCGACCGCGCGCAGCCACGTGTGCACCACCCCCGAAGAGGTGGACGCGGCCCTCGACGCCTTCGGCCCCCCGTACGTCGTCAAGGACGACGGCCTCGCGGCCGGCAAGGGCGTCGTGGTCACCGATGACCGGGCCGCCGCCCGCGCCCACGCGCTGGGCTGCGACCGCGTCGTCATCGAGGAGTACCTCGACGGCCCCGAAGTCTCCCTCTTCGCCATCACCGACGGCGTGAGCGTGGTCCCCCTCCAGCCGGCCCAGGACTTCAAGCGCGCCCTCGACGGCGACGCCGGTCCCAACACCGGCGGCATGGGCGCGTACTCCCCGCTGCCCTGGGCCGACCCGAAGCTGGTCGACGAGGTCATGGAGAGCGTGCTCCAGCCGACCGTCGACGAGCTCCGCCACCGCGGCACCCCGTTCTCCGGCCTGCTGTACGCGGGCCTGGCCATCACGAGCCGCGGCGTACGGGTCATCGAGTTCAACGCCCGCTTCGGCGATCCGGAGACCCAGGTGGTCCTGGCCCGGCTGCGCACCCCGCTCGCGGGCCTGCTCATGAAGGCGGCCCTGGGCACCCTGCACACCGAGGCCCCGCTCAGCTGGCGCGAGGACGCGGCCGTCACGGTGGTCATCGCCTCGCACAACTACCCGGACACCCCGCGCACCGGTGACCCGATCGAGGGCCTGGCCGCGGTGGCGGCCGAGGACGCCCCCGACGCGTACGTGCTGCACGCCGGGACCCGGCGCGAGGGCGACGCGGTCGTGAGCGCGGGCGGCCGCGTGCTGTCCGTGACGGCGACCGGTTCTGATCTGGCGCAGGCGCGGGAGAGGGCGTACAGGGCGGTCGCGCGCATCCGGCTGGACGGCTCGCAGCACCGTACGGATATCGCCGCGGCGGCGGCCGAGGCGGCCGAGGCGGCCGGGACGGCCCAAGGCCGCTGACCCCCGGCCGGCTCCGGCCGGGGGATGCGCGGCCGGTCCTTCTGCCCAAGGGCCAGGCGGCGGCGCCACACCCCCGGCCACACCCCCGGCCCCGGCCCGGCCTGTGAGGCTGTTCGCGACGCGGGCCCGGTGCGCACGAGGTGCGCCCGGGCCCGCGGGCGCGTCCGCGTGCGACTGCATCCGGCCGCGTTCGAACGCACCCACCTTTACCCAAAGCCATTCCATCGAGTGATGGTCACCCCGTCTGCCTGACGGCCGGGCATGCCCCAACTAGGGTGCGGCGCAAGCATTCCGGCACATGGCCCACCGGCATTGCGGTGTCGGTGGCGGGTGTCACAGTGGGGGAGTGAGCAAAGCCGCCGCAGGGCAGAGGGGGTGAGGTCCGGCCGTGTCCGGAACCGGTTCGATCATGGAAGTGGGCGTGCCGTCGGCGCGTTCCCGCGCCTTGGCCGTGCTGCGCGTGCGCAGCAGGGCCCTGGCCGTGGTGCTGCTGCCCGCCGCCCTCGCGGTGGTGCTGGTGGCCGCCCGGCTGACGGGCCGGCTGGCCGGGGACCCCTGGCCGGCGGTGACCCTCGCCGTGTGCGTGGTCGCCGCGCTCGTCCTGCTCGTCGGCGGGATCTTCGCCGCCGTGGTGCTGCGGGCGGGTCCCGCCGTGACACCGACGGTGCCGCTGGCCGAATCTGCCGCCCCCGACCTCTACCGGCTGGTGCGTGACCTGGCCGACCGGATGGACGTCCCGGCGCCCTCGGCCATAGCGCTGACGCCGGACTGCGACAGCTGGCTGGAGGACCGCACCCATGCCGCCCACCGCCGCAGCGGTATATCCGCTGGGCCGGAGTCCGAGCCCGGCGCCGCTCCGGTGCTGGTCATCGGCTCGCCGTTCCTGTGGTGGATGCGGGTCGCGGAGCTGCGCGCGGTCCTCGCCCCCGTCGTCGCGGGTACGGGTCCTTCCGCGCACCCGGACATAGCGGACGCCCGCGGCTTTGTGCGCGGTCTGGACGCCGCCGTGGACGTGGGCAACCGCCGAGGCCTCGGCTGGATCGCCCGGCCGGCGCGGCTGCTGCTGCGGCTGTGCCGGGTCGACGCCGCCGAGATGGAGCGCGGGGTGGCCGCGGCCGCCTCGGACCGCGCACAGGATGTGGACTACGGGCTGCGCATCGTCGCCCAGGAGCAGGTCGGCCTCGCCTACGCGGGCTGGGACCGGCTGCTGACCCGGGTCGCGCTGCCCGCCTGGCGGATGGGCCGCTGGCCGGCGCACCTCGACGCAGGGGTCGTCTCGGCGCTGACCGAGCTGTCCCGCCGCGACCGGCTGGCCGAGGGTTACGCCTCGCGGCTCGGTGAGCGCCCCGCCTGCGACCTGCTGGAGCAGCCGGGGACCGTCGACGAGGCGGCTTCGCTACTGGCGGCCCGGCTCTTCCACGGCGGGCCGGCCGAGCCCGGACCGGACTGGTCCCCGGTGGACTGGACGGCGTATCCGGAGGAGGTCGTGGACCGCAAGTGGCGCACGGAGGCGGCGCGCCTGCACGCGGCGCTGGACTCCCTGGCCCTCACGGCGCCCGACACCGATGGCCGGCGAACCGACCCCCAGCGAACCGGTCCGCAGCGAACCGGTCCCCAACAGACCGAAGGCCAGCGGACCGCCGACCGTCACCGCACCGATGGCCATCACCGGACCGATGACCACCACACCCTGACCGCATCCGCCGAGGACGGCTTCGCCGGACCCACCCTGGAGCGGGTGCTCGGGCACCTCACGGACCTCGCCGGTGACGGCGCGGCCGGGGAGGCGCTGGCCGGACGGCTCAGTGGCGACCTGGCCCGGGAGGACCGGGCCGCCGGAGCCGGAGCGGGCAAGGCGCGCGGCGCGGACGCCGTACCGCTGTTCCCCCTCCAGCCGCCGCGCAGCGGTCGGGATCTGCTGGCCGACCACGTGACGGCGATGGTGTGCTGCGCGGCCGTGGATTCCGCCGGCGCGGCTCCGGGCCTGGACTGGCTGGACGGCCCCGTCCTCCTGGTCGGCGGGGACCGCCGCTCGGACCTGGCTCCGCATGTGATGTGCCTGGTCGAGGACGGGAATCCGGAGCCCCTGCGGCACTGGCTCGCTGAGATCGGCGTCCGCCCGGAGAAGCCGGTCCGGCTCGTCTGACCAGCGGTTCCCGTGCCCCCGCACGGGGTACGGCTCGCACGCACAAGCGGACGCAAATGTTCCGGTCACGTCAATTCGCGACGAACGGTGACGGAGTGCGTGCGTTATGTGATGTGCTGGGATCGGTCACAACGACAGCACGTACTCGTGCCGCGCACCGGTGCGAAGGCGTATCCGTTCGGGGGAGCGAGGGAGGGGAGCGGTATGGGCGGGGAGCAGATCAGGCGGTGGGAGTCGGGTGCGCTCGCGCACGCGGTGACCGACCCCTTCGGGCAGGGGCCCCTGCCGTGGTTCCGGGGCAGCGAGCTCTACTTCGACGACACCGGTCAGGTCGTGCCCTGGTACGTGGATCCGGCCGCGGCGGCGGCCGGCACCGGCCAGATCCCCCGCGCCCGCGGCAACGGCGGCCCCCGGACCGCCGATGACGTGCACCGCCAGATCAAGGGCTTCGCCTCCACGGGCGCGGTCACCCCCGGCGGGGCCATCGACTTCCACATCACCGTCGACCCGCCCCAGCAGTTCTCCGTCGACGTCTACCGGATCGGCCACTACGGCGGCGACGGCGCCTCCAAAATCACCACCAGTCCCCGCCTGTCGGGCATCGTCCAGCCGGCGCCCCTCGCCGCGGACCGCACCGTCTCCTGCCACCACTGGTGGCTGTCCTGGCGGCTCCAGGTCCCCTCCTACTGGAACATCGGTGCGTATGTCGCCGTCCTCACCACCGCCGACGGCTACCGCTCCCACATCCCCTTCACCGTCCGCGACGACCACCCCGCCGACCTCCTCCTGCTGCTGCCCGACATCACCTGGCAGGCGTACAACCTCTACCCCGAGGACGGCCGCACCGGCGCCAGCCTCTACCACGCCTGGGACGACGCCGGCCGGCTGCTCGGCGAGCAGGACGCGGCCATGACCGTCTCCTTCGACCGCCCCTACGCGGGCGCCGGCCTGCCCCTCCACGTCGGCCACGCCTACGACTTCATCCGCTGGGCCGAGCGCTACGGCTACGACCTCGCCTACGCCGACACCCGCGACCTGCACGCCGGCCGCGTCGACCCCACCCGCTACCGCGGCCTGGTCTTCCCCGGCCACGACGAGTACTGGTCGGCCCCCATGCGCCGCACCGTCGAGCGCGCCCGCGAGCACGGCACCTCGCTCGTCTTCCTCTCCGCCAACACCATGTACTGGCAGGTCGAGCTCGCCCCGTCCCCCTCCGGGGTCGAAGACCGGCTCCTCACCTGCCGAAAACGCCGCGGCCCCGGCCGCCCCAGCCTGTGGCGGGAGGTAGACCGCCCCGAACAGCAGCTGCTCGGCATCCAGTACGCGGGGCGGGTCCCCGAGCCCGCGCCCCTGATCGTGCGCAATGCCACGCACTGGCTGTGGGACTCCACCGGCGCCGGTGAGAACGACGAACTGCCCGGCCTGGTCGCCGGTGAGGCCGACCGGTATTTCCCGCGCACCCAGCTCCCCGAGCACCAGGACCGGATCCTGCTCGCCCACTCCCCGTACCTGGACAGCGAGGGCCACCGCCGCCACCAGGAGACCTCCCTCTACCGGGCGCCCAGCGGCGCGCTGGTCTTCGCCTCCGGCACCTTCGCCTGGTCCCCCGCCCTGGACCGCCCCGGCCATGTGGACGAGCGGGTCCAGCGGGCCACCGCCAATCTCCTCGACCGCATCTGCAAGCGGGACTGAGACACGAAGCGGAACTGAGACATGAAGCGGGACTGAGACACGGCCGACGCGCGCCGGGGCCACCCGGGGCGGGCGAAGTGGTGCCCGTACGGGAGAATCGGCAGTGCGCTCATACAGAACTACAGGGAGACCCCGTGTCCGGATTCGTCGTAAAGCCCGAGCCGGTTCAGGTGCCGGGCCTCGTCCACCTCCACACCGGCAAGGTGCGCGATCTCTACCGCGACGAGGACGGCCACCTCGTCATGGTCGCCAGCGACCGCATGTCCGCCTTCGACTGGGTGCTCCCCACCGAGATCCCGGACAAGGGCCGCGTCCTCACCCAGCTCTCCCTGTGGTGGTTCGACCAGCTCGCGGACATCGTCCCCAACCACGTCATCAGCACCGACCTCCCCGCCGGCGCCCCCGCCGACTGGGCCGGCCGCACGCTGATCTGCAAGAACCTCGAAATGATCCCGGTCGAATGCGTGGCCCGCGGTTACCTCACGGGATCCGGTCTCGCCGAGTACGAGCAGACCCGCACGGTCTGCGGGCTCGCGCTCCCCGAGGGTCTGGTCGACGGTTCCGAGCTGCCCGGCCCCATCTTCACCCCGGCCGCGAAGGCCGAGGTCGGCGAACACGACGAGAACGTCTCCTACGAGGAGGTCGCGCGCACCACCGGCGTGGAGACGGCGGCGCTGCTGCGCCAGACCACCCTGGCCGTGTACGGGCGCGCCCGCGACATCGCCCGCGAGCGCGGGATCATCCTGGCCGACACGAAATTCGAGTTCGGCTTCGACCGCAGTGGGAGCGAGGACGTGCTCGTTGCCGCCGACGAGGTGCTGACCCCGGACTCCTCCCGCTTCTGGCCGGCCGACCGGTGGGAGCCGGGCCACGCGCAGCCCTCCTTCGACAAGCAGTTCGTCCGCGACTGGCTGTCCTCCCCCGCCTCCGGCTGGGACCGCAAGGGCGAACTCCCGCCGCCGGCGCTGCCGCAGGAGGTCGTGGAGCAGACCCGCGCCAAGTACATCGAGGCGTACGAGCGCCTCACCGGCCTCACCTGGAAGAGCTGGTCCTGACGCGCTCAGTCCCTGGGGACCCCGGGGCCCTCCGGCCCCGGGGCACGAAGAAGCCCCCGGTCACGATGACCGGGGGCTTCTCCCTACACAGAGCGGACGACGAGACTCGAACTCGCGACATCCACCTTGGCAAGGTGGTGCTCTACCAACTGAGCTACGTCCGCATGCGCCGTAGCGCGGGGCCTACTATACCCAACCGCGCTCCCGTGCGAGACGCACCGCCGTGTGCCGGTTCTCGGCCCCCAGCTTGGACGCCGCCGAGGACAGGTAGTTGCGTACCGTGCCCTGCGAGAGCGCCGCCCGCTCCGCGATCTCCGCGACGGGCGCCCCGTCCGCCGCGAGTTCCAGCACCTCCGCCTCACGGGCCGTCAGCGGCGAATCGCCCGCGCTGATCGCGTCGGCCGCCAACTCCGGGTCCACATAACGCCCTCCGGCATGCACGGTCCGGATGAGCTCCGCCAGCCGCTGAGCCGACACCGTCTTGGGCGCGAAGGCCCGTACGCCCGCCGCCAAGGCGCGCTTCAGGTGCCCGGGGCGGCCGTGGCTCGTCACGATCATGGTCTTGCAGCCGGGGAGTTCGGCCCGCAGCGATGTGGCCACACTCACACCGTCCGCCCCCGGCATCTGCAGGTCCAGCACCGCCACGTCCGGCTGGTGAGCCCGCGCCATCGCGAGGGCCTCGGGGCCCGACGCCGCCTGGGCGACGACCAGCAGATCGTCCTCCAGGGCCAGGAGTGCGGCGAGCGCCCCCCGGATCAGGTGCTCGTCGTCGGCCAGCAGCACACGTACGGGGCTCATGCCCGCACCCCCTCTTCCCGCACGTCCCACGACTCCTCCGCAACCCGCACGGCCTTCGCGCCCCGGGTCCCCTGCGCGTCGCCCGCGCCCTGGTCCTGGCCGCGCAGCCGCCGTACGGGTATCTCGACCCGTACGCGGAAGCGGCCGCCGGGTACCGGTCCGGCCTCCAGGGTGCCGTCCAGTGCGGCCAGCCGCTCCCGCAGCCCGGCCAGGCCGGAACCGGGCTTCCCGTCCAGCGGCGCCGACCGGGCGGTCACCCCGTCGTTCTCCACGGTGAGCACCAGGCCCCCGCCACCCGCGCCGGCCCCGCCACTGGCGCCGCCCTCCACGTCCGCGGCCACCAGCCGGATCACGCAGCTGCCCGGCTCCCCGTGCCGCAGCACGTTCGTGGTGGCCTCGCGCACCACCCACCCCAGCGCCGACTGCACCGCCGGTGGCAGTGTGCGCCGGTCCCGCAACTCCACGCGGCAGTCGATTCCGGCGGCGCGCAGCACCCCGCGCGCGCCCTCCAGCTCCACCGCGAGGTCCGCCTCCCGGTAGCCGCGCACCACGTCCCGTACCTCTCGCTGCGATTCCCGGGCGATCCGCTGCACCTCGATCATCTGGTCCACCGCCTCGGGGCGTTCGCGCCGCGCCAGCTGGACCGCCAGCTCGCTCTTGAGCGCGATGACCGCCAGGTTGCGGCCCATCACGTCGTGCAGATCGCGGCCGAAGCGCAGGCGCTCCTGCGCCACCGCCAACTGCGCCTGGAGCTCCCGCGAGCGGTCCAGCTCGCGCACGGTGCTCAGCAGCCATGCGGAGAACCCGCAGGCGGCGCTGAGGAACAGGCCGGTGAGCAGCACGCCGACCAGGTACCCCAGGGCCTCGGCGGGCGACAGTCCGAGGGCGAGTACGGCCGCCGCCGCGGCGAGCGCCGCGCCCGGGGCGACGTACTTCATGTGCCCGACCTTCTTCAGGCACAGGACCAGTGACCCGCAGGTGAAGCAGGTCATGCCCGCGATCAGGGTCGGCGCCACCGACGCGTGGCCGGTCAGTCCCGCCTTGCGCAGGACGAGGACGGCCAGGCAGGCCGCGGTCGTCAGGGCGACCGTCGTCACCGCGAGCCGTACCGGGCGCTCGCGCCGCTCCACCAGCCAGTCCAGCGCCCGGGAGGAGAGGACACCCACCAGCACGGAGTGGGCGCACACGAGGAAGAAGAGCCAGACGGCCACCGGCTGGGTGGACTTCTCGGTCGCCGCCCCCAGCGCGGTCAGTCCGAACGAAAAGATCTCGATGAATGCGAAGAGGTGGAACGACCAGCGCGTGTACAGCTCGACCTTCCCCGAACTGCTGCGGTTCTTCCACCACCCCGTCAGCTTCGACACGGCTACCGTCCCCCGGTTCCTCTAGCGGCGCGGTTCCCAGCGGAACCACCGCTGGACAGCAAACACGGTGATCATGATCCAGGCCAGCGCGGTGCGGTGGGCGCCCAGCGGATCGCCCCCGCCCCATCAGGCGGATCCCGCCCCGCCCCCGCCCCATCCGCGGCGCGGCTCCTCGAACTCGATCACCGTGTGACTCATGGCTCAAGCCTCGCGGTGGCCGGGCCCCCGCGGCAGTGCGCGGTGTCACGGCCCCCGGTGACATTTGTCAGGGGCGGCGACATTGGTCCGGACGGCGGCCGGCTCCGCGCTGCCGGGAAAACACGAAGAAGCCCCCGGTCATGATGACCGGGGGATTCTCCCTACACAGAGCGGACGACGAGACTCGAACTCGCGACATCCACCTTGGCAAGGTGGTGCTCTACCAACTGAGCTACGTCCGCATGCACTGCCCTGGGCAATGCACGCATCACTCTACCTGATCCACCGTGGTGGCCGGTAAAGCGATGCAGAGCGGGTGACAGGGATCGCACACTGCGCCTTCCTCCTGGAAGGAGGATGTTCTACTACTGAACTACACCCGCACGACCTTCGGGGCGCTGACCTGTGGCCTGGCCCCTTGGCGTGATCCACACACTAGCCGATCGATGGGGGTGGATGGCAAATCGGCTCTCAGTGGGCCGCGTTGTAGGACTCGTAGACCCGCTTCGGGATGCGGCCGCGCGGGGGGACGTCGAGCTGGTTGGACCGGGCCCAGGCCCGCACCACCGCCGGATCGGGGGCGATGGCGGTGTGCTTGAAGGCCTTCCCGGAGCGGGACTGCCGGCGGCCGGCCGCCACGTAGGGCGCCAGGGCCTTCCGCAGTTTCTTTGCGTTGGCCTCATTGAGGTCGATCTCGTAGGACTTACCGTCCAGAGCGAACGCGACCGTTTCCGCCGCTTCTCCGCCGTCGATGTCATCGGAGAGCGTAACCACTACGCGTTGCACCACGGATATCGGTCCCTTCGCGCGCCCTCACCACCACGTGCTGACGTGCGGTGATGTCGCCTGTGTGGATGTTTCGGAGCAATGCATCTTTCCGCCGGAATCCGGGGTGATTCCTTTGTACCCCGATTCTCATTGCATTGCGAAGCCCAGTTAATTATCTCCGCGTGTCCCGCCGCAATCCCGGCCGCGTGTTTTTCCGGGTGATTTTGCGAAGCGTTGGTGAAGCCGAAACCGCACGGCGATCAAGGCACAGGATATCTACCCGCGTAGAAATTTTGGCCGGGTACGCTGAGGGAACCGCCTTCGCACCAACCACCACACGGGAGTGCCAGTGGCACGCGTCGTAGTCGACGTCATGCTCAAGCCGGAGATCCTCGACCCTCAGGGGCAGGCGGTGCAGCGTGCACTGCCGCGCCTGGGCTTCGAGGGAATCGCCGACGTCCGCCAGGGGAAGCGTTTCGAGCTGGAGGTGGAGGGACCGGTCGACCAGGCCGCCCTCGACCGCATCCACAAGATGGCCGAAACGTTCCTCGCCAACACCGTCATCGAAGACTTCACCGTGAAGGTCGAGGCCTGAGGGTGACCACTCGCATCGGAGTCGTCACGTTCCCCGGGACGCTCGACGACCGTGACTCGCTGCGCGCCATCCGCCTCGCGGGTGCGGAGCCGGTCTCGCTGTGGCACCGCGACAAGGACCTGCACCAGGTCGACGCGGTCGTCCTCGCGGGCGGCTTCTCCTACGGGGACTACCTGCGCGCCGGGGCGATCTCCCGCTTCTCGCCCGTGATGGAGCCCGTCATCGAGCAGGCCAAGGCCGGCATGCCGGTCCTGGGCATCTGCAACGGCTTCCAGATCCTCACCGAGGCCCACCTGCTGCCGGGGGCGATGCTCCGCAACAACGACCTGCACTTCATCTGCCGCGAACAGCAGCTGCGGGTGGAGAACGCGGAGACCGCCTGGACCGGCGACTACACCGCCGGCCAGGAGATCTCCGTCCCGCTCAAGAACATGGACGGCCGCTACACCGCCGACGAGCGCACGCTCGACGAACTGGAGGCCGAAGGCCGCGTGGCCTTCCGGTACCTCGGCGGCAACCCGAACGGCTCGCTGCGCGACATCGCCGGCATCACCAACGCCGCGGGCAACGTCGTCGGCCTCATGCCGCACCCCGAGCACGCGGTCGAACCGCTGATCGGGACCGGCCGCACCGACGGCCTCGGATTCTTCACCTCGATCCTGCGGAAGCTGATCTCCGCATGACGACCGAGCGAAGCAAGGGCACCATGAAGCACAGCCTGGACACCGTCAAGCACGCCACCGACACGCCGGACGCGGGCCAGCCGTGGAAGGAGCTCGGCCTCAAGGAGGACGAGTACGCCCGTATCCGGGAGATCCTGGGCCGGCGCCCCACCGGCGCCGAGCTCGCCATGTACTCGGTCATGTGGTCCGAGCACTGCTCGTACAAGAGCAGCAAGGTCCACCTGAAGCAGTTCGGTGAGAAGACCCCCGAGAACTCGGCCATGCTCGTCGGCATCGGGGAGAACGCCGGTGTGGTCGACGTCGGCCAGGGCTACGCCGTCACCTTCAAGGTCGAGTCGCACAACCACCCCTCGTACATCGAGCCGTACCAGGGCGCGGCCACCGGCATCGGCGGCATCGTCCGCGACATCCTCGCCATGGGCGCCCGCCCGGTCGCGGTCGTGGACCCGCTGCGCTTCGGCGCGGCCGACCACCCCGACACCCGGCGCGTCCTGCCGGGCGTGGTCGCGGGCATCGGCGGCTACGGCAACTGCCTGGGCCTGCCGAACATCGGCGGCGAGGTCGTCTTCGACGCCTGCTACCAAGGCAACCCGCTGGTCAACGCCGGCTGCATCGGCGTGATGAAGCACGAGGACATCCACCTCGCCCAGGCCTCCGGCCCCGGCAACAAGGTCATCCTCTACGGTGCCCGCACCGGCGGCGACGGCATCGGCGGCGTCTCGGTCCTCGCATCCGAGACCTTCGACTCGACCAAGCCGACCAAGCGGCCCGCCGTCCAGGTCGGCGACCCCTTCCAGGAGAAGCTCCTCATCGAGTGCACCTTGGAGATCTTCAAGGAGAAGCTGGTTGCGGGCATCCAGGACCTCGGCGGCGCCGGGCTCTCCTGCGCCACGAGCGAGCTGGCCTCCGCCGGCTCCGGCGGCATGCGGGTCGAGCTCGACACCGTCCCGCTGCGCGACGCGACGCTCTCGCCCGAGGAGATCCTCATGAGCGAGTCGCAGGAGCGCATGTGCGCGATCGTCGAGCCCGCCCACGTCGACCGCTTCATGGAGATCTGCGAGAAGTGGGACGTCATCGCCACCGTCATCGGTGAGGTCACCGACGGCGAGCGGCTGGAGATCTTCTGGCACGGCGAGCAGATCGTGGACGTCCCGCCGCGTTCCGTCGCGCACGAGGGCCCCACCTACGAGCGCCCCTACGCCCGCCCCGAGTGGCAGGACGCGCTCCAGGCGGACGACGCGAACAAGCTCCCCCGGCCGCAGACCCCCGCCGAACTGCGGGCGCAGGTCCTCGCGCTGGTCTCCTCCCCGAACCAGGCGTCGAAGTCGTGGGTCACCGACCAGTACGACCGCTTCGTGCAGGGCAACACCGTCCTGGCGCAGCCCGAGGACGCGGGGATCGTGCGCATCGACGAGGAGTCCAACCTCGGCGTCGCCATGGCCACCGACGGCAACGGCCGCTTCACCAAGCTCGACCCGTACACGGGCACGCAGCTCGCGCTGGCGGAGTCGTACCGCAACGTCGCCGCGACCGGCGCCAAGCCGCTGGCGATCTCCAACTGCCTGAACTTCGGCTCCCCCGAGGACCCCGACGTCATGTGGCAGTTCGCCGAGGCCTGCCGCGGTCTCGCGGACGGCTGCCTCGAACTCGGCACCCCGGTGACCGGCGGCAACGTTTCGCTCTACAACCAGACCGGCGACACCGCGATCCACCCGACCCCGGTCGTGGCGGTCCTCGGGGTCATCGACGACGTCAACCGCCGGACGCCGATGGCGTTCGCGGAGGCCGGCCAGCTGCTGTACCTGCTGGGCGACACCGCCGAAGAGTTCGGCGGCTCCGCCTGGTCCGAGGTCGTCCACCGCCACCTGGGCGGCATGCCGCCCAAGGTCGACCTCGGCCGCGAGAAGCTGCTCGGCGAAATCCTGATCTCCGCCTCGCGCGACGGCATGATCGACGCCGCGCACGACCTCTCCGACGGCGGCGTCATCCAGGCGCTCACCGAGTCCTGCCTGCGCGGCGGCAACGGCGCGCGGATCGTCGTGCCGGAGGGTCTGGACGCCTTCACCTTCCTGTTCTCCGAGTCCGCGGGCCGGGCCATCGTGGCGGTCCCGCGCAGCGAGGAGCTCCGCTTCACCGACATGTGCGCGGCACGCGGCCTGCCCGCCGCCCGCATCGGCGTGGTGGACGGCGAGGAGATCGAGATCCAGGGCCAGTTCACCCTTCCGCTGAGTGAACTCCGCGCGGCCCACGAGGCGACGATCCCGGCCCTGCTGGCCTGATCCCGCCCCTGCCGGAGCCGCTGGCCGAGCCCCCGTCCGTATCGTCCGGGCGGGGGCTCGGCTGTACCCGGACGCGGCGATCACGCCGATGCGTGCGCGAGACGGGGGCCAGGGGGGCGGGAGCGGTCACGGCATACTGCGCCACCGGGACCGCGAGCCGTCGTGGCCGCACCGGACCGGGCTCCCCGCGCCCGAGTAGGGTCGGGACATGCCGCCCGCAAGGAAGAGACCGCGTACCTACGACCCGGCGAGGATCCGCGCGGCCGTCACCGCGCAGTTCGGTCATATCGCCCACGGCGTCAGCGAGTTGAGCCCTCAGCAGCTCGCAGGGCCGAGTGGGGTCGGGGACTGGACCGTGGCCGATCTCGCCGCGCACATCGCCTGGATCGCCGACTCCCTGGCCGTGTGCCTGGACCGGCCGCCCGCCGCCATCCCCGAGCTGACGGCCGTCGAGTGGCCCTTCGCCACCGCGTCCCTCGCGGGGAAGATCTCCGAGGCGGCGCGGGAGACCCTCGACGGCGCGCCGCTGCCCGAGCTGTACGAGCGCGCGGCCGCCCGGATGGCCGAGGCGCTGGCGGCGTACCCAGGCAGCCGGGTGGTGAACCTGTGGATCGGTGCCATGACCCTGGCCGACTTCCTGGTCACGCGCACCGTGGAGCTGGTGGTCCACACCGACGACCTGAACCGCGCCACCGGACTGGCCGTCCCGGTCGAGCGCCAGGCGCTGGCCGCCTGCACCCGGCTGCTCGCCGACGCCCTCGCGGTCAAGGCGCCGGGCGGGTCGGTGGAGGTACGGGTCCCGCCCTTCGCGGTGGTCCAGTGCGTCGAGGGACCCCGCCACACCCGCGGCACTCCGCCGAATGTCGTGGAGACCGACCCGCAGACCTGGGTCCGGCTCGCGACGGGGCGTACGGGATGGGCCGAGGCGGTATCGGAGGCGCGGGTCAGGGCCAGTGGCGAGCGGGCCGACCTGTCGGCGCTGCTGCCGCTCATGGGCTGAGCGCCACGCGCGGGGCGGGGCTGGGCCGGGCGGCGTCGGGCGGGGAGGCGTGGAACCGCCTCGGCGGCCGGTCCGTCACAGTGCCATGCGTACCTTCCGGCACGTCCACGACCACGACCACGACCACGACCGCGTCCACGTCCACGATCGCGCCCGCGTCCTGCGCCACGCCCCGGTCGGACTGGCCCTCGTCCTGGCCCTCGCCGCCTGCGGCGGCGGGGCGACGAACATCGGCGCCGAGCCGCCGCCCGGCCCGACCGGCTCCTGGTCCGTCGCCTCCCTGACCACCGGCGGCCGGACCCTGCACGCGCCCGACGCGGCCCGCATGGACCTCGGCGAGGAGAAGGCCACGGGCAACTACGGGTGCAACGCCTTCACGGCGGAGGTCACCTTCGAGGGGACGTCCGCCCTGACCGTCACGCCCGGCGCCACCACCACCATGGCCTGCGAGCACATGGACTTCGAGGCAGCCTTCGCCAAGCTCTTCCGGGGGCGGCTGACCATCGACGCGGGGCCGGAGCGGCTCACGCTGAAGGCCGCCGACGGGAGCACCCTCGCGATGACCTCGAAGGCCCCCGTCCCGGACGCCCCCCTCACCGGCACGGTGTGGACCGTCGACTCCCTGATCAGCGGCGAGACCGTCTCCTCCGTGCCCGCCGAGGCGGCCGGAAAGGCGCGGTTCACCCTCGCCGCCGACTCCACGGCGAGCGGCAGCCTCGGCTGCAACCGGTTCAGCGCCGAGGCCGCGGTCGAGGGTTCCTCCGTGACCTTCGGGCCGCTCACCTCCACCCGCATCGCCTGCGAGGGCCCGGCGGGCGAGGTCGAACGGGCGCTGAGCGGCCTGTTCGGCAGCGGCCGGCTCAGCTGGAAGATCCAGGGCGGGACCCTGACGCTCACCGCCCCGGACGGCAAGGGTCTGACCGCCCGGGCGGCCTCCGCGGCGGAGTGAGGGGGCGGTGAAACGGCCCGCGCAGTCGCCGGTACGACCGGACAAATCGGGCTCGTACGAACCCACAAGTGCGGCGGACCCCCCACACGGCCGACCCACCGCGTGCGAACGGCCGTGATGCGCCGAGCAGCCCCCGAGGCGACCGGAGCGAGCCGCGCCCTCTCCCGTACCGGACCTCGATCACTGCTGAATGGAGAGCGGGCCGGCCTCGGCGGGCCCGGGCGGCGCGGGTCTTCGTACGAAGCCACAGGCGCGGCCCTGCAAACGGCACCGCCAGCGGCCGCCGCAGTCACCCTCCGCAGGGGTTACCGGACTGTCCGCACTGTGACTTTCGCGAGCCGTCCTCAATTCGGACCAGTGGTCGATCTCGCCTACACTTGAAGGCGTGCCTCGTGGTGATGGACGACTCAACCACGACCTGCTCCCCGGCGAAAAGGGCCCCCAGGACGCTTGCGGCGTCTTCGGTGTCTGGGCTCCGGGTGAAGAGGTCGCCAAGCTCACCTACTTCGGACTGTATGCGCTGCAGCACCGTGGACAAGAGTCCGCGGGAATCGCTGTGAGCAACGGTTCCCAGATCCTCGTCTTCAAGGACATGGGCCTCGTTTCCCAGGTCTTCGACGAAACCTCTCTCGGCTCGCTCCAAGGTCATATCGCGGTCGGTCACGCCCGCTACTCGACCACCGGAGCCTCCGTCTGGGAGAACGCGCAGCCCACTTTCCGCGCGACCGCCCACGGCTCTATCGCCCTGGGTCACAACGGCAACTTGGTGAACACCGCCGAGCTGGCCGAGATGGTCGCCGACCTCCCCCGTCAGGACGGCCGCGCCACTCAGGTGGCCGCCACCAATGACACCGACCTCGTGACGGCCCTGCTCGCCGGGCAGACGGACGACGACGGCAAGCCCCTGACCATCGAGGAGTCGGCCTTCAAGGTCCTCCCCAAGGTCAAGGGAGCCTTCTCGCTCGTCTTCATGGACGAGGGGACCCTCTACACCGCCCGTGACCCCCAGGGCATCCGCCCGCTGGTCCTCGGCCGCCTGGACCGCGGCTGGGTGGTCGCCAGTGAGACCGCCGCCCTCGACATCTGCGGCGCCAGCTTCGTCCGCGAGGTCGAGCCGGGCGAGCTCATCGCGATCGACGAGAACGGTCTGCGCACCTCTCGGTTCGCCGAAGCAAAGCCCAAGGGCTGTGTCTTCGAGTACGTCTACCTGGCGCGCCCGGACACCGACATCGCCGGCCGGAACGTCTACCTCTCGCGCGTCGAGATGGGCCGGCGCCTCGCCAAGGAAGCCCCGGTCGACGCCGACCTGGTGATACCGACGCCGGAGTCCGGTACTCCCGCCGCCGTCGGATACGCCGAGGCCAGCGGGATCCCGTACGGCTCCGGCCTGGTCAAGAACGCCTACGTCGGCCGGACCTTCATCCAGCCCTCGCAGACGATCCGCCAGCTCGGCATCCGCCTGAAGCTCAACCCCCTCAAGGAAGTCATCCGGGGCAAGCGCCTGGTGGTCGTCGACGACTCCATCGTCCGCGGCAACACCCAGCGCGCCCTGGTCAAGATGCTCCGCGAGGCCGGCGCGGCGGAGGTCCACATCCGGATCTCCTCGCCCCCGGTGAAGTGGCCGTGCTTCTTCGGCATCGACTTCGCCACCCGGGCCGAGCTGATCGCCAACGGCATGTCGGTCGATGAGATCGCCACTTCCCTGGGCGCGGACTCGCTCTCGTACATCTCGCTCGACGCGATGGTCGAGGCGACCACCATCCAGAAGCCCAATCTCTGCCGTGCCTGCTTCGACGGCGAGTACCCGATGGAGCTGCCCGACCCGCAGCTCCTGGGCAAGCAGCTGCTGGAGACCGAGCTGGCCGGCGGCACGGACGCCGCCGACGCGCTCCGCCGCCCGTAGAGCCCCTAGTTCCGGTAGATCCCGTAGAACCTCTTGCTCCACGGGCCCCGCAGCCCCGCACTCACCGCAGTAACGACACGAAAGCTCTCTCCTGTCATGACAGAGAAGACCACCGGTGCCAGCTACGCAGCCGCGGGCGTCGACATCGAAGCGGGAGACCGCGCCGTCGAGCTGATGAAGGAGTGGGTGAAGAAGACGCAGCGCCCCGAGGTCCTCGGCGGCCTCGGCGGTTTCGCCGGCCTCTTCGACGCCTCCGCCCTGAAGCGCTACGAGCGCCCGCTGCTCGCCTCCGCCACCGACGGAGTCGGCACCAAGGTGGACATCGCCCGCCAGCTGGGCGTGTACGACACCATCGGCCATGACCTCGTCGCGATGGTCATGGACGACATCGTCGTCTGCGGCGCCGAGCCGCTCTTCATGACCGACTACATCTGTGTCGGCAAGGTCCACCCGGAGCGGGTCGCCGCCATCGTCAAGGGCATCGCCGAGGGCTGTGTCCTCGCCGGCTGCGCGCTGGTGGGCGGCGAGACCGCCGAGCACCCGGGCCTGCTGGGCCCGGACGACTTCGACGTCGCGGGCGCCGGCACGGGCGTGGTCGAGTACGACCGGCTGCTGGGCGCCGATCGCATCCGTAAGGGTGACGCCGTCATCGCGATGGCTTCGTCCGGCCTTCACTCGAACGGGTACTCGCTGGTCCGGCACGTCCTCTTCGACCGGGCCGGGATGTCCCTGGACAGCCACATCGAGGAGTTCGGCCGCACCCTCGGCGAGGAGCTCCTGGAGCCCACCAAGATCTACTCGCTGGACTGCCTGGCTCTCACCCGTACGGCCGAGGTGCACGCCTTCTCGCACATCACCGGCGGTGGCCTCGCGGCCAATCTGGCCCGGGTCATCCCGGACCACCTGCACGCCACCGTGGACCGTACGACCTGGGCCCCCGGCGCGGTCTTCGACCTGGTCGGCAAGGCCGGCGCGGTCGAGCGGCTGGAGCTGGAGAAGACGCTGAACATGGGCGTCGGCATGATGGCCGTCGTGCCCGCCGAGTCGGTGGACGTGGCGCTGACCGTGCTCGCCGACCGGGGCGTCGAGGCCTGGGTCGCCGGTGAGATCGTCGAGCGCGGCGCCCACACCGAGGGTTCCACCCTGACCGGTTCCTACGCGGGCTGAGGCAGCACGAAACCCGGTCCGGGGCGATGCCCTGGACCGGGTTTCCTGTTTTCACCTGGTCAGACTGTGTACGTGGTCCAGCTGGTCAGACCCTTCGGCCTGGTCAGACGGTCAGCGCGTCAAGCGCCGCGACGCTGTGCCGACGGACCGGACTCCTCGTCCTCGTCGTCGTCATCGCCGTTGTACATCTCCGCGTACTTGGCGTACGGGTCGTCGTCATCCTGATCGTCATCGACTTCGACCGGCTCGCTGATAGGCAGCGGCTCTGTCGGCGATGCGCCCAGCTCATTGGCCAGACGTGAGAGGTCGGTCCCGCCGCTGTTGTACTTCAGCTGGCGGGCGACCTTTGTCTGCTTGGCCTTGGCCCGGCCGCGCCCCATGGCTCGACCCCCTCGGTGACGGGGCTCGACGGCCCCAGAGTCTGACACGCGTTCATGGTTCGGAGCGGTCTCTCCGTGGAGAGACCGTCCGTAGGGGTTTAACGGTACCTGCTTCCGCGGCCATACGGTACGCCGACCGCCTGACGCGCCCCGGGGCAGAACCAGCAAGACGCCCCGTCCTCGCTGGTCAGCTGCGATTTTAACCCTTTCCTGACGGGCGACCCGCCGAAGCGCAGTGAGTTCCGTCTCGCCGCGCCCCGGCGGGGCGTCCCTCAGGTCTGCCAGGTCCGTCGGGCTCGGTCAGGTCCGTCGAGTCCGTCAGGTCGCGAACTCCGCTAGACGGCGCGGCGGGCGCGGGCCTCCGCCATCCGCTGCTCGGCGATCCGGTCGGCCGCCGCGGCCGGCGGGATCCCGTCCGCCTTCGCGCGGGCAAATATGGCCAGGGTGGTGTCGAAGATCTCCGACGCCTTCGCCTTGCACCGGTCGAAGTCGAAGCCGCGCAGCTCGTCGGCGACCTGGATCACCCCGCCGGCGTTGACCACGTAGTCCGGTGCGTAGAGGATCCCGCGGTCCGAGAGGTCCTTCTCGACGCCCGGGTGGGCGAGCTGGTTGTTGGCCGCACCGCACACGATCTTGGCGGTCAGGGCGGGCACGGTGTCGTCGTTCAGGGCGCCGCCGAGCGCGCAGGGCGCGTAGACGTCCAGGCCGGGCACGCGGATGAGTGCGTCCGTGTCGAGCACCGCCGTGACCTTGCCCGGGTGCCGCTCCAGGATCCGGCGTACGGACTCCGCCCGCACGTCCGTGATCACGACCTCGGCGCCGTCCTCCAGCAGGTGCTCGACCAGGTGGTGGCCGACCTTGCCGACACCGGCCACGCCGACCTTGCGGCCGCGCAGGGTCGGGTCGCCCCACAGGTGCTGGGCGCTGGCCCGCATGCCCTGGAAGACGCCGAAGGCGGTGAGCACCGAGGAGTCGCCGGCGCCGCCGTTCTCCGGGGAGCGGCCGGTCGCCCAGCGGGTCTCGCGGGCCACGACGTCCATGTCCGCGACGTAGGTGCCGACGTCGCAGGCGGTGACGTAGCGGCCGCCGAGGGAGTCCACGAAGCGGCCGTAGGCCAGCAGCAGTTCTTCCGTCTTCAGGACGTCGGGGTCCCCGATGATCACGGCCTTGCCGCCGCCGAGGTCGAGACCGGCGAGGGCGTTCTTGTAGGACATGCCGCGCGAGAGGTTCAGCGCGTCGAGGACGGCCTCCTCGTCGGAGGCGTACGCGTGGAAGCGGGTGCCGCCGAGGGCGGGGCCCAGGGCGGTGGAGTGGATCGCGATGACGGCCTTCAGGCCGGTGGCTCGGTCCTGGCACAGCACGACTTGCTCGTGACCTCCCTGTTCCGTGCGGAACAGGGTGTGCAGGACGCCGTCGGTCATTTCGGTCACGGTGGTGACTCCCATGGGAGAGATGCGGCGGAGTGACGCCCGCCCTGCGGGTGGGGGAGGGCGTGCTGGGAGCAGAGTAAGACCTGCGGGGCGGGCGTGGTCCAGGTGTCCGTGGATCGGAACTCTCCCGGAGTACGGGCGCCCGCCGGGACCGGACGGCGGCCCGTGTGCGGAGTACCTCCGGGCGGGGCGGGGGAGTACGAGAGCGTGAGCGAATCCCCCGATCCCCTGCTGCCCGCCGCGCGCTCGGCGCCGGTCGTCCCGTACGCCTCCTACCTGCGCGTCTACGAGCCGCTGACGGCCTTTCCGGAGCCGGAGCGCGCGCACTGGGCCGACTACGCGCGGCGGGGGGTGACTCCCACCGCCCAGGACGAACTGCGCCGGTCGCTGGCCGACTTGGTACGGGTCCCGGTGGTGGCCGTCCCGGCGCAGGAGAGCGCGGACGCCTTCACGGCGGAGGTGGACGGGGTGCTGCTGGTCTGCCCGTGGCGGACGAGGCTGCGCGGGTGGCTGGCGCTCCAGGAACTCGTGGAGTGGTTCCCGCGCCCGGTGCTGGACGCGGCGCTCCCGCCGGAGATGCGGCGGCGGGCGGCCGACGCGTACGAACACTGGCGCGAGCGGAACCCGGACGCGCGCCCGTGGATCCGTACGGGCGTGTGGCAGGTCCCGCTGCGCTGGTTCGTGCTGGTGTCCGACGCGGAGCGGGAGTACGTGCCGGGCGAGCGGCTGCGCTACCGGACGCCGATGGTCCAGGCCCGGCGGCGCCTCGCGCGCGCCCTGCGGACCCTGCGGGAGGCGGAGGGGTACGACATGCTCGCCGAGGGCCTGGTGGAGGTCGGGAGCTGGCTGGAGGAGTTCCACCCGCGTTCCATGGTCGAGCTGGACTACGGAGGCCTGCTGTACGCCCTGCCGGCGGACGGACTGGCGGCCGACCACTCGGCCCGGGACCTGGCGGCGGGGATCGCCGCGCTGCGGGCGGGGGACGCGGAGGGCGCGGCCGAGGCGTACGGCGAACTGGCGGACCGCTGGCGATCGGTCCGGGAGAGGCTATTCGCGAACTAGGTCCGAACTCGGTCCTGTCCGGGCCCGGAGCAGCCCGTACGTACCCCCGCGTATCGTCTCAACAGGCATAAGTGGCCGATCAGGGCACTGATCACCGCATTGGGACCGTTGTGCCGGGACCTACGTCCCGATACGGGCCATTGGCCCAAGGGTGACGGACCGCACTATCTACACCCTTGCGCCCTTCCCCTACCCTCGTGCCAAAATAGGACAAGGAGTCCGGGGAGGGTTCCTTCCGTCCATTTAGAGGCGGAATGCTCGGCATTGTGCTCTACGGGGGGTCTGATGGCTCCTGATCGCTCTGTGACTGATCGTTACAGTGGGGTGACTGTCCGTTATGGGACGGTCCATCGGCTTCCGCCGCTGATGAACACCTCGGAGGGCAATTCCATCGGTTTGGCCGTCGAGGCTGGACGGATGGTGTAGTTGTAGTGCCGAGGACAAGCCGTTCGTCCTATAACCGACTCGGCCCGCGTATGTCCATTTCGGGCAACGCGGGCCAAGGTGCAGAATTTAGAGGAAAGAACCGAGATGGTTCGGTTCTCCCGAGGAGGCCGCTCATGACCGCTCGCACCCCTGATGCCGAGCCGCTGCTGACCCCGGCTGAGGTTGCCACGATGTTCCGCGTGGACCCGAAGACGGTCACCCGCTGGGCCAAGGCTGGCAAGCTCACGTCCATCCGCACCCTGGGTGGACACCGCCGTTACCGCGAGGCTGAGGTTCGCGCACTGCTCGCGGGAATTCCGCAGCAGCGCAGCGAGGCCTGAGGTTCGCAGCACCCCTGTTTTAACGGGTTCATATCGGGTCCCCCAATCCGATGAAACCCACATGCTTCATGCGGCCCGACCCGCCCCAACGGGTTCGTGGCCGTTCGATCGCGCTGGACTCCGCCGGGTCCAGCGCGATCTTTTTTGTGCCCGGGTCCGGGCGATATGACGCTGATGCGGGGGCCTCGAAGTGTAGGTGCCATTGCACATATTAAATTGAGCCGACGTATGCATGCGGTAAAAGTATGAGTCCCAAAAACTCATGCGGTGACTCCCGTCACAGATGATCACTCTTGTACAACCGGCAATGCACCCGTAAGGGGACGTGTCCCGCCGTGCCCCTCACGCGAAAGGGGGATTTCTCGTGACGGCGGAGCGGGCTGTGCCGCTGGGGAGATCCGGCGGCCCGGCGCCGGCGCCGGGTGCGCGCGTCGGTGGAAGGCCGGTACGGCTCGGGGGCGTGGAGAAGGGGGCCAGGGGCCGCAACGGGTGCTCAGCCGGCCTCTAGGGGGCTGCGGGGACCCTTCCCGGGCCGCACGCCGCTGCGAGGGCGCCCGCAGGCCGGTACGAACGCGTCAGGGCCCGTATCCCTTGGGGATACGGGCCCTGATCTTCTGCGAACCTGACGGGACTTGAACCCGCGACCTCCACCTTGACAGGGTGGCGAGCTAACCAACTGCTCCACAGGTCCTTGCTCGCGGCCGATTTCCCGGCTGCGAATCAGACTGTACAGCAGCTCAGGGGCTGCGGTCGAACCCGATCACGGAGCCGCCGCGTCAACCGCCTTCACGATCCGCTTGTCGGACACCGGATACGCCGTCCCCAGCGCGTGGGCGAAGTAGCTGACCCGCAGTTCCTCGATCATCCAGCGGATCTCGGTCACCGAGGACGGCACCGGCCGGCCCTTCGGCAGCTGCTCCAGCAGCCAGGCGTACTCGTCCTGCATCTCGTGGACCTTCTCCATGCGCGTGGTGTCGCGCTGGACGCCCGTGGGCATCTGCTGGAGCCGCCGGTCCGCCGCCACGAGGTAGCGCATCAGGTCCGGCAGCCTGCGCAGTCCGGTCAGCGTCACGAAGCCGGCCGGCATGAGGGCCGCCAGCTGCGTCCTGACGTCCAGGAGGTTTGCCGCCAGCGCCGGACTGCTGGTCGCCTTCAGGCGGCGCTCACAGGCCTGCCAGGCGGCCAGCACCTGCTCCACCTGCCCGACCGTGCGCACGGTCGTGTCCACCAGGTCGGCGCGGACCGCCTCGTAGAGCTTGCGGAAGCCCGCCTCGTCCCATGCCGGGCCGCCGTGGTCCGCGATCAGCTTGTCGGTCGCCGCGGTCGCGCAGTCGTCGAACAGCGCCTGGATGGAGCCGTGCGGGTTCCTCGACAGGGCCAGCTTCTGCTGGTTGGTCAGGTGGTCCGACGCGAACTTCGCCGGATTGACCGGGATGTTCAGCAAGATCAGCTTCCGCGTGCCCAGCCACATCGCCTGCTGCTGCTCGGCCTCCGTGTCGAAGAGCCGTACGGAGACGCTCGCTCCCTCGTCCACCAGCGCCGGGTAGGCCTTCACCGGCTGGCCCGCTCGCCGGGTTTCGAAGACCTGGGTCAGCGTGCCGATGGTCCAGTCGGTCAGCCCGGTCCGCTCCACCGACTCCCCGCCCGCCCGCTCGGCGGTGGCCGCGGCGGCCTGGGAGAGGGCCTGGCGGGCCTTCGGCTTGAGGCGCAGCCGCAGCGTTTCGAGGTCCTTGTCCTCGGCGAGGTTCTTGCGCCGCTCATCGACGATCCGGAAGGTGATCTTCAGGTGGTCCGGGACCCGGCTGAGATCGAAGTCCTCGGCGGAGACCGGCACCCCCACCATCCGCTGGAGCTCGCGCGCCAGCGTCACCGGCAGCGGCTCCCGCAGCGGCACCGCGGTGTCCAGGAAGCGGCTCGCGAAGTTCGGCGCGGGCACGTAGTGCCGGCGGATCGGCTTGGGCAGGGACCGGATCAGCTCGGTGACCACCTCTTCCCGCAGCCCCGGGATCTGCCAGTCGAAGCCCTCGTCGGTGACCTGGTTCAGGACGTGCAGCGGGATGTGCACGGTCACGCCGTCCGCGTCCGCGCCCGGCTCGAACTGGTAGGTCACCCGGAACTTCAGCTGCCCCTGCTGCCAGGTGTCCGGGTAGTCGGCCTTGGTGACGCCGGCCGCCTTCTCGGTCAGCAGCATCTCGCGCTCGAAGTCGAGGAGTTCCGGCTCCTCGCGCTTCCTGTGCTTCCACCAGGAGTCGAAGTGCGCCCCGGAGACCACGTGCTCGGGGATCCGCTGGTCGTAGAAGTCGAAGAGCGTCTCGTCGTCCACCACGATGTCCCGGCGCCTGGCCCGGTTCTCCAGCTCCTCCACCTCGGTGAGGAGCTTGCGGTTGTCGGCGTAGAACTTGTGGTGGGTGCGCCAGTCCCCCTCGACCAGCGCGTGGCGGATGAACAGCTCGCGGGAGACCTCGGGGTCGATCCGGCCGTAGTTGATCTTCCGCTGGGCGACGATCGGTACGCCGTACAGCGTGACCCTCTCGTACGCCATGACCGCGGCCTGGTCCTTCTCCCAGTGCGGCTCGCTGTAGGTGCGCTTGACCAGATGCTGCGCCAGCGGCTCGACCCACTCGGGCTCCACCTTGGCGTTGACCCGCGCCCACAGCCGCGAGGTCTCCACCAGCTCCGCCGACATCACGAACTTCGGCTGCTTCTTGAAGAGCGCCGAGCCCGGGAAGATCGCGAACTTGGCCCCGCGCGCACCCAGGTACTCGTTCTTGTCCGTGTCCTTGAGGCCGATGTGCGACAGCAGACCGGCCAGCAGCGAGACGTGGATCACCTGCTCGGGGGCATCGGCTTCGTTGACGTGGATACCCATGGTCTTGGCGACCGTACGCAGCTGCGAGTAGATGTCCTGCCACTCGCGGATCCGCAGGAAGTTCAGGTACTCCTGCTTGCACATCCGGCGGAAGGAGGAGGAGCCGCGCTCCTTCTGCTGCTCGCGGACGTAGCGCCACAGGTTCAGGAAGGCCAGGAAGTCGCTGGTCTCGTCCTTGAAGCGGGCGTGGTTCTGGTCGGCCTGGGTCTGCTTGTCCGAGGGGCGCTCGCGCGGGTCCTGGATGGACAGGGCCGCCGCGATGACCATGACCTCGCGTACGCAGTTGTTCTTGTCGGCCTCGATGACCATGCGGGCCAGCCGCGGGTCCACGGGCAGCTGGGAGAGCTGGCGGCCCATCGGCGTCAGCCGGTGCCCCTTGCTGCCCGACCGGGGCCCCTTCTCCTCGGGGTCCAGCGCGCCGAGCTCCTGGAGCAGCTGGATGCCGTCGCGGATGTTGCGGTGGTCCGGCGGATCGATGAAGGGGAACTTCTCGATCTCACCGAGGCCGGCCGCGGTCATCTGGAGGATGACGGAGGCGAGGTTCGTGCGCAGGACCTCGGCGTCGGTGAACTCGGGACGGGAGAGGAAGTCGTCCTCCGAGTAGAGCCGGATGCAGATGCCGTCGCTGGTACGGCCGCAGCGGCCCTTGCGCTGGTTGGCACTGGCCTGGGAGATCCGCTCGATGGGCAGCCGCTGCACCTTCGTGCGGTGGCTGTAGCGGGAGATCCGGGCGGTGCCCGGGTCGATCACGTACTTGATGCCCGGGACGGTGAGGGAGGTCTCGGCGACGTTGGTCGCGAGGACGATGCGGCGGCCCGTGTGCTGCTGGAAGACCCGGTGCTGCTCGGCGTGGGAGAGGCGCGCGTAGAGCGGCAGGACCTCGGTGAAGCGCAGGTTGCGCTTGTTCAGCGCGTCCGCGGTGTCGCGGATCTCGCGCTCGCCGGAGAGGAAGACCAGGACGTCGCCCGGGCCCTCGGCCTGGAGCTCGTCCACGGCCTCGCAGATCGCCGTGATCTGGTCGCGGTCGCTGTCCTCGCCCTCCTCTTCGAGGAGGGGCCGGTAGCGGACCTCGACCGGATAGGTGCGCCCGCTGACCTCGACGATCGGCGCGTCCCCGAAGTGGCGGGAGAAGCGCTCCGGGTCGATGGTCGCCGAGGTGATCACGACCTTGAGGTCGGGGCGCTTGGGCAGCAGCTGGGCCAGGTACCCCAGCAGGAAGTCGATGTTCAGGGACCGCTCGTGGGCCTCGTCGATGATGATCGTGTCGTAGCCGCGCAGCTCGCGGTCCGTCTGGATCTCGGCGAGCAGGATGCCGTCGGTCATCAGCTTCACGAAGGTCGCGTCCTGGTCCACCTGGTCGGTGAACCGGACCTTCCAGCCGACCGTCTGGCCGATCTCGGACTTCAGCTCCTCGGCGATCCGCTCCGCGACCGTGCGGGCGGCGATCCGGCGGGGCTGCGTGTGCCCGATCATCCCGCGGACGCCGCGGCCCAGCTCCATGCAGATCTTGGGGATCTGGGTGGTCTTGCCGGAGCCGGTCTCGCCCGCGACGATCACGACCTGGTGGTCGCGTATCGCCTCGGCGATCACGTCCTTCTTCTGGCTGACGGGCAGGTTCTCGGGATACGTGACCTCCGGCATCCGCGAGGCGCGCGCGGCCAGTCGCTCGGCGGCCTTGGAGGCCTCCGCGGCGATCTCGTCGAGTACGGCCTGCTTGGCCTCGGGCTTGCGGATGCGGCGGGCGCCTTCAAGGCGGCGGCCGAGGCGGTGCGCGTCACGGAGGGAGATCTCACCGAGAAGCGTCTGCAGGGCGGCGAAGGAAGTAGACATACCTGGTCGAGGATCTCACCTGGTCCCGCCGGGTGGCGAACGCATTTGCCCGTGGACCCGTACCATTTCGGGACGACTGCCCCGTCCACCGTTGGTGAGAGGCCCCACGTATGCCCAGCAGCCCGCTCCGCGGCGGCGTGTGGCATCTGCCCGCCGCGCTGCTGGCGGTGCTGCTCTGCGCCGTGGCGTGGGCGTGGGCGGGGGCCGGCTCGTATGCCGGGGCGGTGATCGCCCCGTCGGCGGAGGCGGCCGGAGCCCCGGCCATGGCCCTGCTGGCGCCCGGAGCCACGGCCCTGGGGGCCGCCGAAGCCGGGCCTCTCCCGGCGACCGGAGCCGTGCCCCTCGGGGCCGCGGGCGCCCCGGCCCTCCCGGCGACCGGAGCCCCGGCACTCGGGGTGACTGGAGCCTCAGCCCTTCGGGCCAGCGGAGCCCCGGCCCTGGGGGTGACCGGAGCCGCGGCCCTGGGGGCCGCCGGAGTCGCCGCGCGGCAGGCCGCCTTCGAAGCCGCCGCGCTCCCGGCCGCTTCCCTCCGTACCGCCTTCCCTCGGGCCGCTTCCGTCCCGGCCGTTTCCCCTGGGACCGCCGCGTCCGCCGGTCAGCCATCCGTCGCGGACGGTGTCGGCCGGGCCGGCACCGAGGGCGGGGCACGGCGTTGCGGCCCCGGGCCGGGAGGGGCTGACCACGCCCCCGGGCTCCCGGCGCGCGCCTCCGCGTCCGCCGAGCACGGCACGCCGGCGGCGACCCGGCCGGCGCCGGCCGGGAGCGGGGTCCCCTTCACGACCCCGCGCGCGGTGCTGTGCGTACGGGGGCCGGACCGGCCGGCGCCGGGGCCCCTGGAGCTGTCGGTCATCCGGGTGTGAGCAGACCGGTCCACCCGGTCCCCTTTCCTTCCCTACCGCTGGAGCACCCGTATGTCCCCGTCTCCGTCCAAGGCTCCGAAGGCCTCCAAGGCTCCCAAGGCCGGCGCAGCTTCCAAGTCCTCCAAGTCCTCCAAGTCCTCCAAGTCCTCCTTGACGCCCCTGCTGTTCGCCGCCGGGGTCGCGGTGGCCGCCGTCACCCTCGGCCTGGTCTCCTGGCAGGCCACCGCCCCCGCCGACCGTGCCACCGGCCGGGCCGGAGCCTCCTCCTCCGCCGCGCCCCGTACAGGCGCCGACGCCGGCGCCGGCGCCGGCGCCGAGCTGATGAAACTCGCCCGCCGCGAAGCCGGTGACAAGCTCGCCCTCGGCCGCCCCGACGCGCCCGTCGTGCTGATCGAGTACTCCGACTTCAAGTGCGGCTACTGCGGCAAGTTCGCCCGTGACACCGAGCCCGCGCTCGTCAAGAAGTACGTCGAGGACGGCACCCTGCGCATCGAGTGGCGCAATTTCCCGATCTTCGGCGCCGACTCCGAGGCCGCCGCCAAGGCCGCGTGGGCGGCGGGGCGGCAGGACCGCTTCGCGCAGTTCCACGCCGCCGCGTACGCCGACGGCTCGAAGGAGAAGGGCTTCGGCGAGCCCCGCCTCCTGGAACTGGCGCGGCAGGCCGGAGTCCCGGACCTGGAGCGCTTCAAGCAGGACATGGCCGGGGAGCCGGCCGCAGCGGCCCTGCGCAAGGACCAGGAGGAGGGCTACCGCATCGGCGTCACCTCCACCCCCTCCTTCCTCGTCAACGGGCGCCCGATCGCCGGGGCCCAGCCGCTCGACGCCTTCACCGCCGCCATCGCCCAGGCCGAGGCGGCGGCGAAGCAGTGACCGGCATCGGATACCTGGCCGCCCTGCTGGGCGGTCTCCTCGCGCTGCTCAGCCCGTGCAGCGCCCTGCTGCTGCCCGCCTTCTTCGCGTACTCGATCGACTCCGCCTCGCGGCTGCTGGCGCGCACCGGGATCTTCTACGCGGGCCTCGCGAGCACCCTCGTACCGCTGGGGGCGGCCGGCTCGTACGCCGGGCGGTTCTTCCACAGCAACCGCGACGGCCTCGTCCTGGCCGGCGGCTGGCTGATCATCGCGCTCGGCCTCGCGCAGATCCTGGGCCTGGGCTTCGCCTCGAAGCGGATGGCGGAGCTGTCGGGCCGGATCCGGCCGACGACGGCCCTGTCGGTGTACGCGCTCGGCGCGGTCTACGGACTGGCGGGCTTCTGCGCCGGCCCGATCCTGGGCAGCGTCCTGACGGTGGCGGCGGTCAGCGGCAGCCCGCTCTACGGGGGCCTGCTGCTGGCGGTCTACGCGCTGGGGATGGCCGTACCGCTCTTCGTGCTGGCCCTGCTGTGGGAGCGGTTCGAGCTGGGCCGGCGGCGCTGGCTGCGCGGGCGTGCCTTCACCGCGGGCCGCTTCGAGCTGCACACCACCTCGGTGCTGTCCGGGCTGTTCTTCATCACCCTGGGCGTCCTGTTCCTCGCCTACGACGGGGCGAGCGCGCTCCCGGGGCTGCTGGACGTGGACGACTCCTTCGCCGTGGAGCAGCGGGTCCGGTCGGTCGCGGACGCGGTCCCCGACTGGGCGGTGCTCGGACTGGTCGTGGCCGGGGCAGCGGCCGTCGGGGTGGCCCAGTGGCGCCGCAGGGCGCGGGAGGCGGCGCAGGCGGAGGCCGAGGCGGCCGTCGACGCCGGGCGGGCCGGGGAGTAACGCGGAAGGCCCCGTCCGGGGGACGGGGCCTTCTCGCGGTGGCTGGGGCCGGGGTCGAACCGGCGACCTATCGCTTTTCAGGCGATCGCTCGTACCAACTGAGCTACCCAGCCAAGGGCATCCCCAGCTCGTAGAGCGAGGGGACGAAGCCGTTTCCGGCTTCAGCGATCCTGACGGGACTTGAACCCGCGACCTCCACCTTGACAGGGTGGCGAGCTAACCAACTGCTCCACAGGACCTTGCAGTGTGCAAAACCAAGTCTTGCACACGGTAATGCGTACCCCCAACGGGATTCGAACCCGTGCTACCGCCTTGAAAGGGCGGCGTCCTGGGCCACTAGACGATGAGGGCTAAAGGCCCGCCTGGGCGCTTTCCAGCGCGTCGGGGACGTGAGAAGCATATGGGATCCGGGCGGCGATCGCCAAAACGGTTTCCCCCGGAGCGACAATGGCCCGGTGCTGGAGATGACGCGCGAGGAGTTCGAAGAGCTGGTCGCCGAGGCCCTGGACCGGATCCCGCCGGAGCTGACGCGACTGATGGACAACGTGGCGGTGTTCGTCGAGGACGAGCCGCCCGCCGACGACCCCGAGCTGCTGGGTCTGTACGAGGGGACCCCGCTGACGGACCGCGGCGAGTGGTACGCCGGGGTGCTGCCGGACCGGATCACGATCTACCGCAATCCCACCTTGCGGATGTGTGTGGACCGGGAGAGCGTGGTCGCTGAGACGGAGGTCACCGTGGTCCACGAGATCGCGCACCACTTCGGCATCGACGACGACCGGCTGCACGCCCTGGGCTACGGATGACCCGGCCGGCGGCGGGCGGGATGACCCGGCCGGCGGCGGGCGCGGAGGCGATCGACCCGGACGTCGATCTCCACGTGCCGGCGCAGCGCGCCGAACCGCTGGGCCGGGTGGTCGCGGCGGTGGCGGCGGGCGGCGCGGCCGGGGCCTCGGCGCGGTACGGGATCTCCCTGCTGTGGTCGGCCGGACCCGGCGCCTTCCCCTGGGCGACCTTCTGGATCAATGTGGCCGGCTGTGCGCTGATCGGTGTCCTGATGGTGCTGATCAGCGAGGGCGGGCGGCCGGCGCATCCCCTGGTGCGGCCCTTCGCCGGGGTCGGGGTGCTCGGCGGCTTCACCACGTTCTCCACCTATGCCGTGGACTTCTCCCTGCTCCTGGACGAGGGCGAGGCCGGGACCGCCCTGGCGTACGCCGGGCTCACGGCGGTGGCCGCGGTGGGCGCCGTATGGGCGGCCGCGACGGTGACCCGGAGCGCGGTCGCGGCGGTGACGCGGCGGGCGCACGCCCGGTGAACTGGCTGCTCGTGGTGGCTGGCGCCGCCGTCGGGGCGCCGCTGCGCTACCTGGTGGACCGCGCCGTGCAGGCACGGCACGACTCGGTCTTCCCCTGGGGCACCTTCGCGGTCAACGCCGCCGCCTGCCTGCTGCTGGGCGCGCTGACCGGCGCGGTGCTGGCGGGGGCCTCCTCCGCGCGGCTGAACCTGCTGCTGGGGACCGGACTCTGCGGGGCGCTGAGCACGTACTCGGCCTTCTCGTACGAGACGCTGCGGCTGGCCGAGCGCGGCTGGAAGTTCCTCGCGGCGGCCAATGTGGCGGCGTCGGTGCTGGTCGGGCTGGGCGCCGTCCACCTCGGCTCGCAGGTGGCGCGGCAGCTGTTCGCCTGAGGCAGGCCGCCGGTGCGCGCCGAGGGCGTGTCTCTTACGGGTCAAAGGGAGTTGGGCACATTGACCCGCACATGCGGACTCGTCCCACGCTCATCCCCCGGCTCCCGTCCGGGTGGACCCCCAGGTTCCGGAGGTGCCCCGTGCGCCAGTTGTCCGCTTCGCTCCGACTGGCTGCCACCGCGCTCGCGGTCGCGGCGACAGCGGGCTGCATGAGCGTCGGGGAGGGCGCCGCCAAGCCCGCGCCCTCCTCCTCGGCGGACGGCCGAGGGGGCGCCGGGGCGGAGGGCGGTTCCGCTTCGGGGCGTGGCTCCGGGGGCCAGGGCAACAAGCCCGGCGCGAAGGACGGTACGGGGAACCAGGACGGCAAAGCGCGGGAGGACGGCAAGGCCTCCGGCGCGACCGGAGCCTCGCCCGGCCCGGGGGCACCCAGCGGCAAGGCGGGGGCCCCGCCGTCGGCCGGACCGGGCGGTGGAGCGGGCGGCCAGGGGGCCCAGAACCCGCCCGCGGGCGGTTCCGGGGGAGCGGGCGGCGGCTCCGGTGGTTCCGGGGGTTCCGGAAGCTCGGGCGGCTCCGGGGGATCCGGCGGTGCGGGCGGATCCGGAGGCGGCCAGCACCCGCCCAGCCCGAACCCCGATCCGCCGACTCCGCAGCCCCCTGTGACGGAACCCACGCCGAGTCAGTCGCCTCCGCAGCCGGATCCCAGCACCCAGCCGCCTCCGCCCCAGCCGTAGGCCTGAGCCCGGGGTCGCGGAAGCCCGGGCGGTCCGCGCCGCCCCGGGCCCTGCCATCGTCGCAGGTCAGAGGGGTGTGGTGGAGGCGACTTGCCAGACCCGGGGGAGGGTGCGTATGGTTATAGATCGTTTGATCCCATTGCCCGGCGCCGAATCCGAAGAGCGCCGTGTGGCGCGTACTCTCCCTAGCCGTGGCTGACCGCATTGAGGCGGTCGATTTGCGATTCACGGAGTTTGGGCGCGTGCCGAGACTCCGGAAGGTTTCGCATTTCGCATGTCCATTTCCAGTTCTGACCGTGCCGTCATGCCCGAGAACGACTCGAACGAGATCGTCGACGCCGTCGACGCTGTCGAGACCCTTGTGGTCGACGAGGCCATCGAGGCGCTTGAGGCCGAAGTGACGACCGACGAGTCCCTTGAGGGCTCCGCCGATTCCACCGACTTCGATGACGACGCGGCCGCCGACGCCGACGCTGACGCCGAGCCCACGATCACCTTCACGGACCTCGGTCTGCCGGACGGCATCGTGCGCAAGCTCGCACAGAACGGCGTCACCGCGCCCTTCCCGATCCAGGCCGCGACCATCCCGGACGCCCTGGCCGGCAAGGACATCCTCGGCCGTGGCCGTACCGGCTCCGGCAAGACCCTCTCCTTCGGTCTGCCGACCCTGGCCTCGCTGGCCGGCGGCCACACCGAGAAGAAGAAGCCCCGCGCCATCATCCTGACGCCGACGCGTGAGCTCGCGATGCAGGTCGCGGACGCTCTCCAGCCTTACGGCGACGTGCTCGGCCTGAAGATGAAGGTCGTCTGCGGCGGTACCTCCATGAGCAACCAGATCTTCGCTCTGGAGCGCGGTGTCGACGTCCTCGTCGCCACCCCGGGCCGTCTGCGCGACATCATCAACCGCGGCGCCTGCTCCCTGGCGAACGTCCAGGTCGCGGTCCTCGACGAGGCCGACCAGATGGCCGACCTGGGCTTCCTGCCCGAGGTCACCGAGCTGCTCGACCAGATCCCCGGCGGCGGCCAGCGCATGCTCTTCTCCGCCACCATGGAGAACGAGATCGGCACCCTGGTCAAGCGCTACCTGACCAACCCCGTCACGCACGAGGTCGACAGCGCGCAGGGCAACGTCACGACCATGACGCACCACGTGCTCGTCGTGAAGCCGAAGGACAAGGCGCCGGTCACGGCCGCCATCGCCGCCCGCAAGGGCCGCACCATCATCTTCGTCCGCACCCAGCTGGGCGCCGACCGCATCGCCGAGCAGCTCGCCGAGTCCGGCGTGAAGGCCGACGCGCTGCACGGCGGCATGACGCAGGGTGCCCGCACCCGCGTCCTCGCGGACTTCAAGGAGGGCTACGTCAACGCGCTCGTCGCCACCGACGTCGCCGCCCGCGGCATCCACGTCGACGGCATCGACCTGGTCCTGAACGTGGACCCGGCCGGCGACCACAAGGACTACCTGCACCGCTCGGGCCGTACCGCCCGCGCCGGCAAGTCCGGTGTCGTCGTGTCGCTGGCGCTTCCGCACCAGCGCCGCCAGATCTTCCGCCTGATGGAGGACGCGGGCGTGGACGCCACGCGCCACATCGTCCAGGGCGTCGGCGCCTTCGACCCGGAGGTCGCCGAGATCACCGGTGCCCGTTCGCTGACCGAGGTCCAGGCCGACTCCGCGAACAACGCCGCGAAGCAGGCCGAGCGCGAGGTGGCCGAGCTCACCAAGCAGCTGGAGCGCCTGACCCGCCGGGCCGCCGAGCTGCGCGAGGAGGCCGACCGCCTGGTCGCCCGTTCCGCGCGTGAGCGGGGCGAGGACCCGGAGGCCGCGGTCGCCGAGGTGGCCGAGGCCGCCGAGGCCGAGGTCGCGGCTGCCGCCGCGGCCGCTGCCGCCGAGATCGCCGCACAGGAGCGCCGCGAGGAGCAGCGCGCCAGCCGCGACGACCGGGGCAACTTCGAGCGTCGCGACAACCGAGGCGACACGCGGGGCGGTGACCGCGGTGGTGACCGCGGTGGCTTCCGTCGCGATGACCGCGGCGGCGACCGCGGTGGCGACCGTGGCGGGCGCGGCGGCTTCAACCGCGATGACCGTGGCGGCGACCGCGGTGGCTTCCGCCCGGGTGGCGGCGACCGTCCTTCCGGTGGCTTCCGTTCCGGTGGCGACCGTCCGACCGGTGGTGGCTTCCGCTCCGGTGGCGACCGTCCGTCCGGTGGTTTCCGTCGCGACGACCGCCCCTCGGGTGGCTTCAACCGCGATGACCGTGGTGGCGACCGTGGTGGCTTCCGCTCGGGTGGCGACCGGCCGACCGGTGGCGGCTTCCGCTCCGGTGGCGACCGGCCGACCGGTGGTTTCCGTTCTGGTGGCGACCGCCCGACCGGTGGTTTCCGTCGCGACGACCGCCCCTCGGGTGGCTTCAACCGTGACGACCGTGGTGGCGACCGTGGTGGCTTCCGCTCCGGTGGCGACCGTCCGGCGACCGGCAACGGCACGTACAACCGTGACGACCGCACCTCGGGCAGCGGCTTCCGCTCCGGTGGCGGCGACCGTCCGTTCAACCGCGACCGTCGTGATGACCGTCCGTCCGGTGGCTTCCGCTCCGGCGGTGCCGGCGACCGCCCGTACGGCCGCCGCGACGACCACCGCCCGTCCGGTTCCGGTTCCGGTTCCACCGGCTCCTTCGGCGGCCGCCGCGACGACAAGCCGCGCTGGAAGCGCAACGGCTGAGCCTCGGCTGAACTGAGTGCCTGACAGGGCCCGTACGACACCCGCGTGTCGTACGGGCCCTGCCCACTTCCCGGGCCCGAAGGACGATGACGGGGCCGTTGAGCCGATATCGGATCGGCCCACCGGCGCTGTCCGGCTATGCTCTGGGGTGAGCACGTGGAGGGCCATTAGCTCAATTGGCAGAGCAGCGGACTTTTAATCCGTTGGTTGTCGGTTCGAGTCCGACATGGCCTACCGCTCGCGGGTAGCGGGTTGACCCCCACTGACCTGCAACTGAGCGCCCGTCCTGGCTTTGGCCGGGAGGGGCGCTCAGTCGTTTCCGGGCGCCCTCTGCTGGACTTCGCTCGTGACCCGCTTCGCCCGGCCCCCAGCTCGTCGGCTGAGCGGATCCTCTGGTTGCGCCGGGACTGGAGGTCTTCCAGCCGGGACAGGTCCAGCGAGTAACCGTGACGAGCGAGCCGACGAACTGCTTCAGCACCCATTTCAATCAGGGAGCGGGCTTCATGCATGAGGAAGATCCTCCGCCCAACGGACAGGCTCGGCACGCATCCTCAACGAGCTGTACCGACTTCACGCTCGTCTTGTGCGTTGGCACGAGCTGGTGGAAGTTCCAGAACTGAACAGGGAGCTGGACGCCATGAAGAGAGTCGCTCCGTAGCCGACTTGAGGGAGTGCTGTGACCTGCTGCCGACCGCCACGAGCACTGATTTCCAAGAGCAGCAGCCTCGTGTCGCCGTTCTCCCGATCGGATCCTTCGAGCAGCACGGCCGCTACCGTCACGGATCGGCGATCGCCTGCATCATCGGCCGGGAGATCGCTAGCGCCTACTCCGTGCCCCTGCTCCCGCCGATCACCATGTCGTGCAGTCACGAGCACGCTTCATTCCCAGGCACCGTCAGCATCAGCGCCGAGACTCTGTTCGCCGTGGTCGACGACATCCGGGCCTCCCTCGCACGATCCGGCATCACCAAGCTGGTGATCGTGAACGGGCACGGGGGGTACTACGTCCTGTCGAACATCGCGCAGGAGGGCAACGTCGATGGCCCCCTTGTGTCCCTCTTCCCGCTCGCATCGGACTGGGACCGAGCACACTATTGGCCGTCAGCCTCACCCTCTGAACGGTGTTACCGAAGGCTGGGGTTGCGGAGACTGAGCCCGGTCGATCGCGGTCCCCCCCCCGCGGTGGTACTCCAGGCAGACGGATCAGATCGGGTCTGGCAGCGCCCGCCGCGTGGGCTCGTGTACCCCTTCAGGCGGATTGCAGCGCTCTGACCTGCGGGGATGAGGGTCTGAAGGGAGGTGGGGGAGGTAATTGGCGGATGCCGCCCCCCGGATGGCGTAGAGTTGGGTTTACCGACGCGGGGTGGAGCAGCTCGGTAGCTCGCTGGGCTCATAACCCAGAGGTCGTAGGTTCAAATCCTGCCCCCGCTACTCAATACGAAGGCCCGGTTCCCTCAGGGAGCCGGGCCTTCGTCATGTCCGGGCCCACGCCCTCGGGACCCGGCTGCCACTCCGCGCTTCCTCCCCGATCGCCGCCGGCCGACCTGCTCGCAAGTCCCGCGCCGACGATTCAGCCCGCAGACGCCGCCGCGTCTTGGCCGCCCTGCGGGGACCCCCGTGGGTCCCGGCCAGGGCGGACAGTCGGCAGGGAGCGCGACACCGGCGGGTATGGGGGCCACGGCAACCCCCGGAGGGGGAGGAACGGTTGCTCAGAAGTTGCTGGGCGGCAGCGGAAGAGGCAGCCCGGGCAGGCCGTCGATGCTCTGTGCGATGTGGTCCTTCTTGGCGAAGTACGCGCTCAGCGAGGCGTCGTCCTCACGCGAGAAGCGCTTGCCGTGCAGGTCGCGATCTTCGTCGTACGACATGAAGGGCACCCCGTATCCGCAGGAGTCACGGATGAGTTCGGCCGTCACCACGATGATCGCGCGCAGTCCGTGCAGGGCCGGGTCGATGTCGGGGAAGTGCGCGAGCAGTTCCTCGAAGCGCGGGTCGTCACGGAAGACGGGCTCGCCCCGGCCGTGCACCCGAACGATGTTGGGCGGCCCCTGGAAGGCGCACCACATCACCGTGATGCGGCCGTTCTCCCGCAGGTGCGCGATGGTTTCGGCCGTGCTGCCGGCGAAGTCGAGATAGGCGATCCGCTCCTCGTCGAGCACCGCGAAGGAGCCCTTGAGGCCTTTGGGGGAGAGGTTGACCGTGCCGTCGCCGACCAGTGGGGCGGTCGCGGTGAAGAAGATCGGCTGCTGCTCTATGAAAGTGCGCAGCCGGCCGTCGATGCGTGCGTAAGTCTTTCCCATGCCTAAGTATTATGCAGCGAAACTCTTCGCCTGTCTAACGAATCGTCCGGCCCCAGCCGCGGACCTCGGCGTCCTCGTCCTCCCGCCGGGCTTGCCGGGCGAGGCCGGGATGTGGCTGAAGAGCAAGGGGTGGCGCATGATTTTTGTCCATGTTGCGCCGTGTTTCTTGTGGAAAGTACAGGCCAAAGCCCGTCAGCGAGTGGCGGATTGGTCGGAACGATCAATCGCAACAGCTTGGAATCATTCCCCCATGTCTATTACCTTTCGATAACGCAGTCCGGTTGTCCCAGCCGTCGCAAGAGATGGCACCGCACGCGTGCGCGTCAATGAGGAGTGTGCCCAGGTGGCCTCCAACTTGCCTGCCCCTGAAGGCACTGAGATCCAGGAACCGCCCATCGCGGCGACCTGGGGCGAGTGGAATCCCACCGAGGATTCGGTCCGGGCGGTCCGCGGGAAGCACCGGGTCGCCAAGCAGCGCGGGGGGCTTGCGCGCAGTTCCACCGTGCTCGGCGTCGGTGTGATCGCCGCGGTCGGCGCCAGTGGCATCGCCACCGCGCAGGACCGGCCCCAAGTCACCATTTCCATACCTTCGTTGAGCGAACTGCCCGGCCTGCTCGGCGGTGACACCTCCGGGGGTGGCGCTGCTTCCGGGGACGAGGCCTCCGGGGGCGCGGCCGTCGGCGGCCAGCAGGCGGCCGGCGCCGGTGAGGCGGCGAGGACCGGGATCATCCCGCAGCAGACCGACCGGAGGGCCGACGCCGGCGAGATGCTGCGCAACCGGATCCTCCAGCAGGCCGAGTCGCAGCAGGACGCCGCCACGGCTCAGGCCCGGGCGGAGGAGGAGCGGATCGCGGGGGAAGCCGCGGCCCAGGAGGCCAAGGAGAAGCGGGAGGCTGCCCGCAAGGCGGCCGAGGAAGCCGCGGCCGCCACGGCGGAGGCCGAGGCGAAGGCCGCACAAGAGGCGAAGGCGGCACAGGAGGCGAAGGCGGCTCAGGAGGCGGCCGAGGCCAAGGCCGAGCAGGCGCGCCTCGCCCCACTGGCCGGGAGCTACTCGCTGCCCACCTCCGCCTACACCCTCACCTCCCACTACGGCGTCTCCGGTTCCATGTGGTCCTCCGGCCGCCACACCGGCCTCGACTTCGCGGCCCCGACCGGCACCCCCGTCAAAGCCGTGGCCGCAGGGAAGATCACCTCGGCCGGCTGGTCCGGTGCGTACGGCTACCGGATCGTGCTGGAGCTCGCCGACGGCACGGAGATCTGGTACTGCCACCTGTCCTCGATGTCGGTGACCTCCGGCTCGGTCGGGGCGGGCGACACCATCGGCCGCGTCGGCGCCACCGGCAACGTCACCGGCCCCCACCTGCACCTGGAAGTACGCAAGGGCGGCTCGACGGTCGACCCCCAGGCGTGGCTGAACTCCAAGGGCCTCAACGTCTGAGGTACGCAAGGACCGGAACGAGCCGCCGCCTGGCCGCCGGTACACCGGCAACAGGTGCGGGCAGTGCGGTTGTCGCGGCAGGGGCGGGCGCCGCCTCCGGTGCGGCTGATGCGGCTGATGCGGCTGATGGGGCCGGCACCGGTGCGGCCGGGGTGTCGACGGCTCGGCCGGGCCCCGGGGGCAAGGGGTCGAACCAGGGCGGAAGCAGTTCCTCCATGACCGCCGCCCGGGCCAGCGCGGGCCCGGCCGTCGCCCGGCGCAGCCAGAGCCGACGCAGTAACTCCCGTTCCCGCCCCACGAAGTCGGGCTCCCGAGCCGGGCCGTCCCGCCGCGCCCGGTGGCGCAGCAGGGCCAGGGCCGCCGCATCCGCCGCGTACTGGGAGACCGCCCGCCCCGCCGCCCGGCCGCCGCTGCGCCGGGCCAGGGCGCGGGCCAGTGACCGCGCCGGCAGCGATGCCAGGGCCGGTACCTCGGCCGGGGTGAGCCAGCCCACGGCCGCGTACTCCGCCAACTCGGCGGATACGGCCCGCAGCATGCGCCGCCGTATCCGCACCGCCAGCCACAGCAGCAGCCCGAACGCCGGGACCATCACGCAGCCGTAGACCGCGTAGAACCCGTACTCCCCCCACCGCGAGGAGCCGTTCCACAGCGCGTGCATGCCCATGGCGAGGGCCAGGCCGAGCAGCGGCAGCCCGATCCGGCGCGAACGGCGATGACTGCGCGCGGCCGCTCCCAGGGCGAGGCCGGTGAACACCGTGAACAGCGGGTGCGCGAACGGCGACAGCACTATCCGTACGAAGAAGGTCGCCGCCGTCACCGAGTCCAGGACCCCGGTGCCTTCGGCCAGGTCCTCGTCGAAGGCATTGCCCAGATAGAGGATGTTCTCGGTGAAGGCGAAACCCGTGGCGGTGAAGCCGGCCGCGACGAAACCGTCGGCCGGGCCACTGAAGTGGCGTTCTCGGAAGACGAACACCAGCAGCAGGGCAGCCGCCTTGGCGCTCTCCTCCACCACCGGGGCGACCGCCACCGAACCGAGCTGGTCGGCCTTGGAGGCGTCGGCGGTGGCCGTGGCTATCCAGTCGGTGGCGAAGTTGTTGGCCAGTATGGCGATCAGCGCGGCCGTGCAGGCACCCCAGCCGAAGCAGAACAGCAACTGCGGCCAGGGCGCGGGCGCGGCCCGGCCCAGGCACCGGAAGGCCGCCATGAGGGCCGGCACCGGCAGCAGGGCCAGACCGAGGCCCACGAAGAAGCCGGGGGTGCCGGTCTGCTCCCGTACCAGTTCGAGGATGGACAGCCCGGAAGCGGTCAGGAGGGAGAGCAGGGCGACGAGCACGCCCGTGCGGACCGTGCCCGACGGGCGTGCGAGCACGAGAGGAAGCGCTCGGAACACATCATGACCCTACAGAGTGGGTCTGACACAGGCAGTGACGTTGTCAGTTCTGGATGCGCCGGAAGAGCAAGTCGTGTACGCGGTGGCCCTTGTCGAGACCCTGGCCCTCGAAGCGGGTCAGCGGCCGGAAGTCCGGGCGGGGCGAATAACCGCCGTCGGGCTGCGTGTTCTCGAAGTCCGGGTGCGCGCTCAGCACTTCGAGCATCTGCTCGGCGTACGGCTCCCAGTCGGTCGCGCAGTGCAGTACGGCGCCGGGGGCCAGGCGGGTCGCGGCCAGCGTCAGGAACTCGGGCTGGATCAGCCGCCGCTTGTGGTGCCGGGCCTTGGGCCAGGGGTCCGGGAAGTACACGCGGATCCCGGCCAGGGAGTCGGGCGCCAGCATCTCGCGCAGCAGGATGATCGCGTCGCCGTTCGCCACGCGGATGTTGCTGAGGCCGCCGCGTTCCGCGAGGGCGAGGAGATTGCCCTGCCCGGGGGTGTGCACGTCGGCCGCGAGGATCCCGGTGCCGGGGTCGGCGGCCGCCATCTGGGCGGTGGCCTCGCCCATGCCGAAGCCGATCTCCAGGACGACGGGAAGGCCGTCGAAGAGCTCCTTGAGGTCGATGACCCGCAGACCGTCGATGTCCAGGCCCCAGGTGCTCCAGAGGCGCTTGAGGGCCTCGCCCTGGCCGGTGGTCACCCGGCTGCGCCGGGGCTGGAAGCTCCGGATCCGCCGCTCATGGTGCGACCCGGCCGGATCGGGCGCGGGCCCGTCGGGGAACCGGGGCTCGGTCCGCCACTTGGGCGGCACGTACGAATTCGCCTCCGGCGCGGCGTCCGGGAGGCTGGGCGGCTGGGGGTTTCGGGACTCAGACACAATGCGCCAATTCTACGCGGCGGTGCCCAGGGGCCGACCGCTCGCCGGTGAGCGGCCCGGGTGCCCGGGGGGGCAGGACGTACCGGGGGGGGCAGGGCGTACGCGGGGTGCCCCGGCGCCCCGATACGCCCGCCGGCCCGGGGCCCCGGCCGCCCTGGGTGGATCGCCGAAGCAGCCGGATACGGTCCAGCGGATCGCCGCCGACCGGTTCGCACAGGCCAGAAGGGCCGCGGCGCCCGGCACGCGCGCTGCCTGCGCTGCCACCCTGCGCCGCCAGTACCGCAGTACCGCAGTACCGCAGTACCGCCCGTACGAGCTGCGCGGGCCGACGCGGAGCCACGGTGCGGGCAGGTCTACGCCGAGCGCAGGCTCCGCAGGGCGCGGCCCGCGATCTCGCGTCCGATCGGGAGCGAGGCGGTCGCCGCCGGCGAGGGGGCGTTGAGCACGTGGACCGTGCGCGGGGCCTCCCGGATCAGGAAGTCGTCCACCAGGGTCCCGTCCCGCAGCACCGCCTGGGCCCGCACCCCGGCCGCGGCCGGGCGCAGGTCCGCCGCCTCGACGGCCGGCAGGAGGCGCCGTACGGCCCGGGTGAAGGCCTGCTTCGACAGGGAGCGGTGGATCTCGCCCGCCCCGTACCGCCAGTGCCGCGCGGCCATCCGCCAGGTGCCCGGCCAGGTCAGCTCGTCGGCGAGGTCGCGGGGCCCGACGGTCCCGCGGCGGTACCCCTCGCGGGCCAGCGCCGGCACCGCGTTCGGCCCGACGTGGACGCCGCCGCCGATGCCCCGGGTCAGGTGCACGCCCAGGAAGGGGAACGCCGGGTCGGGCACCGGGTACACCAGCCCGCGCACCAGCTCCGGCCGCGCCAGGTCGTAGTACTCCCCACGGAAGGGAACAATCCGCATCCCCGGGTCGTCTCCCGCCAGCCGCGCGATCCGGTCACAGTGCAGCCCCGCGCAGTTCACCAGCACCCGCGCCCTCACCACCGCGCCCGAGGTGGTGCGCACCGCCACCCCCGACGCGCGCCGCGCGATCAGGTCGACCGCGCCGCCGTAGACGATCTCCGCCCCCGACGACTCCGCCAGCTGGGCCGCCACCTGCCCGTAGTCGACGATCCCGGTGGTCCCCACGTGGATCGCCGCCAGGCCGCGCACCTCCGGCTCGTACTCCGTGATCTGGGCCGGGCCCAGCTCCCGCACCGGAATGCCGTTCTCCCGGCCCCGCTGTACGAGCGCGTGCAGGCGCGGCAGCTCCTCCCGCTCCGTGGCGACGATCAGCTTGCCCGTCACCTCGTGCGCGATCCCGTGTTCGGCGCAGAACTTGACCATCTCGGCCGCGCCGCGCACGGCGAAGCGCGCCTTCAGCGATCCCGGGCGGTAGTAGATGCCGCTGTGGATCACCCCGCTGTTGCGTCCCGTCTGGTGCCGGGCCGGGCCGGCCTCCTTCTCCAAGACGATCACCCGGGTGCCGGGGGCGAGGCCGGACAGGGCGTGCGCCGTCGACAGGCCGACGATCCCGCCGCCGATCACCAGCACATCGCAGTCCACCCGTGTCACCTGTGCCACCCGTGTTACCCGCACCGCTCGCCCCACCCGCACCGCTCGGCCCACGCCGCTCAGCCTGCCTCTACCGCCGCCGCCCAAGCCGACACCTCCCACTCCTGCATACTGCACCCCGCCACCGACACAGCCGCCGGGCGGGGCGTACGGGCCCGCCCCTCGACCGAGCCTCGGCGGCCAGCGCCCCGCCCCCGGCGGCCCGCGCCCGGCCCGCTCCCCAGCGGCCGGCGCCCGCCCCGCCTACGCGGGCGCCACCAGCAGCGGCCGCGCCCGCTCGCGCAGCTCCGCGACGCGCGGCTCGTCCCCGTACGGCTCCAGCCGGTGCAGCAGGTCCCGTACGTACTCGGTCGTCCGCGCCGACGAGATCCGGCCCGCCACCTCCACCGCCCGGGTGCCCGCCGCGCACGCCGCGTCGAGATTGCCCGACTCCAGTTCGGCGACGGCGCTCACCACCAGCCGCAGCCCGTGCGAGCGCACGTACTCCTCGGTGGGGCGGGAGAGGGCCTGCTCGGTGAAGCGCCGGACCTGGCGGGGCAGTTTCAGGTCCCGGTAGCACTCCGCCGCATCCGCCGCGAAACGGTCGTACGAGTAGAAACCGAGCCACGTGGGATCCGGGTCCCCCTCGCGCGCCCGCTCCAGCCACCCTTCGGCCGCCCGCAGCGCCGCCCCCGCGGCCACCGAATCGCCGGCCTTCGCGTGCGCCCGCGCCTCGATCAGCCGGAAGAAGCTCATGGTGCGGGCGGTGGCCAGGCCCCGGTTCCGCTCCACGGCCGCCTGGGCGAGGTCCACCCCCTCGTCCGGGAAGTCCCGGTAGGTCGCCTGGAGGGACATCGACGCCAGCACATAACCGCCGAGCGGTACGTCGGCGGCCGCGCGGGCCAGGCGCAGCGCCTGGATGTAGTAGCGCTGGGCCGCCTCCTGCTGGCCGGTGTCGAAGGCCATCCACCCGGCCAGCCGGGTCAGCTCGGCCGTCGCGCCGAACAGCGCGCGGCCCACCTCGTCGGTGTACGAGCCGAGCAGCAGCGGCGCCGCGTCCACCCGAAGGCACTCCGGCACCATCGACGAACGCCAGTCCCCGCCCCCGTACTTGGAGTCCCAGCGGCGGGCGTCCTCGGCGGCCTCGCGCAGCTTGGTCACATCGCTGTGGCCCACGCGCTGCGGTGCGGGATCGGACGGCGGCGGTGACAGCGGCGGCAGCGGCGACGCCACGGGACCCCGCTCGGCTCCCTGCTGCGCGGGTACGGCGGTGGCCGGCGGCATCACCGGGCCGCCGGCCACCGCGGGGGCGGCGCCGGATAACGCGGACGCCCCCCGCGCGGCCGGAGAGGCCAATGCGCCGGGGGTGCGCGGCGCCGGGGCCGCGGTGCTTGAGGCCGCGGAACCCGAGGCCGCCGTACTGCTGGAGGTCGCGGGGCCCGAGGTCGCCGGGCCTGAACTCGCCGGGCCTGAACTCGCGGGGTCCGAGGTGGCGGCGCCCGACGGCACCGGCTCGCGCGCCACCGAGCCGTCCGCGGGAGATATCAGCCAGCGCGAAGCGGGTGTCGCATAGGCCGACACGGCGAAAGACCCCGCCAGCGACTGCCAGATCCCGCCCCCGCCGCGACGGCCCGCGAGGTCGAGCCGGTAGAGATCGGTGGCCGACCGCACCGCCGCCCCCACATCGCGCGGGAAGGCCAGACCCACTTCGGGCGCCGGGTCCGCGTCCGCCAGCCCGATCTCGTGCAGCGGCACGGGCCGCCCCAGTTTCGCGCCGATGGCGGCGGCGATCAGGTGCGGGGCGGCGCCCTGCGGCACCATCCCCTTCGACACCCACCGGGCCACCGACGTCTTGTCGTACCGAAGCGTCAGGCCGCGCTGCGCGCCGAGGTCGTTGACCCGCCGGGCCAGCCCGGCGTTGCTGATGCCCGCGAGGGCGAGGACGGCGCCGAGCTTCTCATTGGGCTCGCGGAGCTCCCTGGACATGCGCCACCCCTCGTCACACGCGGAACGCAGACGCCGCCGGGGCATAGGCGCCCGGCATTTCGTAAACCCAGCGTAGTTCCCCGCCTCCCAAGCGTTAAGGGTCAGACTTCCGTATGGCGGGATTGTTGTCCGTTTGCGCAGCCGTGGCCCTACCCGTACCCGGGGCGCACGAGTCAGCGCGTGCTCCGTCCGTGTGGCCGTGCGCCCACTCGTGCGCTCTGGCCGGTAGGAGGGCCCGGCGATTCGATGTGCGGTGCGTGGGTCGGCCCGCTGCGCGGATCGAGTGGGCCGGGGGATGCCGCTGCCTCAATCCCCGCGGGTGGCGGAACGGTCCGGGGGGCGGTCTCCGCCTCCCGTACCGCGCACGCACGCTGGGCCCCAGGGGCTCACATCGACTGTCAGTACGACTGAAGAATGGCCGAAACCGGCCTATGGTGCAGTGGGAACGGAACGCCAAATACCGCATTCGCGGGGCGTGTTCGTTTGCATGTGCGCCCCCTTTAACCACGCTCGCACGCCTGTCCCGTGGCAGCATGGACCCGAGCCACCCGGGGTCCCGCCGACCGCGCCCTCAGCGCCGACCGTGCTGCCCGTGCCCCGGTCATGTGCCCACAGGCTGGGGAGGCGGCGGTGCGCTGGTTGGTGGGTTGGAGCAGTATCGCCGCGAGCTTCGGCACGGCCGGCCGCGTCTCCGGCCGGAGCTCCGGCCGCGGCCCGGGCCCCGGCCCCGATCAGAGCTCCGGCCAGAGCTCCCGCCAGGCCGGATACGGCAGGTACGACGGACACGACGGGCACGGCAGGTACGACGCGCACGACGGGTACGGCCCCCGCAGCGCTCCCCCCGGCCACGGCTACGGCGACGCGGGCGGACCCCTGCGCGGCGGCATCGCGGACGCCGCCCACCCCGACGACCCCGGCGACGACGCCGAACGCACCGTCCAGCCCGTCGGCGCCCAACTCCTCTGGGGAGACCCGGACCCCCTGTGGGCCGTCGGCGACTGGCGCCCCGACGAGATCCGCACCGTCGTCGCCGACCCCGCCGATCCCTTCACCCGGCTCGCAGTCCTCGGCTGCTGCGGCGCGACCGACGCCGAACTGCGCCGCGCCCTCTTCGCCGCTCGCGGCGGCGCCCTGCGCCACCTCACCCAGTGGTCCGGCAGCTATACCGCCGTCGTCCAGGCCGGCCGCCGGATCACCGTCCTCGGCGACCTCGCCGGCGCGCGGCCCGTCTTCTACACGCCCTGGGCCAGCGGGACGGCGTACGCCACCGCCGCCCTCCCCCTCGCCGACCTCATCGAGGCGCAGCTCGACGTCGGCCACCTCGCGGCCCTGCTGGCCTGCCCCGACAGCCCGGAGGCACTGGGCGACGGCACACCGTACGCGGGCGTGCGGCGCATCCCGCCCGGGCACGCGCTCATCCTGCGCGAGGGCTCCCGGGAGATCACCGGCTACGAGTCCGTGGCCTCGCTCGCGGTCGCCTCGCCCGAGACCGATGCCGAGCGCGCGGTGGAGGGCGTGCGGGAGGCCTTGGTGGAAGCGGTGCGCGCCCGGCTCACGGCCCCCCGGCATGCTCCCGACGCACTGCCCTACGATCCCGGCCCGGTGCCCGGAATGGGACCCGCCGACCGGCGTGCGGCCCGCGGCGCCCCGGCCCCCGGGGTGGGCGCCGACCTCTCCGGCGGCAGCGCCTCCGCAACCCTGGCCCTGCTCGCGGCCGGCCTGCCCGGGGCGCCCGGCACCGTCATGAGCCAGGCCGGGGAGCGGCTCCTGGCCGTCACCTTCAACGACCTCGCCACCCCGCAGGGCCGCGAAGCCGAACTCGAACGCGCCCGCGTCATCGCCGCCGACCCGCGGCTGCGCCACGTCGTCGTGGCCGCCGCCGAGGAAGCCCTCCCGTACGCCGAACTCGACGGCCCCCTCACCGACGAACCCGGCCCGTCACTCGTCTTCGCCGCCCGCGAACGCCGCCGGCTGGCCGCCGGTTCGGCGGACCACTTCACGGGACACGGCGCCCGCCAGGTCCTCGACGCCCACCCGGCCCGCATGGCCGACCTCCTGATGGACCGCCGCCGACGCCACCTGCTGCGCCCGGTGGCCGCCCTGGCCCGCTCCGCCTCCGCGGAGGGCCAGTCCCTGCTGGTCCCGCTCACCGTCTACGCCGCGGCCCGCCGCCTCGCCCGTACGACCTACCGCGCGGGCATGGAAGCGGCCGCCGCCCGGCTGCGCGATGGGCAGGTGGCCGAGCGGGTGTCCGGGCCGGTGGACGCCTCCCTGGCCGCCCTGACCTGGTCCCGCCCCGGCCCGGCCGCCGGGTGGCTGACGGGCGAAGCCCTGGCGGAAGTATCGATCCGTCTCACGGCCGCCGCGGGACGCCCGCCGCTGTCGCTGCGCCCCGGGGAGGCCCGCGCCCGGTCCGTGCTCGCCCGCCACGCCGCCGACCACCGGGTCTTCGAACAGGCCGTGGAGGTCCGCAGCCAGCGCCTGCACGCCCCGTTCCTGGACAACCAGGTCGTACGCGCCGCCCGCGCCCTCCCCGAATCCCTGCGCGTCCAGCCCGGGGCCCGCGCGGCGATCCTGCGCAGCGTCCTGTCCTCGGCCGGCGTACGGGAACTCCCGCCCGGCTGGGGCGCCACGGCCCACACCCCGAACGAGACGGCGACCCGCCTGGGGCTGCGGGCCGCCCTGAACGACCTCCTGTCGCTGTTCACCGCACCGCTCCTCGCGGACGCCGGCCTGATCGAAGCCGGGGTCGTCAGGCAGGCCCTGCTCGACGCGGCGGACGGCCGCCCGGTCCCGCTCGACGGGCTGGCGGAACTCGTCTCCATGGAACTGTGGCTCCGCCGCCTCCTCGCCCGCCGCGGCACCTGCTGGACGGGCACCACCTCCGCGCGGCGGCGCGCGGTCCCCTCACCACCCCAGGAACCCCTGGCCCGCCTGACCCCCGGCATCCCCAGCCTCCGCCCGGCCCGGCACTAGCGCTCGCGCCGCGTGACCGCCCCATACCCCCCACCCGGCCGCCCGCCGTGCCCGAACCCCGGCCCAACACGCGCAGACGGACATCGCCCACCAACCTCCCGCTCCGGCGCCACAAAGCGACCGGGTCTCCCCGAAGAGGTTGGACGGGCCTTGTGACCGGCAGCCCGGCGAACCTGGCATCTGCGCCGGTAACCGGCGGGGCTGTCTGGGCGGCTGGCCCCTGTGGACCAGCGGCCACGTGCCGCAGGGCGGCCGGGCGGCCGGGCGCGGGCGCGAAGCGGTACGACGCGCTCTCGGGCTGGCGGGCCGGTGCTGAAAGGGACCGGGCGTCTGCACGGGAACGACGGCCTTCGGGGCGCCAGCCCCGTGCGGAGGGGCCGTCCGCGAGCGGTATGACCACTCAGGCCAGCGGCCACGCTGCTTGGCGCTGGGCGCCGGGGCGGTCCGACGGGCTCTTGGAGCGGCAGGCAGGTGTTGAGAGGTGCCCCCGCGCGGCCCAAGCGGTACGACGCGCCCTCGGGCCGGCGGGCCGGTGCTGAAAGGGACGGGGCGTCTGCACGGGAACGACGGCTTTCGGGGTGCCGGCCCCGTGTCGAGATGGGCATCGAGAACGACCGGCCGTCAGGCCAGCAGTCACGTGCTGCAGCGCGCCGCGGAGGGGGCCGGAGCTCCCACTCCCTCTCGGGCGCGGCCCAAGCGGTAGGAGGCGCCCGCGGGCGGCGAGCCCGTGCTGAACGGCATCGTCCCGGCCCCCGCGCCCGCCCGGCGGCCCCCCGGCCCGGCTACCGGCAGCTGATCACCGCGTCGGCCCAACTCGCCAGCGCCGGGAGGCGCCCCGGCCCGTCCCGCTCCACCACCAGCCGCACCGTCTCCCGTCCGGCCAGGGAGACGTTCACCCCCGCCGCCGCATCCTCGTAGCCGAGCGCCGCCGACCGCCACAGCCGCTGCCCGTCGGCGTACACGGAGAACCGCAGCTTGCCGTCCGTGAACACCGACAGGCCGTCCACCCCGGCCCGCGCCGAGAAGGTCGTGCACTGCCGGTTGAGGGCGATCTCCACCGCCGAACGCGAGTTCACGGTGATCCCCTGCCCGAACCGCTGGCCGCCGAGCAGCAGCCCCCACCGCTGCCACACCCAGCTGCTGCGCCAGGTCTGCAACTCCGGCCCGCCGTGATCCCCGTAGGCCGAGTGAGCGAGCCCGACCAGTTGGAACCCCTGCTGCGGAGCCGGCTTCGGCGAGGGCTTCGACCGGGACGGCGTCGGGGACGGGGAGGCCTTCTGCCGACTGGACTTCGGGGAGGGCGCCTGCCTCGCGGGCGCGAGCGCGGCGGGTGTCGAGGGCGACGGAGCCACGGTCCGTGCCGCAGGTACGGAAGCCCGCGCGGGCGGCGGCTCCACCGCGGGCGGGCTCGGCTCCGGCGCGGGCGGGCTCGGTACGACCGGAGCCGCCACGCTGGGCGCGGGCATCGCCTGGGCCTGCGGAGCGGGATCGTCCCCCACCAGCGCGAACACGATCCCCGCGGCCGCGGCCACCGCGAGACCGGCGGCGATAGACGCCTTGGCGGGCAGTCCGAGCCCTTCGGAAGCCACGGCGCTCCCGGCCCCGCCCGCGGCGCCCGACCCGGCCCCACCGGCCACCCCACTCACGGTCCCGGCCCCGGCCGAACCGGCTCCCGCCGTCGACCCACCGGCGGCCGCAGCGGCCGCACCCGCTCCGCCCGCGGCGACGGCGCCACCGGCCACCACTCCGGCCGCCTTGGCCGCGTACCCGGCGGCGAACCACCCGATGACCGCGACCGGAAGCAGCGCGGGAATGCCCGCGTTGACGTCCTTGAGCTCTCCGGCCGCCACCCGGCACTTCGCGCATTCCTCCAGGTGCTTGCGCAGCCCCCGCTGCGCCCGCATCCTCAGCCCGCCGCGCGCATAGGCACCCAGCCGGTCCGCGTACCGCGCGCAGTCGCCGCCCCCACTCAGCGCCGAACTCACATGGGCCTGCAGATAAGCCTGCTTGAGTCCCTCGCGGGCCCGACTGGCCAGAACCGCCGTGGCGTTGGCGGTCAGCCCGAACAACGGCGCGATCGCGCTCGGTGACGCCTCCTCTACGGTGGTGTGCCACAGCACGGCCTGCCACCGCTCGGGCAGGCTGCGGAAGGCCTGCATGGCCAGCGACTGCTCCGCCTCGTGCATCGCCCGGACGTCCGCGCCCAGTTCGAGCGTGTCGTCCCCCGACAGCCCGGTCAGAGCGGGGCCGCTCTCGGCTCCCGCCGCCTGCTCCGCGAACACCGCGAAGTCCTCGACGAGGTGCTCGCGTCTGGCGGTCTTCGCCCAGGCCGCAGCGACCCTGCGCACGGTGGTCAGGAGATAGGCCCGCACCGACTGGTCCGGCCCGGCCCCGCCCCGTACCGCCTGCAGTGTCCGCGCGAACACCTCGGCGGTCAGGTCATCGGCCGTGTGCGCGTCCCGGCAGCAGGTCCGCGCATAGCGCCGTACGGCATCGGCGTGACGACGGAACAGCTCCTCGTACGCCCGGTCGTCACCACCACGCATCCGGGCGACCAAGTCCCCGTCGGACGGCGGCAGTGCACTCCACGAGTTGCTGGAGCCACTGTGACGGCCAAAGACCCCGGAACCGCCCTGGGCCGAGGAATCGGCATGCCGTCCGACCGGTTCGCGCTGAGCCGGGACCTGCCTGGCGGGCCCGCTTCCGGCCTCGACTTCACTACCGGCGCCACCGAGTGGTTCATCCCGCCCGTCAACGCTCATCGCGGCAGCCCCCGCACGACCCGCACGACCCGCACGACACACTCAACCGGTACACCGATCAAGCGTGTCACACGGCGGACTCCGGCCGGCCTGGTCTCCGCACCATCCACTCGTCCGGGCACACTTCAGCGATTCACCGTACCGACGGCAACCCGCCCCGGAACACCGGCCACCCGATCTCGCTCCGCGCGGTCCGAGCCGGCAGCCGCCAACTCGCAGCCGCCGACCCCTAACCGAACCCGACCGCCACTCACACCGTCCGGGAGCGCAGCCCTTCCAGCAGGATGTCGAGCAGTCGTGTGGAAGCGGCCGCCTGCTGCGCCGGGTCCGGCAGGGCCGGCGCCGCCGTCGCTATCACCAGCAGTACATCGGCCACCGTGACATCGGCACGCAGTTCACCCGCCTCCCGGGCGCGGTCCACCAGCCGGCCGACCACCTCCAGCAGCGCGTCGGCGCCCGTCTCCTCCGACGGCTCTTCCTCGGCCGCCGTCCGCGCGCCGCCCACCACCCGCAGCTCGGGAGCGCCACCGGCCCCACCGGCCTGCCGCTGCTGCGGCACCCGCGCCGCCTCCGGCTCCTCGACGCCGTCCTCGCCCGCGCCGCCGACCCGCAGCACCTGCGGCGGCAGCAGCCGCCCGGCACCGGAGGCCACGGAGGTACGCAGGAAACGCGAGAGCGCCTGCCACGGCTCCTCCTCCTGGCCCAGCGCGGTTCTGGCCTGCTCGGTCAGCCGTGCTGTCTCCTCATCGGCTATCCGCCGGACCAGGACGTCCTTGCTGGGAAAGCGCCGGTACACGGTGCCGACACCGACCCGCGCGCGTCGTGCCACGTCCTCCATCGGCGCCCCGTACCCGAGCTCGCCGAATACCTCGCGCGCCGCCCGCAGGACGTGTTCGAGGTTGCGCTGCGCGTCGACGCGCAGCGGTGTGGAACGGCCCACTCCGTGCGTGGTGCCGGCACCGCCGCCCGCGATGACGCGCGCGCCGCTCTCGACCGAGAGAGTGCTGGTCGCAGAGCCATGGAAATCGGAAATGTTCATATGTTTCCCCCGGTAATCATTTGTCTCCCCCCGGAGACAGTCCCCGCCTTCGTGTCGAGGGAGCCACGGTCAGCGGCCCGGTCCTAGTCCTCGACGAGATACGAACATAGTTGAGCCAGAGTCAATTCAGAAGAGGCAGCCCCCCACCGACCACCGCCCGATCGGAGCATTCACCCCCACTTTTCCCTTCCGCACCCCCGGAGGCGCCCCTTCCGCACCCTTTGACCTGCGAAACTCTGCCCCCACCAGAGCCTCCCGACCTGCCCGTCCCGGCCCCACCTCCGGTCACACAATTTGCCGGGCCTGTGGACAAACTCCCAGCCACGTTGCGTCATGGGATGGTGAAGGCTGCTAACTCCCGGGGCACGGCCCCCGGTACCCCGTCCCGGACGCGCATCCTCGTCGTCGGAGGCGGCTACGTCGGCATGTACACGGCCCTGCGGCTCCAGCAGAAGCTGAGAGCCGGCGAAGCCGAGGTCACGGTGGTCACTCCCGAGCCCTACATGACGTACCAGCCCTTCCTACCGGAAGCAGCCGCAGGCTCGATCTCCCCACGCCACGTCGTGGTCCCGCTGCGCCGTGTCCTCGACAAGTGCCGCATCGTCATCGGCGAGGCCCAGCGCATCGACCACGCCAAGCGGACCGCGAGCGTCACCACCCTCGCCACCGCCGAGGAAGGCACCGGCGCCACCGAGATCGCCTACGACGAACTCGTCCTCGCGCCCGGATCCATCTCCCGCACCCTCCCCATCCCGGGACTCGCCGACTACGGCATCGGCTTCAAGACCGTGGAGGAGGCCATCGGTCTGCGCAACCACGTCATCGAACAGATGGACATCGCCTCCTCCACCCGCGACCCGGCCATCCGCGACGCCGCCCTCACCTTCGTCTTCGTCGGCGGCGGATACGCGGGCGTCGAAGCCCTCGGTGAACTGGAGGACATGGCCCGCTACGCCGCCCGGTACTACCACAACGTCAAACCCGAGGACATGAAGTGGGTCCTGGTCGAGGCGAGCGACCGGATCCTCCCCGAGGTCGGCCCCGAGATGGGCGTCTACACGGTCCGCGAGCTGCGCCGCCGCAACATCGACCTACGCCTGGAAACCCGTCTCGAATCCTGCGAGAACCGCGTGGCCGTCCTCAGCGACGGCGCCCGCTTCCCCACCCGCACCGTCGTCTGGACCGCCGGGGTCAAACCGCACCCCATCCTGGCCGCCTCCGACCTCCCCAAGAACGAGCGCGGCCGCCTGGCCTGCACGGCCTTCCTCACCGTCGAGGGGGTCGAACACGCCTGGGCCGCCGGTGACGCCGCAGCCGTCCCGGACATCACCGCCGCCCCCACCCCCGAAGGCCCCCGCGAATGCGCGCCCAACGCGCAGCACGCGGTCCGCCAGGCCAAGGCGCTCGCCGACAACCTCATTGCGTCCCTGCGCGACGAGGTCCTGACCGAGTACGCCCACAAGTACGCCGGCTCCGTCGCCTCCCTCGGCCTCCACAAGGGCGTCGCGCACGTCTACGGCCGCAAGCTCAAGGGCTATCCGGCCTGGTTCATGCACCGCGCCTACCACCTCAGCCGGGTCCCCACCTTCAACCGCAAGATGCGCGTCCTGGCGGAATGGACCCTCGCCGGTCTTTTCAAGCGGGAGATCGTATCCCTAGGCTCTCTCGAACATCCCAGGGCAGAATTCGAACTGGCCGCCGCCGGCGGCCCCGAGAAGCCGCCGCCGAACCCTGCCGCCAACCCCCCGCAGGACAGCCCGGGCTGACGTTGTCAGTGCGGTCGGCCACACTGGACGTGTGACCATAGGTGCGCTCACACCTGCACAGAGTGACATCGTCCAGTGACCGACCACCAGCGACACAGCGACCACTTGCGACACCACGAGGCTTGAACGCAGTGAACTTCACGCGCTGGAGCGCCCGGTTTCCCGGAACGCAGCGCCGCGCCGCCGCCCGGACCGAACACGCCGCCGCCCAGGCCAAGCGGGGTGAGGGCTCCGTCCCGGCCGCCCGCGGCGGCCGCGCCGACCCCGGAACCGGCCGCTCCGCGCCCGCCGCGGACGGCAGCCCCGCCGACCCCACGGTCTCCGGCACGGGTACGGGCACCGGCTCCGGCACGGGCAACGGCTCGGGCAAGGGCTCGGGCACCGGCATGAGCCCGAGCCCGACCCCGAGTTCCGGCAACGCCCCGGCCACCGCCTCCCGTACGGGCGCCCCCGCCGCCGTGCCCTCTCTCGACGAGCTCTCCGTACGGGAGGTCCTCGGCCGGCTCCCCTCCCTGGTCGCCCTCGTGCACGGCCCCGACCACCGCGTCGCCTACGTCAACAACGCCTACACCTCCGGCTTCGGTGCCCGCGCCACCGGCGCCCCGGCCCATGAGGCCCTTCCGGAACTGGGCGAGCTGGGCCTGCTGCCGCTCCTCGACCAGGTGCAGCGCAGCGGCAAGTCCCGGACCGCCAAGAACCGCACCGCGCCCGGCGGCTCCCACTCGTACACCGTCACCTGCACCCCGGTCGACTTCCCCAAGACCTGCCGCGACGGCGACGGAGACGCGTACGGAGATGGTGACGGCGAGCGCAAGAGCGACGCCGACGCCGCCCCGCCGCACACCGGCGTCCTGATCCACCTCGCCGACGTCACCGACCACGCCGAGGCCGTCGAGCGGCTGCGCGCCAGCGAGCGCCGCCAGCGCGAAGCGGCCGTCACCCTCCAGCGCTCCCTCCTCCCGCAGGAGCTGGAACAGCCCGACGACCTTCGCGTCGCCGCCACCTACCAGCCCGGCGGGACGGAGGCGGCAGTAGGCGGCGACTGGTACGACGTCATCACCCTCGGCGCCGGCCGCACGGCCCTCGTCATCGGCGACGTGATGGGCCGCGGAGTCCGCGCCGCCGCGGTCATGGGCCAGCTGCGTACGGCAGTCCGCGCCTACGCCCGCCTCGACCTGCCGCCCCACGAGGTGCTCCAGCTCCTCGACGGGCTCGCCGCCGAGATCGACGCCAGCCAGATCGCCACCTGCGTGTACGCCGTCCACGACCCCAACGAGGGCCTGCTCGCCTACGCCTCCGCCGGCCATCTGCCCATCCTCGTCCGTGACGAGGACGGCACCGTACGCCGCGCCGCCGACCCCACCGGCCCGCCGCTGGGCACCGGCGGCTGGCTGCACACCTCGGGCAGCATCGCCCTGGGCCCCGGCTCGACCGCCGTCCTCTACACCGACGGCCTGGTCGAACGCCGCGGCGAGGACATCGACGAAGGCGTCGCCGCCCTCGAACGCGCCCTCTCCGGCGCCCAGGGCACCCCCGCGGTCATCTGCGACCGGCTGATGCGGGCGCTCGGCGTGGACGCCGACCACGACGACGACGTCGCCGTGATGGTCCTCCAGCAGCCCGCCCGCACCGGCGCGGATGCCGAGCTCTTCCACAACGCCGCCCTCGAACTGCTGGGCGGCATCGAAGCGGCCCCGCGCGCCCGCGCCTTCGCCCAGGGCGTCCTCGCCTCCTGGCGCTTCCCGGTCGAGCTGTGCGACCTCGGCGTCCTGGCCGCGAGCGAACTCGTCGCGAACTCCCTCCAGCACGGCACCCCGCCCATGCGCCTGCGCCTGCGCCGCACCGACCGCCGCCTGATCGTCGAGGTGACCGACGGGGACGACCACCTCCCGCGCCGCCGCCGCGCCGAACCGGCCGACGAGACGGGCCGCGGCATCTCGATCGTGGCGACGATCGCCTCCTCCTGGGGTACGCGCCGCACGCCGGGCGGCGGCAAGGCCGTCTGGTGCGAGTTCGCCCTGCCGGACAAGTAGCGCGAACGCGAAGGGCCCCGATCCACCGGATCGGGGCCCTCACCTGCCCTGTGCGTACGTACGTGCGCGGCTACGCGGCTTCGTGCCTACGCGGCTACGGGCTCCGCGACCTTGGCGGCGGCGACCGGAGACTGCGCCACGACCACGCTGCCCAGCGAGGGACTGTCCTGCGCCGGGCTCAGCTGCGCGCCCAGCCGCAGCGCGAGCCAGGCGATCCCGAGCGAAACGACCACGAAGACGCCGATGTAGAGCATCGGAACCCCGGCGCCCAGGGGCACCCCGAGCGGCCCCAGCGCCAGCGCCATCTGCTTGACCAGCGCGAAGGCCGAGTTGTACTGGCCCACCGAGCCCTCCGGCGCCAGGTCGGCCACCAGCGGCGCGAGGGTCGGCGACAGCATGGCCTCGCCGATGCCGAAGAGCGCGTACGTCGTGACGAAGGCGGCTGCGGCCATCATCGCGCTGCCGTGCCCCAGGCCCGAGAAACCGGCGATGACCCATGCCACGGCCCAGATCAGGCCGACCAGCGCGATCACCCGGGACCTGCGCCGCTTCTCCACCAGCCTCAGTACGACGAACTGCGCGACGACGATCGCGCCGGTGTTGGCGGCGAGCGCGAAGCCCAGCGTGGACGGCGAGATACCGGCGGCCTCGGTGCCGAAGGCGGCGAGACCGGATTCGAACTGCCCGTAGCAGGCGAAGAAGAGGACGAAGCCGAGCACGCACAGCTGAACCATGGCCTTGTGCCGGAGCAGCCGCTTCCAGGCGCCGCCCCCCGTCTGGGACGGGTCCTTGGGCCTCGCGTCCTTGATGTTCCCCACGTGCGGCATCCGCACGCTGGCGATGATTCCCGCCAGCACGAGGAACATCACGGCTTCGATGCCGAACAGCAGGGTGAAGCTGGCGGGCCGGCTCTCGTCGACGATCTGGCCGCCGATGAGACCGCCGATGCCCAGGCCGAGGTTCTGCATGAAGAACTGCAGGGCGAAGGCGCGGGTCCGGGTGGACGGCGTCGAACACCACACGATCATCGTGGCGAGGGCGGGCTGCATCACGGCCTGCCCGGCGCCCAGCGCCAGGGCGGAGAGCAGGATGGGGACGAGGCCGGTGGAGAGCCCGAGGGAGAGCGCGCCCACCGACGCCGCGACGGCTGCGCCGATGACGACGGGTACCGGACCCCGGCGGTCGATGACCCGTCCGGTGAGGGGCAACGCGACCAGGGCGCCCAGCGCGAACGCCACGAACGCGCTCGTGGCGGCCATGGATCCGAGAGCGCGCACCTGCGCCACGTAGATGTAGAGGAACGGAACCGTGAAACCGATGCCGAACGCGGTCAGCGCGTTCCCTGCCTGGATCCGCCGCATCGCAGCGCCCATCACCTTGGTCACTTCTCACCTGCCTTTGAGAGCTGAAGACTGAAGACTTCACACCTAAACTTCGATCCTTAACAATACACATCGAAGGAGTTAGACGCCAACGAGCTCGTGCCATACTTCGACCCATGGGTGACACCCCCGACGGCACTGCGCCCGTCCACGAACCGAGCCTCGATGAGCAGATCGCCATCTATCAGCGCGAGTTCCAGGACCTGGATCCCCAGGTGGAGAAGGTCGTATCGGCACTGAGTCGCCTGAACCGCCGCATGAACGTCGCGTACGGACGCCAGACGGCGGCCCTGGGCATCAGCAACGCGGAATGGGAGGTCCTCAAGGCCCTCGTCCTCGCCGGGGCCCCGTACCGGATGGGCCCGAGCGAGCTCGCGAAGCAGCTGGGCCTCACGCCGGCGGCGATGACGCACCGGATCGACCGCATGACGGCCGAGTCGCTGGTCACCCGGGAGCGTGACGAGTCCAACCGCGTCCGCGTGATCGTGGAGCTCACGGACGAGGGCCGCAGCAAGTGGCTGGACGCGATGCGCGCGGCCACGGTCTTCGAGGAGGACCTCCTCCAGGACCTCTCGACCGAGGAGCGCGGGCTGCTGGGCGACATGCTCACGCGGCTGCTGGACCGGGTGGAGGGCCTCCAGTCACCGAGCTGACCACCGGAGTTGACACGACCTCCGGGGATCCGTAAGGTTCTTCGAGTTGTCCCAGGGCCGGATGGTTTTGGCGACAACGAATCCCGCCACCTCGTTGCGGCACCCAACTCAGCACGATCTCCCCCTGGGAACGAATTCGGCATGCTCGAATTCATTTCCGAGGAGCCGATTACGAATCGGCGGGTAAATCAGCTAGAGTTCGGGAGTCGGAAGGGCCGAACGGCCCGGAAGACAAACCCCGCTGACTGGGGGTCAGGCCCGAAAGGATCTGATAGAGTCGGAAACGCAGAACAGCAAGAATGAAGAACGAAGCTCGGAGGAAAGCCGCAGCCGATGTGCTGAGGTGAGTACAAAGGAAGCGTCCGTTCCTTGAGAACTCAACAGCGTGCCAAAAATCAACGCCAGAAGT
>NZ_JBSFTS010000015.1:0-149887 GCF_053591375.1 Streptomyces sp. NPDC003034
AAACGCCCGGTTACATTCCGAACCCGGAAGCTAAGCCTTTCAGCGCCGATGGTACTGCAGGGGGGACCCTGTGGGAGAGTAGGACGCCGCCGAACAACCCGCCCTTTTAGCTCAGTCGGTAGAGCGTCTCCATGGTAAGGAGAAGGTCAACGGTTCGATTCCGTTAAAGGGCTCCAACAAAGAAGGCCCCCGCCTATTGGCGGGGGCCTTCTTGCGTTGCAGCAGCGCTGCGGCAGTGCCGTTTCGCGTTCAGGTACGGCCGGCCGGCTGACGCCGGTGCGTCACTCGCCCTCGCGCTGGTGGGGGACGCGGAAGGCGAGGATGGCCATGTCGTCCGAGGCCGGTTCGGCGGCGAAGCGCTCCACCGCGCGCAGGACACGGGAGGCGACCGCACCGGCGGTGAGGCCGGTGCAGGTGGTCAGGACCTCCGCGAGGCCGTCGTCGCCGAGCATGCGGCTGCCCTCGCGGCGCTCGGTGACCCCGTCCGTGACGCAGAGCAGGACATCGCCCGGTTCCAGGGTGAGGTTCTGCTCGTAGAGCTCCAGGTCCTCCATCACGCCCAGCAGGGGCTGCGGCTCCGCAGCGGAGGTGACCTCGCCGTTGGGGCGCAGGCGCAGCGGGAGCGGGTGGCCGGCGCAGACGACCTTCATCACGGCGCCGCCCTCGGGCCGCGGGTGGAGCTCGCCGTAGAGGAGCGTCAGGAAACGGCTGCGGGCGCCCTCGTCGAGGATGGCCGCGTTGAGCCGCTCCAGGACCGCCGGGCCGCCCAGGCCCTCGCGCGCCAGGAGGCGCAGAGCGTGCCGGGCGAGGCCGGTGACCGCGGCCGCCTCCGGGCCCGTACCGCAGACGTCGCCGATGGCGAAGCCGTACACGCCCTCCCGGATCGGGAAGACGTCGTAGAAGTCACCGCCGACCTCGTTGCCCTCGCCGGCCGCGCGGTAGATGACCTCGACCTCCATGCCGGGGATGGCGGGGGAGCCGGGAGGCAGCAGGCTGCGCTGGAGGGAACGGCTGATGGCCGTCCGCTCGGAGTAGAGGCGGGCGTTGTCCAGGGCGAGGGCGGCTCGGCGGGAGAGGTCCTCGGCGAGCTCCAGGATCTCCTGGCGGAAGTGCTCCTCGCTCGGCTTGCCGAGGGTCAGCAGGCCGATCACGCGGTTGCGGGCGAGGAGCGGCAGCACGACGGTCTCACCGCCGACCGCCAGGGCGGTCTCCGGCCAGGGGCGGGCGCCGGCCTCGCGGACCGGTTCGGGCGGGCTGACCCGGGAGAGCAGGTCCTTCAGGCCGTCGATGCGATCCTCGTCCTCGTGCAGGACGTAGGAGAGGTACGGGTCGGAGGTCTGGTCGGCGATGGTGTAGACGGCGCACCAGGTGGCGAGGGTGGGGACGGTCATCTGGGCCATGAGGGCCAGGGTCTGGTCCCGGTCGAGGGTGCCGGCCAGCAGGTCGGAGGCCTCGACGAGGAAGGAGAGCGAGCCGCGGCGCAGGCGTTCCAGCTCGCCGAGGCGGGCCGATTCGACGGCGAGGGCGATGCGGTCGGCGGCGAACTGCAGGCGCAGGGCCTCTTCGTTCGAGTAGCGGCCCGGGACCTCGGCGGCGACCCCGAGGGAGCCGGTGAGGCGGCCTTCGACCTTGAGGGGGACGGTGATCACGGAGCGCATGCCGGTGGCTTCCAGGAGCGGGACGGCTCCGGGGACGGCGGCCAGGTCGTCGTGGACGGCGGGCATGCGGGCCGAGCCGTACCGGTTGGTGCCGGCCTCGACGGGGACGCGGGCGAAGCGCTGGCGGGTGGAGGGCAGCCCGGTGGTGGCGCGGACCTCCAGCTCCGTCTCGTCGTCGGTGGCCAGCAACAGGAAGGCGGCGTCGGCGTCGAGGAGGTCGCGGGCCCGTTCGACGGTCCGCTGGAGGAGGCCGTCGAGGTCGTCGGGGGCGGGGGAGCCGATGAAGACCTCGAAGGGGTCCGCGGGGCGGGGCTCGGTGAGCTGGCCGCTGTCGGAAGCGGGGACGCGTACGGGGGTCTGGAGCAGGGCGCGCTCGTCGTCGTGGACCAGGAGGCAGACGATGGACGGCTCGCCGTGGGCGTCGCGGACCCGCAGGTGGGAGGCGTAGACGGGGATGACGCGGCCGTCGGCGCCGCGGATGCCGTAGCTGCCCTCCCAGCGGGACAGGCGCAGGGCCTCGGCGATGCCGGTGCCGGTGCCGGGGGTCTGCGGCCAGGCGGCGAGCTCGGCGAGGGGGCGGCCGACGGTCTTCTCGGAGGGGTAACCGAAGATGTGCTCGGCGTCCTCGTTCCAAGCGGCGATGCAGTCCGAGGCGTCGATCTGCAGGACGGCGACGCGGACGCGGCTGTCGGCGAGGGGAAGCAACTGGTCGGGGACGACGGGGCCCGCGGAGCGGGTACCGACCGGCCGGTCCGGCAGGTCGAGGCGGAACCACACGTGCTTGTGAGTGGCCGTGTACTCGACGCCCCAGCGGGTGGCGAGGGCGGCGCAGAGCATCAGCCCGCGGCCGTTCTCGCGGTCGGGGTCGGCGTACGGGCGGTTGCCGGGGTGCTGGAGCGGGAGCTCGCGCTCCGGGTACCGGTCGGCGACCTCGACCCGTACGCCGCCGGCGGCGCGCAGGCACAGGACCTCGGCGCGGGTGCCGGCGTGGACCACGGCATTGGTGACGAGCTCACTGGTGAGGACCACGGCGTCGTCGACGATGTCCGCGAAGCCCCATCCGTGCAGGGTGTCGCGGACGAACGTTCGAGCGGCGGCGACCGAACGCCCGAGGGGGTCGAAGCTGGCAGCCGCCCGTGCCGTGATCACGAGTCTCCTTGCGACGCGGTTGGACATCGGATGCCAGGTTACTTACCTTCGCGGTCGTCATGGTGCCCTCGTCCGGGATTCCACCCGGAGGGTACGGCCGGTGTGCGATGGTGCCGAAGTGTTATGGCCTGGTTCGGCCAAGGTGAAACACTGGGCAGGCTTGTAGAGCCGGCTTGTGAGAGTCAGCTGTCCGGTGGAAAAGCGGTCGACCCTTTCGGGAGGGACACGGTGGAGTCTGGCGCAGCGGTGCGGCGTACGGGAACGCGCCCCAAGGGGGGAAGGTCCCGGCGGGGCGGTACGACGGAGGTCGATACCGCTGCCCTGAACCGGCTGCTCACGGCCCTGGTGTCGATGCGGGACGGGAATTTCCGCAAGCGGCTGACGGTGTCCGGCGAAGGTGTGATGGCGGAGATCGCCGCCGTCTACAACGAGGTCGCCGACCGCAATCTGCACCTGACCGGGGAACTGTCCCGGGTGCGGCGGATGGTGGGCCGTGAGGGGAAGCTCAGCGAACGGCTGGAAACGGGTGCTTGTGAGGGCTCCTGGGCGGCCGCGATCGACGCCTCGAACCAGCTGGTGGACGATCTGGCCCGGCCGGTGTCCGAGGTCGGCCGGGTGCTGTCGGCGGTCGCCGAGGGCGATCTCGACCAGCGGATGGACCTGCGGACGCAGACGGCCGACGGGGCGGGGCATCCGCTGCGCGGGGAGTTCCTGAAGGTCGGGCGTACGGTCAACAACCTGGTCGACCAGCTGTCCGCGTTCACCGACGAGGTGACGCGGGTGGCGCTGGAGGTCGGTACCGAGGGCAAGCTCGGCGGCCAGGCCCAGGTGCGCGGGATGTCGGGTTCCTGGAAGGATCTGACCGACTCGGTCAACACCATGGCGTACCGGCTCACCGCTCAGGTGAGAGATATCGCACTCGTCACGACGGCGGTGGCGAAGGGTGATCTGTCGCGCAAGGTCACGGTGCACGTGGCCGGTGAGATGCTCCAGCTGAAGAACACCGTCAACACGATGGTGGACCAGCTGTCGTCCTTCTCCTCCGAGGTGACGCGAGTCGCCCGCGAGGTGGGTACGGAAGGTGAGCTGGGCGGCCAGGCGAAGGTGCCCGGGGTCGCCGGTGTGTGGAAGGACCTGACCGATTCCGTCAACACCATGGCGGGCAACCTGACCGCCCAGGTCCGGGGAATCGCCCAGGTCACGACCGCCGTCGCCAACGGCGACCTGTCGCAGAAGGTCCGGGTCAGCGCGCGCGGAGAGGTCGCGCAACTGGCCGAAACGATCAACCAGATGACCGAGACGCTGCGGACCTTCGCGGACGAGGTCACGCGCGTGGCCAGCGAGGTCGGCGCGAAGGGCCTCCTCGGCGGCCAGGCGCAGGTGCCGGGGGCCGCGGGGACGTGGAAGGACCTCACCGATTCGGTGAACACCGTCTTCCGCAACCTCACCACGCAGGTGCGGGACATCGCGCAGGTGACGACGGCGGTCGCGAACGGCGACCTGTCGCAGAAGGTCACCGTGGACGTGGCCGGCGAGATGCTGGAGCTGAAGAACACCGTCAACACGATGGTGGACCAGCTCCAGTCCTTCGGCGCCGAGGTGACGCGGGTGGCCCGCGAGGTCGGCGTCGAGGGTGAGCTGGGCGGTCAGGCGCAGGTGCCGGGGGCCGCGGGGACGTGGAAGGACCTCACCGATTCGGTGAACACGGCGTTCCGCAACCTCACCGGGCAGGTCCGCAACATCGCGCAGGTGACGACGGCCGTGGCCAACGGCGACCTGTCGCAGAAGGTCACGGTGGACGTCTCCGGTGAGATGCTCCAGCTGAAGAACACCGTGAACACGATGGTGGACCAGCTGTCCTCCTTCGCCGACCAGGTCACGCGGATGGCCCGGGACGTGGGTACGGAGGGCCGGCTCGGCGGCCAGGCGAGGGTGGAGGGGGTGTCCGGCACCTGGAAGGAGCTCACCGACTCGGTGAACTTCATGGCCGGGAACCTGACCTCCCAGGTGCGGCAGATCGCCCAGGTGACCACGGCGGTGGCGCGTGGTGACCTCTCGCAGAAGATCGACGTGGATGCCCGGGGCGAGATCCTGGAGCTGAAGAACACCATCAACACGATGGTCGACCAGCTCTCGGCCTTCGCCGAGCAGGTGACGCGGGTGGCCCGCGAAGTGGGTACGGACGGGCGCCTCGGCGGTCAGGCGCAGGTGCCCGGGGTGGCCGGCGTGTGGCGTGACCTCACGGATTCCGTGAACGGCATGGCGGGCAACCTCACCTCGCAGGTCCGCAACATCGCGCAGGTCGCGACGGCGGTGGCGCGCGGTGACCTCTCGCAGAAGATCGACGTGGATGCCCGGGGCGAGATCCTGGAGCTGAAGAACACCCTCAATACGATGGTCGACCAGCTCTCGAACTTCGCCGAGCAGGTGACCCGCGTCGCGCGCGAGGTGGGTACCGAGGGCATCCTCGGCGGCCAGGCGGAGGTGAAGGGTGTCTCCGGCACCTGGAAGGACCTCACCCAGTCCGTCAACTTCATGGCGAACAACCTCACCTCGCAGGTGCGCAACATCGCCGAGGTGACGACGGCGGTCGCCATGGGCGATCTCTCCAAGAAGATCACCGTCGACGCGAAGGGCGAGATCCTCGAACTGGTCACCACCGTCAACACGATGGTCGACCAGCTGTCCTCCTTCGCCGAGCAGGTGACCCGGGTCGCCCGCGAGGTGGGTACCGAGGGCATCCTCGGCGGCCAGGCCCGGGTGCGCGGGGTGACCGGCATCTGGAAGGACCTCAGCGACAACGTCAACACCATGGCCGGCAATCTGACGGCCCAGGTGCGCGGGATCGCGCAGGTCTCGGCGGCGGTGGCCAACGGCGACCTCACCAAGAAGGTCACGGTCGAGGCGCGCGGCGAGGTCGCGCAGCTCGCCGACACCGTCAACACGATGGTGAAGACCCTGTCGTCCTTCGCCGACGAGGTGACGCGGGTGGCCCGTGAGGTGGGTACGGAGGGCCGCCTCGGCGGTCAGGCGCACGTGCCGGGTGTCTCGGGGACGTGGAAGGACCTCACCGACTCGGTGAACTTCATGGCCTCCAACCTGACCGGTCAGGTGCGGCAGATCGCCATGGTCACGACCGCCATCGCCAAGGGCGATATGACCAAGAAGATCGACATCGACGCGCGCGGCGAGATCCTGGAGCTCAAGACCACGATCAACACCATGGTCGACCAGCTGTCGTCCTTCGCCGACCAGGTGACCCGGGTCGCCCGCGAGGTGGGCACGGAGGGGATCCTCGGCGGCCAGGCCCGCGTCCGGGACGTCGACGGCACGTGGCGGGACCTCACCGAGTCCGTGAACGAGATGGCCGGCAACCTGACCCGGCAGGTGCGCGCGATCGCGGCCGTGGCCACCGCGGTGACCCGAGGCGACCTCAGCCTGAAGGTCGACGTGGACGCCGCGGGCGAGATCCAGGTCCTCCAGGACAACATCAACACGATGATCGTCAACCTGCGCGACACCACCCTGGCCAACAAGGAGCAGGACTGGCTCAAGGGCAACCTCGCGCGGATCTCCGCCCTGATGCAGGGCCGCCGCGAGCTGGACGACGTGGCCTCGCTGATCATGAGCGAGCTGACCCCCGTGGTCTCCGCGCAGCACGGCGCCTTCTTCCTGGCGCTGCCGGCCGGCGGTACCACCGAGATCGGGACGGAGGGCGGCGCGGACGGCTCGTACGAGCTGCGGATGCGCGGGAGTTACGCGTACGGGGGCGGTCAGATGCCCACCTCCTTCCGGCCGGGGGAGGGGCTGATCGGGACCGTCGCCGAGGAGAAGCGGACCATCCTCGTCGAGAACACCCCGCCGGGCTACCTGAAGATCTCCTCCGGTCTCGGTGAGGCGCCGCCGGCGCATGTCATCGTGCTGCCGGTGCTCTTCGAGGGGAAGGTGCTGGGCGTCATCGAGCTGGCCTCCTTCACGCCCTTCACGCAGATCCAGAAGGACTTCCTCAGCCAGATCGCCGAGATGATCGGTACGAGCGTCAACACCATCAGCGTCAACTCCAAGACGGAGATGCTGCTCAAGCAGTCGCAGGAGATGACCGAGCAGCTGCGCGAGCGCTCCGACGAACTGGAGAACCGGCAGAAGGCCCTGCAGGCGGCGAACGCCGAGCTGGAGGAGAAGGCCGAGCTGCTGGCCCAGCAGAACCGGGACATCGAGGTGAAGAACACCGAGATCGAGGAGGCCCGGCAGGTCCTGGAGGAGCGGGCCGAGCAGCTCGCGGTCTCGATGCGCTACAAGTCCGAGTTCCTGGCGAACATGTCGCACGAGCTGCGGACGCCGCTCAACTCGCTCCTCATCCTCGCGAAGCTGCTGGCGGACAACGCGGACGGGAACCTGTCGCCGAAGCAGGTGGAATTCGCCGAGACCATCCACGGCGCCGGTTCGGACCTGCTCCAGCTGATCAACGACATCCTCGACCTGTCGAAGGTCGAGGCCGGGAAGATGGACGTCTCACCGACCCGGATCGCGCTGGTGCAGCTCGTCGACTACGTGGAGGCCACCTTCCGGCCGCTGACGGCGGAGAAGGGCCTGGACTTCTCGGTCCGGGTCTCGCCCGAGCTGCCCGCGACCCTGCACACCGACGAGCAGCGGCTGCTCCAGGTGCTCCGCAACCTGCTGTCGAACGCGGTGAAGTTCACCGACAACGGCGCGGTGGAGCTGGTGATCCGGCCGGCCGGGGCGGACGTTCCGCAGGCGATCCGGGAGCAGCTGCTGGAAGCGGGCTCGCTGCGGGAGGCGGACGGGGACCTGATCGCCTTCTCGGTGACCGACACCGGGATCGGCATCGCGGCCAGCAAGATGCTGGTGATCTTCGAGGCGTTCAAGCAGGCCGACGGGACGACGAGCCGCAAGTACGGCGGCACGGGCCTCGGCCTGTCCATCAGCCGGGAGATCGCACGGCTGCTGGGCGGCGAGATCCACGCGGCCAGCGAGCCCGGACGCGGGTCCACCTTCACGCTGTACCTGCCGCTGCACCCGAGCGAGCTGCCGCCGCAGGGGTACGCGCCCCCCGCGCCCGGCGGGGCGCGGGGCGACTTCTACCGCAGGCCGGCCGAGGCGGCCCGGCCCGCACCGCCGGCGCCCGTGCCGGTGGCGAAGCCCGTACAGGCACCGCCGGCGCGGGCCGCGCTGCCGGCCGCCGAGCCGGCCGGGCAGGGGCAGGGCGGTTCGGCGCTGTTCCGGCGGCGGCGCAAGGCGCTGAGCGAGCGGGAGCCGCGTACGGCGGTGCCCGGGCAGCCGAACGTCCAGGGGGCCGAGGACGCGTGGAGCAACCCGGAGGAGGCACTTCCGGTGGCGCCCCGGACGTACGACTTCCACGGTGAGAAGGTCCTCATCGTGGACGACGACGTCCGCAACGTCTTCGCGCTGACCAGCGTGCTGGAGCAGCACGGGCTGGCGGTGCTGTACGCGGAGAACGGCCGGGAGGGCATCGAGGTCCTGGAGCAGCACGACGATGTGACGGTGGTCCTGATGGACATCATGATGCCGGAGATGGACGGCTACGCGACGACCTCGGCGATCCGGCGGATGCCGCAGTTCGCGGGGCTGCCGATCATCGCGCTCACGGCGAAGGCGATGAAGGGGGACCGGGAGAAGGCCATCGACTCCGGTGCTTCCGATTACGTCACCAAGCCGGTAGACCCCGACTATCTCCTGTCGGTGATGGAACAGTGGATGCGGGGTAAGTGATCGGCCTGCGGACGTACTGGTACCGACTGCTGACGCAGTGTGCCGGCCGCGGTGCGGGAGAGCGGTACACCGGGAACCTTCTGCTCTCCCGCCACGTTTCTGCTTCGTGCACAGTGACATCCTGGTGACAGGGTGTGGCGATCTCGGGACTGGGGCTACGATGACCGGCACAAGGACGGACGGCGCAAGGATGCCGTCCTCTGGGGCGGGGCCCGGCGAACAAGCCGGAGCCAGGAGCCGGGGAGGCCCCATGCCGGGGCGAGGAGGACAGGGCATGGTGCAGAAGGCCAAGATCCTCCTGGTCGATGACCGGCCGGAGAATCTGCTGGCGCTGGAGGCCATCCTCTCCGCGCTCGATCAGACACTGGTCCGGGCGTCGTCGGGGGAGGAAGCGCTCAAGGCGCTGCTGACGGACGATTTCGCGGTGATTCTGCTGGATGTGCAGATGCCGGGAATGGACGGATTCGAGACGGCCGCGCACATCAAGCGGCGGGAGCGGACCCGGGACATTCCGATCATCTTCCTCACCGCGATCAACCACGGTCCGCACCACACCTTCCGCGGCTACGCGGCCGGTGCGGTCGACTACATCTCCAAGCCCTTCGACCCGTGGGTCCTGCGGGCCAAGGTCTCGGTCTTCGTGGAGCTGTACACGAAGAACTGCCAACTGCGGGAGCAGGCGGCGCTGCTGCGGCTCCAGCTGGAGGGCGGTTCGAACGGCGCGGAGGGCAGCAAGGAGACGGCCGGACTGCTGGCCGAGCTCTCCGCGCGGCTCGCGGCGGTCGAGGAGCAGGCCGAGGCGCTGACGAAGCAGCTCGGCGAGGAGGCCGCCGACCCCGCGGTGGTGGCGACCGCGGCCCATCTGGAGCGCAAGCTCACCGGGCTGCGGCGGGCGCTCGACGCGCTGGAGCCCGGGGCGGGCGGCGGACCGGCGATGCTGCCCGCGCCGAACTGAAGGGGAGATCCCGACCGCGTCCGCGGACGGTGCCTGCCCCGTGGGCGCCTGCGAGCGCGCCAGGTCTGGCGCTGTGTCCTGCCTCGCCGGCGCCTGCGCGTGCGTCAGGTCTGGCGGCGCGTCAAAGCGCGTACGGAGCGGGCGACACGAACGGGTGAAGGGGTGGGCACGCGTGTCCACCGGCGTGCGCACCGGTAATCTCGGGCCCATGGCCTCACGTACGTCCGGCAAGGGTTCCCCGAGCACCGCGGGCACCGCGAAGGGCCGCACCGGCCGTACGACGGCGCCGGCGAAGAAGGCGGCTCCGGCGCGCAAGCCGCCCGCGAAGAAGGCCGCGGCCGCCAGGCGGGCCCCGGTCAAGAAGGCCGCGGCCAAGCCCGCACCCTCGCCGACCGGGGGCGTGCTGCGGCTGGTGCGCGCCCTGTGGCTCGGCTGCGCGCACGCCGTCGGCGCGGTCTTCCGCGGGGTCGGCCGCGGAGCCAGGAACCTCGATCCCGCCCACCGCAAGGACGGCGTCGCGCTCCTGCTGCTCGCCCTCGCGCTGATCGTCGCGGCCGGAACCTGGTCGAATCTGAACGGTCCCGTGGGGGACCTGGTCACCATGCTGGTCACCGGTGCCTTCGGCCGACTGGATCTGCTCGTGCCGGTCCTGCTCGGGGTGATGGCGGTACGTTTCATCCGCCACCCGGAGCAGACCGACGCCAACGGCCGGATCGGCGTCGGGCTCTCCGCACTCGTCATCGGCGTCCTCGGGCTGGTCCACATCGGCTGCGGTGCGCCCGGCCGGAACGAGGGCACCACCGCGATGCAGAACGCGGGCGGGCTCATCGGCTGGGGTGCCTCGAAGCCGCTGATCTTCACCATGGGCGCGCCGCTGGCCGTGCCCATGCTGCTGCTGCTCACCGTCTTCGGGCTGCTCGTGGTCACCGCGACCCCGGTCAACGCGATCCCGCAGCGGCTGCGGCGGCTCGGCATCAGGCTCGGGATCATCGCGCCGTACGAGGATGCCGACGGCTATGACCTGTACGGGGAGGCCGAGGGCGCGGCCGGTCCCGCCGCCCGGCACGACCCCGAGCGGTGGCGCTCCCGCACGGGCGCGGCCGCCGGTCCCGCCGGTCCCGCCGGTCCGGCGGAGGCCGCCGAGGACGAGGCGCTCGCCCGGCGGCGCAAGCCGCGGCGGGCTCCGGCCCGGCCGGCCGCGGACCATCCGGCCAGGGACCGCGAGATGGACGCCGTCGACGTGGCCGCGGCGGCCGCCGCCGCGCTCGACGGCATGGTGTACGGCGGGCTGCCGCCCTCCCCGCTCGTCGCCGACCTCACCCAGGGGATCGGCGTGGAGCGGGAGGGTGCGCGGAGCACCGCTCCCGTGCCGCCCGCCCGCGAGCGACCCGTACCGACCACGGCACCGGTAGCGCCCACGGCCCCCGCGCCGCCCGTCGAGGAGCCGCACGCGACCACCTCCGCGGTGTCCGGGACCCTCTCGGTGCCCGACCTGACGAAGCCCCCGCCGCCGGCCGAGCCCCTGCCGCCCCGCGCGGAGCAGCTCCAGTTGCGCGGGGACATCACCTACGCCCTGCCCTCACTGGAGCTGCTGCGACGCGGCGGCCCCGGCAAGACGCGCAGCGCCGCCAATGACGCGGTGGTCGCCTCGCTGACGAACGTCTTCACGGAGTTCAAGGTCGACGCGACGGTCACCGGCTTCACCCGGGGCCCGACGGTCACCCGCTACGAGGTGACGCTCGGCGCGGCGGTGAAGGTCGAGCGGATCACGGCGCTGGCGAAGAACATCGCCTACGCGGTGGCCTCGCCCGACGTCCGGATCATCAGCCCGATCCCGGGCAAGTCGGCGGTCGGCATCGAGATCCCGAACACCGACCGCGAGATGGTCAACCTGGGCGACGTACTGCGGCTGGCGGACGCGGCCGAGGACGACCATCCGATGCTGGTCGCGCTCGGCAAGGACGTCGAGGGCGGCTACGTGATGGCGAACCTCGCCAAGATGCCCCACGTCCTGGTGGCCGGAGCCACCGGCTCCGGCAAGTCCTCCTGCATCAACTGCCTGATCACCTCGGTGATGGTCCGGGCCACCCCGGAGGACGTGCGGATGGTGCTGGTCGACCCGAAGCGGGTGGAGCTGACGGCGTACGAGGGCATCCCGCACCTGATCACGCCGATCATCACCAACCCCAAGCGGGCCGCCGAAGCGCTCCAGTGGGTCGTGCGCGAGATGGACCTCCGCTACGACGACCTGGCCGCCTTCGGCTACCGGCACATCGACGACTTCAACCAGGCCATCCGGGACGGCAAGATCAAACTCCCGCCGGGCAGCGAGCGGGAGCTCAGCCCGTACCCGTACCTGCTGGTCATCGTCGACGAGCTGGCCGACCTGATGATGGTGGCCCCCCGCGACGTCGAGGACTCCATCGTCCGCATCACCCAGCTGGCCCGCGCCGCCGGCATCCACCTGGTGCTCGCCACCCAGCGGCCCTCGGTGGACGTGGTCACCGGCCTGATCAAGGCGAACGTGCCCTCGCGGCTCGCCTTCGCCACATCCTCCCTCGCCGACAGCCGGGTCATCCTCGACCAGCCGGGTGCCGAGAAGCTCATCGGCAAGGGCGACGGACTCTTCCTGCCCATGGGGGCGAACAAGCCGGTCCGCCTCCAGGGCGCCTTCGTCACCGAGGAGGAGATCGCCGGAATCGTCCAGCACTGCAAGGACCAGATGGCCCCCGTCTTCCGGGAGGACGTCACCGCCGGACAGAAGCAGAAGAAGGAGATCGACGAGGACATCGGCGACGACCTGGACCTGCTGTGCCAGGCGGCGGAACTGGTGGTCTCGACGCAGTTCGGCTCCACCTCGATGCTCCAGCGCAAGCTGCGCGTGGGCTTCGCCAAGGCCGGCCGGCTCATGGACCTGATGGAATCCCGGGGAATCGTCGGCCCGAGCGAGGGATCCAAGGCGCGCGACGTCCTGCTGAAGGCGGACGACCTCGACGCGGTGCTCGCCGTCATCCGGGGAGAGGGTCACCCGTAAGGCCAGTTCCGCGGACACGTTGGGACGCGCAACCGTTTCCCTTGGGCGTGCGTCCAGTTGAGGGAGGTGGCGGCAGCGCGCAGGGCGCGGGGCCGCCGCACCGGTCCCGCCCTCTCTTCGCCATTCGGATGGCGTAGGAAGTGCACCCTCCGGTTGCTCCACCCTTTCGTCACCCCCCTAGACTGGACCTCCAGCAGGTGGCTACACGCTCGAAAGGCGCCCTCGTGTCCATCGGCAACTTCAACTCCCCCGAAGAAGAGCGTCCTTCGACCGACGACCGGTCCGAGGACCGCATCGTCGAACCTCCCGTCGAAGGACCGTCCATCGGGACGGCCCTCAGGAAGGCCCGGATCGCCGCCGGGCTCACCGTCGACGAGGTCAGTTCCACCACCCGCGTGCGCATTCCGATCGTGCACGCGATCGAAGAGGACGACTTCACGCGCTGCGGCGGCGATGTCTACGCCCGCGGTCACATCCGTACGCTCGCCCGCGCCGTCCACCTCGATCCGGAACCTCTGGTCGAGAGCTACGACGCGGCTCACGGCGGCCGGCCGGCACCCACGCCCGCCGCGCCGATGTTCGAAGCGGAACGCATCCGCCCCGAACGGCAGCGGCCCAACTGGACCGCCGCCATGGTCGCCGCCATCGTCGCCGTCATCGGCTTCGTGGCCTTCACCGCTTTCGGCGGTGGGGACGGGATCGCCAAGCGGCCGATGGCGGAAGGTTCCGTCTCGCCCAAGCCCGCACCCAAGCAGAGCGGCGGGCATCCGGCCGTCGCCCAACCCCAGACCCCCAAGGCGCCCAAGCCGGAACCTTCGGACAGCGCCATCGCCGCCGCGCCCAAGGACCTCGTCACGGTCGTCCTGACGGCCGACAGCGGCGAGAGCTGGATCTCCGCGAAGGACCACAGCGGCCGGACGCTCTTCGACGGCACCCTCAGCCAGGGTGAGTCCAAGACCTTCACGGACAAGGAGTCCGTCAACCTCGTGCTCGGCGACGCCGGGGCCGTGAAGCTCTTCGTGAACGGCAAGGAGGTCCAGGAAGACTTCCAGCCGGGACAGGTGGAACGCCTCACCTACACCAAGCAGGACCCGCTCGTGGATCAGCCCCAGGCGGGCTGAGCCAGGACGGCCCAAGGGCAGAAAACGCAATTCCGGATCCCCGGGGTGCCGCGCCGCACCCCGGGGATCTTGCCGTGCGGGGCGGTAGCGCGAGCGGGGGCGGGGGCCGGCGCCGGGACGAAGTAGTCTTGAGCCCATGCCCGAACGCCGTACCGTCGCCCTTGTCACTCTTGGCTGCGCCCGTAACGAGGTGGACTCGGAGGAGCTCGCAGGCCGCTTGGCGGCGGATGGCTGGGAGCTCGTCGAGGACGCCGCCGACGCGGACGTAGCCGTCGTCAACACCTGCGGCTTCGTCGAAGCCGCCAAAAAAGACTCCGTGGACGCCCTCCTGGAGGCCAACGACCTCAAGGCCGCGGCCCGAGACGGGGACGGCCGGACCCAGGCCGTCGTCGCGGTCGGCTGCATGGCCGAGCGCTACGGCAAGGAGCTCGCCGAAGCGCTGCCCGAAGCCGACGGCGTGCTCGGCTTCGACGACTACGCCGACATCTCCGACCGCCTCCAGACCATCCTCAACGGCGGCATCCACGCCTCCCACACCCCGCGCGACCGGCGCAAGCTGCTGCCGATCAGCCCCGCGGCCCGCCAGAACGCCGAGGTGGCGCTTCCCGGCCACGCCCAGAACGCGTCCGGTGAGCCGGCGGGGGTCGCCGAAGCGCCCGCCGACCTTCCCGACGGCCTCGCGCCCGCCTCGGGGCCGCGCGCCCCGCTGCGGCGACGGCTGGACAAGAGCCCCGTGGCCTCGGTGAAGCTGGCCTCCGGCTGCGACCGCCGCTGCTCCTTCTGCGCCATCCCGTCCTTCCGCGGCTCCTTCATCTCCCGCCGCCCCAGCGACGTGCTCGGCGAAACCCGCTGGCTCGCCGAGCAGGGCGTCAAGGAGATCATGCTGGTCTCCGAGAACAACACCTCCTACGGCAAGGACCTCGGCGACATCCGGCTGCTGGAGACCCTGCTGCCCGAGCTCGCGCAGGTGGACGGCATCGAGCGCGTCCGCGTCAGCTACCTCCAGCCGGCCGAGATGCGGCCCGGGCTGATCGACGTACTCACCTCGACCCCCAAGGTCGTCCCGTACTTCGACCTGTCCTTCCAGCACTCGGCCCCCGACGTGCTGCGCGCCATGCGCCGCTTCGGTGACACCGACCGGTTCCTGGAGCTGCTGGACACCATCCGCACCAAGGCCCCGCAGGCCGGCGTACGGTCCAACTTCATCGTCGGCTTCCCCGGCGAGACGGAGTCGGACTTCGCCGAGCTGGAGCGTTTCCTCACCCACGCGCGTCTCGACGCCATCGGCGTCTTCGGCTACTCCGACGAGGACGGCACCGAGGCCGTCACCTACGAGAACAAGCTGGACGCGGACACCATCGCCGAGCGCCTCTCGCACATGCAGCGGCTCGCCGAGGAGCTCACCTCGCAGCGCGCGGAGGAGCGGATCGGAGAGAGTCTGGAAGTACTCGTCGAAACCGTGGAAGCGGTCGGCGGGGACGAGGACGAGGCGGGCGCCTACGGGCGCGCCGCGCACCAGGCACCGGAGACCGACGGCCAGGTCGTCTTCACGGACGGCACCGGCCTGACCGTCGGGAGTATCGTCACGGCAAAGGTGGTCGGCACCCTGGGTGTGGACCTGGTGGCCGAGCCCCTGGGCATGGATCTTGAGGAGGCGGCCGGATGACCGGAGTCCCGGCATCCGCGGCGGGCGGGACCGGCCGCCGGCCCGCGCCCGGCGCGAAGCTGGGAGCCGCGGCGGTCAATCAGGCCAGTCTGTGGAACATCGCCAACATCCTGACCATGATCCGGCTCCTGCTCGTGCCGGGGTTCGTCCTGCTGCTGCTCGCCGAGGGCGGTTATGACCCCGCCTGGCGCGCCTGGGCGTGGGCCGCGTTCGCCGTGGCCATGATCACGGACATCTTCGACGGGCACCTGGCCCGGACGTACGACCTGGTCACCGACTTCGGCAAGATCGCCGACCCCATCGCCGACAAGGCGATCATGGGCTCGGCGCTGATCTGCCTCTCCTGGCTCGGAGACCTGCCCTGGTGGGTGACCGGAGTGATCCTCGGCCGGGAGCTCGGCATCACGCTGCTGCGCTTCTGGGTGATCCGCTACGGAGTGATTCCGGCCAGCCGAGGCGGCAAGGTGAAGACCCTCGCCCAGGGCACGGCCGTGGGCATGTACGTACTGGCGCTGACGGGCCCGCTGGCCACCTTGCGCTTCTGGGTGATGGCGGTCGCCGTCGTGCTGACCGTGGTCACCGGTCTCGACTACATCCGGCAGGCGGTCGTGCTGCGCCGCGAGGGAATGGCCGAGGAGCGGACCGCGAGGTGACATACGCGGCGGGGGATTTTCCGGAGGCCGGCCGTCCGGCCGAGGGTGCCGGCACGGGTGACGGAGGCGCGGCCGGGGTGGACACCGCGGCCGGCACGGCGGACACGGCGGCTGAGGAGGTGCTGCGGCTGCTCGCGGAGCGTGACCAGACCCTCGCCGTCGCGGAGTCGCTGACCGGTGGCATGGTCGCGGCCGAGCTGACAGCCGTGCCCGGCGCATCCCGGTCCTTCCGCGGCTCGGTCACGGCGTACGCGACGGAGCTCAAGCACCGGATACTCGGAGTGGACGCCGGGCTGCTGGCGGCCGAGGGTGCGGTGAACGCACAGGTCGCGGACCAGATGGCGGCCGGAGTGCGGCGCGTGATGGACGCTTCCTGGGGGATCGCGACCACCGGAGTGGCCGGTCCGGATCCGCAGGACGGGCAGCCGGTGGGCACGGTTTTCATTGCCGTTGCCGGGCCCGGGGGCAGGAAAACCGCCCGGCTGAGGTTGAACGGCTCCCGTGCGGAAATCCGTAGGGAGAGTGCACGGACGGTGCTCCAACTCCTCTCAAGCCAACTCCGTGACAATGCGCGGAGGCAGGATACGGAACAGAACGGGGGGATTTGATGTTTGCAGCCCTGAGTGAACACGACATCGCTCCCCGCACGGCCGCGGCGCGAGGCGGTACGGTGGGGCGTGAAGGATGCGGCTACACGGTCAGAGGAGGGAGCCACCGATGATTCTGCTCCGTCGCCTGCTGGGTGACGTGCTGCGTCGGCAGCGCCAGCGCCAGGGCCGTACTCTGCGCGAAGTCTCCTCGTCGGCCCGAGTTTCGCTCGGCTATCTCTCCGAGGTGGAGCGGGGGCAGAAGGAGGCATCCTCCGAGTTGCTCTCCGCGATCTGCGACGCGTTGGACGTACGGATGTCCGAGCTGATGCGCGAGGTCAGTGACGAACTGTCGCTGGCGGAGCTGGCACAGTCGGCCGCGGCCGGGGAACCGGTGCCCGCGCCGGTCCGCCCGATGCTCAATTCGGTCTCCATGGCTTCGGTCACTGGTGGGCCGGAGCGGGTGACCATCAAGGCGCCTGCGGAAGCGGTGAATGTCGTAGCCGCGTGATTGAGCGTGATTGAGTCCGTGAGGATGAGTGCGTGAGTTCGTGCGTGTGCGTTTGTGTGTGAGCTGGTGGGTATGAGCTCGTGCGTGTGAACTTGTGAGCTTGCCGGAGCCCCGGGTGGTGCGTGAAGCACCGGCTGGGGCTTCTTGCTGTGCGCGGCGCGGCGCCGGGTGGGGCGCCCTCCCGTACGCGGGCCCGTGACGGGCCGTTGTGGGTGCGGGGGCGAGAGGGGTGCGGGAAGATGGGGCGGTCCGTGTCCCGGCCCCTGGAGGTAGCCGTGCGGCGGTTACTGATACCCCTTGCCGTGGCGGCGGGGGTGGTGTGGTGGTGGGCCGTGCTGAGGCTGGCGCTCGCGCCGGCGCAGTCCGGACCCGTGGAGGGCGCCGTGGCCGTGAGCGGGTGGGGACTGGGACTGCTGCCGGTGCACTGCGTGCCGGAGCCGGTGCGGCGGGCACGGCGATTGGCGGCCGGCAGCCGGGGCGGAAGCCGCGGGGACCCGCCGGGCCGGTTGGACCCGCCGGGCCCGTTGGACTCGTTGGACCCGTTGGATTCGGGGGCGGGCGGGGTTACCAGGGCATCGCGACTCCGCCGTTCGGGCGAAGGATCTGCCCCGTCATGAAGGACGAGGCCTTCGAGGCCAGGTAGAGCACGGCGTGGGCGATGTCCTCGGGCTCGCCGACCCGGCGCAGGGGGGCCATGCGCGTCATCACCGCCTCCGTCCGCTCCTGGGCCTCGATGCCGCGGCGGCTGGTCATCGGCGCACGGATCCAGCCCGGCGCGACGGCGTTGACGCGGATGCCGCGCGGGCCCGCCTCGGTGGCGAGGGTCCTGGTCAGCTGGACGACGGCGGCCTTGGCGGCGCTGTAGCAGAGCAGGCCGGGCTGGGCGGCGTCCACGGCGCCGGAGGCCATCGTGATGATCGAGCCGTCCCGGCCGGCCTCAATCATGGAACGGGTGGCTTCCTGGCAGGTGCGCAGGACGCCCTTGAAGTTGACGTCCAGGACTCGGTCCAGGTCCTCGTCGGTCGTCTCCAGCACGCTGCTGGTGTGCATGATCCCGGCGATGGCGGCGGTGATGTCCAGGGGGCCGGCGGCGTCGACGGCGGCCCGCAGAGCGGCTCGGTCGGTGACGTCGAGCGCGTGCACCGTGGCGGCGCCGCCGGCCCGGGTCACGAGCGCCGCCGTCTCGGCGAGGCCCTGCTCGTCGCGGTCCGCGCAGTGCAGGGCGGCGCCGGCCGCGGCGAGGAGCAGGGCGGTGGCTCGGCCTATGCCGCTCGCGGCTCCGGTGACCAGGGCGGTGCGGCCGGTGAGGTCGTACGGGGCTGTGGGTGAGGGCATGCCGGGACGGTACGGGTGTTCTGACGGGGCGTCAATTCTTGATTTTCGCTTAGGTACTGCGTCGTCCCGCGTGGGGTCAGGGGGTGGGGCCCGTTTGGCAGCGGGGGCACCAGTAGGTGGGGCGGTCGTCCTGGGGGGCTTCGCGGACGGGGGTGCCGCAGCGCAGGCAGGGGCGGTGGGCGCGGCCGTAGACGAAGAGGTTCCGGCCGGGGCGGCGGATGCCGGTGGTGTTGCGGCGCTCGGCGTCGCGGGGGGTGGGGTTGCCGGTGGTGCCGGTGGTGTCCGTGCTGCCGTCGATGTTCGCGGCCAGGAGGCGGTGGGCCGCAGCGGCCAGGCGGGGGAGAGTGGCTTCCGGGAGCGCGCCGACCGGGGTCCACGGGGTGACCTGGGCGAGGAAGCAGAGCTCGGCCTTGTAGATGTTGCCGATCCCCGCGAGGTTGCGCTGGTCGAGCAGGGCCTCGCCGAGGGGGCGGGCGGGCGCGGCGAGGAGGTTGGCGGCAGCGAGGTCGGGATCCCAGTCCGGGCCGAGCAGGTCCGGACCGAGGTGGCCCACGACCCGCTCCTCGTCGGCGGTGCGGAGCAGCTCCAGGACGGGGAGGCGGTAGCCCACGGCGGTGTGCTCGGCGGTGCCGAGGATGGCCCGGATCTCGTGGGTGGGGCCGCCGTGCCAGCGCTGGCCGGTGGCGAAGACGCGCCAGGCGCCGTCCATGCGGAGGTGGCTGTGCAGGGTGAGGCCGCCCTCGAAGCGGGCGAGGAGGTGTTTGCCGCGGGGGGTGACGTCGAGGGTGGTGCGGCCGGTGAGGTCGGCGGTGGCGAAGCGGGGGACGCGGAGGTCGCTGCGGGTGAGGGGCTTGCCGGCGAGGGCGGTGTGGAGGCGGGCGGCGGCTCGCCAGACGCTGTCTCCTTCGGGCATACCGCCATTGTCGCTCCCGCGGGGTGTCCGGGGCGCTGCGCGGGCCTGCCCCCACCCCGCCCCTTCCCGAAACCGGGGCCTGCGGCCCCGTCCCCCGCCGAGGGCTGCGCCCTGCACCCCTCTGGGGCTCCGCCCCGGGCCCCGCGCCTCAAACGCCGGCGGGCTGGGGTTGGTGTCGGGGCGGGGAGGTATGGGGTGGGGCCGGGGCCGGGGAGTGGGTTTGGGTGGCACAGGTGGCGGGCCCGCGGGGTTGAGCCGCGCAGATGGGGTTGGGGTCGCGCCGGGCCGGGGTTATGGGCGGAGGCGGAGGCCGCGGGGGGTGGCGTGGAAGCCTGCCGATTCGAGCGGGGGGCCGAAGGGGGAGGTCAGGGCCGGGGCGGCGTTGATGCGTTCCACCGTGAGGGAGGGGAGGGTGCCCGCGCGGGAGGCCGCCGCCAGGGCTGCCGTGGCCGCTGTGAGGCGGGGGTCTTCCGGCGTTGGCCAGGCCAGGAGGGTCTTGCCGCCGCGCTCCAGGTAGAGGGTGAGCTCACCGTCCACCAGGACCACCAGGGAGCCCGCCTTGCGGCCGGGCTTGTGGCTGGCCCCGGCGGGAGCTTCCGGCCAGGGCAGAGCGGCGCCGTACGCGTTCGCCGGGTCGGCGGCGGCCAGGACCACGGCCTCCAGCGGCGGCGGGGTCCGCTCGGCCGCCCGGAGCCGGTCCACCGCGCCGTCCATGGCGAACTGGGCCGCGCCCAGTCCCTCGACCACATAGCCCCGACGGGCCTGTCCGCTGTCCTCGAAGGCCGACAGCACGCGGTAGACCGCGCTGAAACCGCCCTCCACCCCCTCCGCCGCCACCGCGCCCCGGGTGACCACCCCGTGCCGGTCCAGCAGAGTGCGGGCCAGGGCGTGGGCCCGGTGGGTGGGGTCGGGGGCCTGCGCCGGCAGGAGGGACCAGCGACCGGAGACCGTGGGCGGGCCGGTGCGGGACACGGTGGAGCTCAGCGTGCCGTACCGGCCGCGGGGGACGGTGCGCCGCGCCCGGTGGGCCGTAGCCCCCGCCGTACGGCCCGAGCCCAACAGGGACCGCAGCGGCGCCAGGGTGTCGTTCGTGAGGCGGCCCGACCAGGCCAGGTCCCACACCGCCTCCGACAGCTCCACGTCGGTGGCCTCCGGCCACCGCTCGCGGACCGCCTGCGTGAGCTGGCGGAAGAACAGGCCGTAACCCCCCGCCAGGGCGTCCAGCAGCGCCTGGTGGAGGGGAGTGAGCTCCAGGGGGTGCACCGGGGGGAGGAGCAGCTGGGCGGCGTCCGCCAGGTAGAGGGAGATCCAGCCGTCCTTGCCCGGGAGGGCTCCGGCGCCCGCCCAGACCACCTCGCCGGTCGTCGTCAGTTCGTCCAGCATGCCCGGCGAGTAGCCGGCCACGCGCGAGGGGAGGATCAGGCGCTCCAGCGCCGAGGCCGGGACGGGGGCGCCTTGGAGCTGCTCGACCGCACGGGCCAGGCCGTCGATGCCGCGCAGGGCTCCGCCCACGTGCTGCCACTGCGGCAGGAAGGTGGCCAGCGAAGCCGGCGGAACCGGTTCCAGTTCCTGCCGCAGCGCGGCCAGCGAACGGCGGCGGAGTCTGCGCAGCACCGCCGCGTCGCACCACTCCTGGCCGATGCCCGCGGGATGGAACTCGCCCTGGACCACCCGCCCGGCTGCCGCGAGCCGGTGCAGGGCTCCGTCGGTGACGGCCGTGCCCAGGCCGAAGCGGGCGGCCACCACGGCCGTGGTGAACGGGCCGTGCGTGCGCGCGTACCGGGCCAGGAGGTCGCCCAGCGGGTCCTTCACCGGCTCCGTGAACGCCTCCGGGACTCCGACCGGCAGTGCGGTGCCCAGTGCGTCCCGCAGCCGGCCCGCGTCCTCGATCGCCGCCCAGTGGTCCTCGCCGCCGATCCGCACCCGGATGGCACGGCGGGCCGCGGACAGTTCCCGCACCCAGGAGGGATCCGCCCCTCGCTCGGCCAGCTGGGACTCCGTCAGCGGGCCCAGCAGGCGCAGCAGATCGGCCGCGGACTCGATGTCCTTGGCCCGGCGGTCCTCGGTCAGCCACTGGAGCTCGCGCTCCAGCTCCTCCAGTACCTCCGCGTCGAGCAGCTCGCGCAGCTCCGCCTGGCCGAGCAGCTCCGCGAGCAGGCGGGAGTCCAGCGAGAGCGCCGCCGCCCTCCGCTCGGCAAGCGGCGAGTCGCCCTCGTAGAGGAACTGCGCGACGTACCCGAAGAGGAGGGAGCGGGCGAAGGGGGAGGGCTCGGGGGTGGTGACCTCCACGAGGCGGACGCGGCGCGCCTCGATGTCGCCCATGAGCTCGGTCAGGCCGGGGACGTCGAAGACGTCCTGGAGGCATTCCCGTACGGCTTCCAGCACGATCGGGAAGGAACCGAACTCCGAGGCCACCTGGAGGAGTTGGGAGGCACGCTGACGCTGCTGCCACAGCGGCGTGCGCTTGCCCGGATTGCGGCGCGGCAGCAGCAGGGCGCGGGCCGCGCACTCGCGGAAGCGGGAGGCGAAGAGGGCCGAGCCGCCGATCTGGTCGGTGACGATCTGGTTGATGTCGCCGTGGTCGAAGGCGACATCGGCCGCGCCCAGAGGCGCCTGCTCGTCATCGAACTCGAAACCCGGTGCGCCCCCGAGGTCTTGGCGGGGCGCGGCCTGGTCGAGGAGGTCCATGCTCAGCAGGTCGGCGTCCGGGAGGCGCAGCACGATGCCGTCATCGGCGTGCATCACCTGCGCGTCCATCCCGTACCGCTCGGCGAGGCGGGCTCCGAGGGCCAGCGCCCACGGGGCGTGCACCTGGGCGCCGAAGGGGGAGTGGACGACGACCCGCCAGTCGCCGAGCTCGTCGCGGAACCGCTCCACGACGATGGTCCGGTCGTCCGGTACGTGGCCGCAGGCCTCCCGCTGCTCCGCGAGGTACGCCAGGACATTGTCCGAAGCCCAGGCGTCCAGGCCGGCGGCGAGCAGCCGCAGCCGGGCGTCCTCCTCGGTCAGGCCGCTCAGCTCGCGCAGGAACGCGCCGACGGCGCGGCCCAGTTCGAGCGGGCGGCCCAGCTGGTCCCCCTTCCAGAACGGCAGCCGCCCCGGCACCCCGGGCGCGGGGGTGACCAGGACGCGGTCCCGGGTGATGTCCACGATCCGCCAGGAACTGGTGCCGAGGGTGAAGACGTCCCCGACCCGGGATTCGTAGACCATCTCCTCATCGAGCTCGCCGACGCGGCCGCCGCCCTTCTTCGGGTCGGAGCCGGCGAGGAAGACGCCGAACAGCCCGCGGTCCGGGATGGTGCCGCCGGAGGTGACCGCGAGGCGCTGGGCGCCCGGCCGGCCCGTGATGGTGCCCGCGACGCGGTCCCAGACGACCCGCGGTCTCAGCTCGGCGAACGCGTCCGACGGATAGCGGCCCGCCAGCATGTCCAGCACCGCCGTGAACGCGGATTCCGGCAGCGCCGCGAAGGACGCCGCCCGCCGCACCAGGGCCAGCAGCTCGTCCAGCTGCCAGGTGTCCATCGAGACCATCGCGACGAGCTGCTGCGCCAGGACGTCCAGCGGGTTCGAGGGGATCCGCAGGGATTCGATCGAACCGCTCCGCATCCGCTCGGTGACCACGGCCGCCTGCACCAGGTCACCGCGGTACTTGGGGAAGACCACGCCCGTGGAGACCGCGCCCACCTGGTGCCCGGCCCGGCCCACCCGCTGGAGCCCGGAGGCCACCGAGGGCGGGGACTCCACCTGCACGACCAGGTCCACCGCGCCCATGTCGATGCCCAGCTCCAGGCTGGAGGTGGCGACCACGGCGGGCAGCCGGCCCGCCTTCAGGTCCTCCTCCACGAGCGCCCGCTGCTCCTTGGAGACCGAGCCGTGGTGCGCGCGGGCCAGCAGGGGCGGGGCGCCCTGCGCGGCCCCCGACTGGGCCATGATCTCCGCCGGCGGCGATCCCTCCGGCAGCTTCTCGCCCACGGCCCGCTCGTACGCGATCTCATTGAGCCGGTTGCACAGCCGCTCGGCGAGGCGCCGGGAGTTGGCGAACACGATCGTGGAGCGGTGTGCCTGCACCAGATCGGCGATGCGCTCTTCCACATGCGGCCAGATCGACGGCTTGTCGCCGCCCTCGCGGCCTTCGGTGGCGGGGGAGCCGCCCAGCTCGCCCATGTCCTGCACCGGTACGACCACCGACAGGTCGAACTCCTTGTCCGAGGGCGGCTGGACGATCGTCACCTTGCCGCGCGGCGCGAGGTAGCGGGCCACCTCGTCCACCGGCCGGACCGTCGCGGACAGCCCGATCCGGCGCGCCGGGCGCGGCAGCAGCTCGTCGAGCCGCTCCAGGGAGAGGGCGAGGTGGGCGCCGCGCTTGGTGCCGGCGACCGCGTGCACCTCGTCCAGGATCACCGTCTCGACGCCGGTGAGGGCGTCCCGCGCCGCGGAGGTCAGCATCAGGAACAAGGACTCGGGGGTCGTGATGAGGATGTCCGGCGGACGGGTGGCGAGCGAGCGCCGCTCGGCGGGCGGGGTGTCTCCGGAGCGGATCCCCACCCGGATCTCCGGCTCGGTCAGCCCGAGGCGGACGGACTCCTGCCGGATCCCGGTCAGCGGGCTGCGCAGATTGCGTTCCACATCGACCGCGAGGGCTTTCAGGGGGGATACGTACAGCACGCGGCAGCGCTTCTTCAGCTCCGCCGGCGGCGGGCTGGAGGCCAGCCGGTCGAGGGCGGCGAGGAAGGCGGCCAGGGTCTTGCCGGAGCCGGTGGGCGCCACCACGAGCACGTCGGAGCCCTCGCGGATGGCCTCCCAGGCGCCCTCCTGCGCGGAGGTGGGCGTACGGAAGGCCCCCGTGAACCAGGAGCGGGTCGCGGGGGAGAACGATTCGAGCGCGGAGCCGGCCATGCCCCCATCGTGCACCCCGGCACTGACAACGGGCCGGACCTGCGAGGACACCCCTGTCGGACGGGGCGCGGCACGAGGCGCGGCACGACGCGCGGAACGGGGCGGGGCAGGGGGCGCGGAACGGGGCGCGAAGGGGCGCGGGACGGGGCGCAGAATGGGGGGATGGGGACGGACGGCGGCGGGCGCGGCCGGGAGTGGGCGCGGCACTGGCAGTACGCGGAGCTGCCCGGGCTGGACCTGCTCCGCGCCCACTACGTACGCCACACCTTCCCGCGCCACGCACACGACGGCTACGTCATCGCGGCCGTCACGCGAGGCATCGAGGAGATCGGACTGCCGGGCGGGACGGTGCGGGCCGGGCCGGGGAGCGTCACCCTGATCAACCCCGAGGTCGCGCACACCGCCCGGGCCGGAGTCCCGGAGGGCTGGGCGTACGCCACCCTCTACCCCTCACGGGAGCTGATCGCCGAGGTCGCCGCCGAGATCGGCACGCTGCGCGGAACCCCCGGCTTCACCGCCGACCTGGTGGCCGACCCGCAGGCCGCGCACGCGATCACCGAAGTGCACCGGGCCGCCGAGGCCGGGAACGCGCTGGCCGCCGACACGCTGCTGCGAGGGGCGGTGGCGCGGCTGCTGGAGCGGCACGCCGGTCCGCTGCCCGCCCGTACGGTGCTCGGCGCGGCCGCCGCCGATGCGGCGGCGGCCCGGGCCGTACTGGAAGAGCGGATGGCCGATCCGCCGTCGCTGGGACAGCTGGCCGCGGGGCTCGGGACGAGCCCGTTCGCCCTGCTGCGGGCCTTCCGCGAGCGGTACGGCATGCCGCCGCACGCCTGGCTGACCGACGCCCGCGTCCGGCGGGCGCGCCGCCTGCTGGACGCGGGCACCGCGCCGGCGGAGGCGGCCGTCGCCGTGGGCTTCACCGACCAGCCCCACCTGAACCGGCACTTCACGCGCATCGTGGGCGTGCCGCCGGGCGCCTACCGGCGCGCGCGGACCGCCGGCTCGGCAGCGGACGCGCCCCCGGCGCCGCCGACGGCGCGTCGGCGCGGGCCCGCAAGAACGTACAAGACCGCTCCCGACCGCCCCCGATAGCTTCGGGACGTGGGAGAACACATGGTCACGGAGCCAGCGAAGCAAGAGCCGGGCATATGGCGGACCACGGGCGCGCCGCCGCGCGCCGTGGTGCGGGACGCGCTCGGGGTAGGGGTGGCCGTCGGGCTGTCCGGGTTCGCCTTCGGGGTGACCGCGGCAGGCTCGGGCATCAGCGTGGCGCAGGCCTGCGTACTGAGCCTGCTCGTCTTCACCGGAGCCTCGCAGTTCGCCCTGGTCGGAGCGGTCGCGGCGGGCGGGAACCCCTTCACGGCCGCCGCCGGCGCCTTCTTCCTCGGCACGCGCAACGCCTTCTACGGACTGCGGCTGTCCCAGCTGCTCGCGCTCCCGCGCGCGGTGCGGCCCTTCGCGGCGCACTGGGTGATCGACGAGACGACCGCCGTGGCGCTGGCCCAGCCCGACCGCAAGGCGGCCCGGCTCGGCTTCGCCGTCACCGGACTGAGCCTCTACGTGCTGTGGAACCTCACCACCCTGCTGGGCGCGCTCGGCGCGGAGGCCATCGGCGACACCGCGGCATGGGGGCTGGACGCCGCCGGGCCCGCCGTGTTCCTGGCCCTGCTCGCGCCGATGCTGAAGACCTCCACCGAGCGGGCGGTCGCCGCCCTCGCGCTCGTCCTGGGACTCGGCTTCCTGCCCGTGCTGCCCGCCGGAGTGCCCGTACTGATCGCCGCGCTCGCCGCGCCCGCCGTGCTGTGGATGAAGGGACGCCGCTCGTGAACGTCTGGATCGCCATCGGGCTCACCGCCGTCGGCTGCTACGCCGTCAAGCTCGCCGGGCTGCTCGTACCGGCCGGCGCGCTGGAACGGCCGCTGGTGCGCCAGCTCGCCGCCCTGCTGCCGGTGGCGCTGCTCGCCGCGCTCACCGCCCAGCAGACCTTCAGCACCGGGCACGGTCTCGTACTGGACGCCCGCGCCGCCGGGCTCGCCGCCGCCGGGGTGGCACTGCTGCTGCGCGCCCCGTTCCTGGTGGTCGTCGCCGCGGCGGTGCTGGTCACCGCGGGCGTACGGGCCCTGGGCGGGTAGCGCCGGGCCGGGACGCTTCGCGGGGCGGGATACTGGAGGCATGCGGCTGACGATTTTCTGGGAGCGGATGGCGGAGTACTTCGGCGCCGCCTACGCGGACTCCTTCGCACGGGACCACGTCATGACGGAGCTGGGCGGCCGGACCGTCCACCAGGCGCTGGAAGCGGGCTGGGAGGCCAAGGACGTGTGGCGCGCGGTGTGCTCGGCCATGGACGTACCGGCCTCGCTCCGCTGAGGTTCCGCCCGGCGGAGCCGCTGCTTCGCGGTACGGGCCGCTGGTGAGCCAGACTTGACCGCGTGGCAGCCACCGATGAGACGAACGACCGGCCCGAGACCGCACCGCCCGGACCCGCACCGTCCGCACCCGCACGGTCCGGGCCCGCCGGACCGCCCGCGGGCGGTCCGCCCGCCGACCGCGCCGCCGCGGCCGGGGACGCGGCCCGCATGCCGCCCTGGCTGCCGCGCGCAGTGGTCCTCGTACTGGCCCTCGTCGGCTGCTTCCAGCTCGGCAGCTGGGCCTTCCACCAGCTGATCGGGCTGCTGGTCAACATCCTGATCGCGTTCTTCCTCGCGCTCGCGATCGAACCGGCCGTCTCCCGGATGGCCGCTCGCGGCATGCGCCGCGGGCTGGCCACCTTCCTGGTGTTCCTGCTGGTCTTCGTCGCGAGCGCCGGCTTCGTCGTCCTGCTCGGCTCGATGCTCGCCGGACAGATCGTCGACATGGTGGGGAGCTTCCCGCGCTACCTCGACTCGGTGATCGTCTCCCTCAACCGCACCTTCGGCACCGATGTGTCCCGGGTGCAGATCCAGGAGAGCCTGCTGCAGTCCGACTGGCTGCAGAGTTACGTGCAGAGCGGCGCGACGGGCGTGCTCGACGTGTCCGCCACCGTGCTCGGCGGACTGTTCAAGCTGCTGACGATCGCGCTGTTCTCCTTCTACTTCGCCGCCGACGGGCCGCGGCTGCGGCGCGCGCTGTGCTCCGTACTGCCGCCCGCCAAGCAGTCCGAGGTGCTGCGCGCCTGGGAGATCGCCGTCGTCAAAACGGGCGGCTACCTGTACTCGCGCGGGCTGATGGCGCTGATCTCCGGCGCCGCCCACTACATCCTGCTGGCCGTCCTCGGCGTGCCGTACGCGCCGGCGCTCGCGGTGTGGGTGGGGCTGGTGTCCCAGTTCATCCCGACCATCGGCACCTATCTCGCGGGCGCGCTGCCGATGCTGATCGCCTTCACGGTCAGCCCCTGGTACGCGCTGTACGTCCTGGGGTTCGTCGTGGTCTACCAGCAGTTCGAGAACTACGTCCTCCAGCCCAAGCTGACCTCGAAGACCGTGGACATCCATCCGGCGGTGGCCTTCGGCTCGGTCGTCGCGGGCACCGCCCTGCTGGGCGCGGTCGGGGCGCTCATCGCGATCCCGGCCGTCGCCACGCTCCAGGCGTTCCTCGGCGCGTACGTGAAGCGGTACGAGCTGACGGAGGACGCGCACGCCTCTACGGCCGGGCGTCGTCCGTGGCGCCGAGTACGGCTGCCAGGGCTTCGGTGACGGTGGCCTCGACGGCGGCCTTGTCCACGCCGAGGCCGCTGAGGAGCCCCTCGCCGTTCTCCAGCTCCAGGAGCGCGAGCAGGACGTGCTCGGTGCCGACGTAGTCGTGGCCCAGGCGCAGGGCCTCGCGGAAGGTGAGCTCCAGGGCCTTCTTCGCGGAGGCGTCGAAGGGGATGAGGTCGGGGACGTCGGGCTGCGCCGGGGGCAGGGCCGCGAGGGCGGCGGCGCGTACGTCCTGCGCCGGGATGCCCTGGGCGCGCAGGGCGAGCGCCGCGAAGCCCTCGGGCTCGGCCAGCAGGCCCAGCGCCAGGTGCTCGGTGCGGATCTCGGTGCCGCCGGCCGCGCGGGCCTCGTTCTGCGCGGCCATGACGACGTTGCGGGCGCGGGGGGTGAAGCGGCCGAAGCCCTGGCTGGGATCGAGCGCGCCCTCGCCCTTGTCGCCGATCTTGTCACCCTTGTCGGCCTTGGGGACGAAGCGCTTCTGGGCAGCCTGCCGGGTGACGCCCATGCTGCGGCCGATGTCGGTCCAGGAGGCACCGGAGCGGCGGGCCTGGTCGACGAAGTGGCCGATGAGGTGGTCGGCCACGTCCCCGAGGTGCTCGGCGGCCACGACGGCCCCGCTGAGCTGCTCCAGGGTGTCGGGGTGGACCTTCTTGATGGCCTCGATGAGGTCGTCGAGGCGTACCGGGACGGTCATGCGAACGGGTTCCGTCGAGGGGTTCGTCATGATGCAACCCTAGGTTGACAGTCGGGCGAGCGTCAACTCTGGGTTGTCACTCGCGCGCCGGATCTGCTTCCTCGGGAGTGGGGGAAAGGGGTGTCCGGGCGCCGCGCCAGCGGGTGGCCCGGTGGGTGGGGCGTGGCGCGCTTGACAGGGAAATCGAACATCCATTCTGATGAGTTATCCACAGCCGAACCGGTCGTGGGGCGCATTGTCAGTGGCAGGCATTAGCGTCAATGGCGTGAAGCGATCGACTCAAGCAAACCGGGTGGAACCCATGGCAGGCACCGACCGCGAGAAGGCTCTCGACGCCGCTCTCGCACAGATTGAACGGCAATTCGGCAAGGGTGCGGTCATGCGCCTCGGCGACAAGCCGAACGACCCCATCGAGGTCATCCCTACCGGGTCGACCGCACTGGACATCGCCCTTGGCGTCGGCGGGCTGCCCCGCGGCCGTGTGATCGAGGTGTACGGACCGGAGTCCTCCGGTAAGACCACCTTGACCCTGCACGCCGTGGCCAACGCGCAGAAGGCCGGCGGCACCGTCGCCTTCGTGGACGCGGAGCACGCGCTCGACCCCGAGTACGCGAAGGCGCTCGGCGTCGACACCGACAACCTCATCCTGTCCCAGCCCGACACGGGTGAGCAGGCGCTGGAGATCGTGGACATGCTCGTCCGCTCCGGTGCCCTCGACCTGATCGTCATCGACTCGGTGGCGGCCCTGGTGCCGCGCGCGGAGATCGAGGGCGAGATGGGCGACTCGCACGTGGGTCTCCAGGCCCGCCTGATGAGCCAGGCACTCCGGAAGATCACCGGCGCGCTCAACCAGTCCAAGACCACCGCGATCTTCATCAACCAGCTCCGCGAGAAGATCGGTGTGATGTTCGGCTCGCCGGAGACCACCACCGGTGGCCGCGCGCTGAAGTTCTACGCCTCCGTACGCCTCGACATCCGCCGCATCGAGACGCTCAAGGACGGTACGGACGCGGTCGGCAACCGCACGCGCGTCAAGGTCGTCAAGAACAAGGTCGCGCCGCCCTTCAAGCAGGCCGAGTTCGACATCCTCTACGGCCACGGCATCAGCCGCGAGGGCGGCCTGATCGACATGGGCGTCGAGCACGGCTTCGTGCGCAAGGCCGGTGCCTGGTACACGTACGAGGGCGATCAGCTCGGCCAGGGCAAGGAGAACGCGCGGAAGTTCCTCTGCGACAACCCCGCCCTGTCCGACGAGATCGAGCGGAAGATCAAGGAGAAGCTGGGCGTGGGGGTCCGCAAGGACGCCGCTGCCGGCGAGTCCGGTGCCGAGGCGGCGGGCGCGCCCGCCGACGCCGCGGCCGTGCCCGCCCCGGCTTCGAAGGCCAAGACGACGGCCAAGGCCGCCGTGGCCAAGAGCTGACCGTGCGGGAGCAGGAAAGGGGCGGCGGTGAGAGGCGGGGCGGCCGCGAAGGCCGGCCCGAGCTGCCGCCCCAGAGCCCCGAGGAGCAGGCGCGGGCCATCTGCCTGCGCCTGCTCACCGGGATGCCCCGCACCCGGCGGCAGCTCGCGGACGCCCTCGCCAAGCGGGGCATCCCCGAGGAGGTGTCGCAGCAGGTCCTCTCCCGGTACGAGGAGGTGGGCCTGATCGATGACGCCGCTTTCGCCGGGGCCTGGGTCGAGTCCCGGCACCGCGGCCGGGGCCTGGCCCGCCGGGCGCTCGCCCAGGAGCTGCGGACCAAGGGGGTGCACACCACCCTCGTCCAGGAGGCGCTGGAGCATCTGGACCCGGAGCAGGAGGAGCAGACCGCCCGGGAGCTCGTGGAGCGCAAGCTCCGCGCCACCCGGGGCCTGGAGCGGGAGAAGCGGATCCGGCGCCTCGCGGGGATGCTCGCGCGCAAGGGTTACCCGGAGGGCATGGCCCTGCGGGTGGTCCGCCGCGCGCTGGAGGCGGAGGGCGAGGACGCCGACGACCTGGGCGGCCTCGGGGGCTGACCTTCCCGGGGGACGGTCAACCGATCCGGCTGCCGTCCGCGTCCCGGGCGAAGAGCTGCGGAAAGCCACCCGCGTGCGCGCCCGTCGGCCGGCGGGTCCAGCCAGCGTCACCGGCCTCACCCCGCAGACCCCCTACGTCTTCACCGTCCGGGCCGAGGACGCCGCCGGCAATCCCTCCGCACCCGGCGCCGCAGCCCGGGTGACCATCCCGGCGGCCAGAACCGAGGACCACCGGAATGAGCGGCGCAGCCACGGTCAGTCGATCGCCGCGGTCGGTGCCGGGGAAGGCGAGGGCGCCGGCGCGGCCTCCCGTGATGCCGGTGCGCCCGCGCGGACCGCGTCCGCCGCCTCGTACAGCTCCGCGGGGCGGACCCCCGCGAAGGTCGCCGTCAGGTGCCCGTCCGGCCTGACGAGGAGCACGGTGTGCGCCGGGGCTCCGGGGTAGGCGTCCGCCACCAGGAGGTCCGCGCGCACCGGCAGGGCGCTCACGGCCGCCGCGAGGCGGGGCATCAGGCCTGCACCGAGCCAGTGGCGCCGGTCCCAGACCCCGGTACCTGGAGCGACCAGGACCACCAGCAGCCGGCCGCGGCCCAGCAGGTCGCGCAGCGGGACGGTCGACCCGTCGGGCGCGGTCACCGGTACGTTCGCCACCGGACCGCCCGGCTCCGTAGCCGTCGGGACTTCACCTACGGCCACCGGCGGGGCGTAGACCGGCTCCGCGCCCAGCGGTCCCCGCCCGAGGTGCCCGTCGGTGAGCATGAGTTCACCGCTGCGGCCGGCTCCGGGCAGGTAGCCCCGGATCCCGCCCCCGCCGCGCAGGACGGGCACCGCCTGGTCGGCCGCGCGCAGCCGGGCCGCGACCGCGGTGCGCCGCTCGCTCTCGTAGCTGTCGAGCAGGGCCTCGGAAGCCCCTTGGTGCCAGGCGAGGGACAGCTTCCACGCCAGGTTCTCGGCGTCTCGCAGCCCCTCCTCCACGCCCTGGGTGCCGACCGCGCCCAGCAGGTGGGCGGCGTCCCCGGCCAGGAAGGCGCGGCCGTCGCGCCAGCGGCGGGCGAGGCGGTGGTGGAGGGTGTGGACGCCGGTGTCGAGGAGGTCGTACGGGGGCGTCGTGCCCCCGCACCACGTCGCCAGGCTGTCGCGGATGAGGGTCACCAGCAGGTCGGGGGTCACCAGGTCCCCGCGCGGCGCAAGCAGCCAGTCGAGCCGCCACACCCCGTCGGGCAGCGGGCGCGCGGTGACCTCGGAGGGTCCGTCCGCCGGGCCGCGGTGCAGCAAGGCCTCGCCGGGCCATGGCAGTTCGGTGCGCAGCGCGGCCACGGCGTGCCGTTCCACGGCGGTGCGGCCGGGAAAGCGGATGCCGAGCAGTTTGCGCACGGTGGAGCGGGCGCCGTCGCAGCCGACCAGGTGGCTTCCGCGCCACCAGGTGGTCTCGGCGCCCCGGGTGTGGGCGGTGACCCCGTGGCCGTCCTGCTCAAGAGCGTCCAGGTGGCTGTCGGTGATCAGCTGGACCAGCGGGTGCGTGGCGGCCGCTTCGCGCAGTCCGCGCGTCAGGGCGTGCTGCGGCAGGTGCAGGGGCGCGGGATGGTCCTCGAAGGTGATCCGCCGCGTGGGCTGCCGTCGCCGCACGGTGCGCCAGGCGGCGAAGTACGCGCCCTCGTCGCGCAGCGTCGTACAGCCCAGCCGGTGCAGCATGGCCGCCGTGTCGGCGTGCAGGACGACCGTACGGGCGGGCCGGGGCTCCTCCTTGCCGGGTCCTTCGTCGAGCACGAGGGAGGGCACGCCCTGGCCGGCGAGGGCGAGGGACAGGGACAGTCCGACGGGGCCCGCGCCGACGACGATCACCGGGTCCATGATGCGGCTCCCGATGTCCGGTATGTGATCACAGAACGTATGCAACCCACTGGAGGTGCCTGCGTCAAGTGACGCCGGTCCGGACAACGCCGTGTGGTGCGGCGCAAGAGCTCCGCCGCACCACACGTGCCACACACTACGACTGACCGTACGTCAGGCCTATCGGGACCTCGGGCGGGAACCTCGGACCGGGAGGCCGGGCGGGCCCGCCGGGGAGGACGGGACCTCGCGGCGGCCGCACGGCGGCGGGATCATTCCCGGTCAGGGCCGCCGGGCGGGTTCGTCGTGCCCGCGGGCGGGTTCGCCGTGCCGCCGGCCACGTCTTCCATCTCCGAGATCGCGACCGTCGCGCCGGTGCTCTTCCTCGACGTGCGCAGTCGGCCCTCCAGCCAGGAGGCGAAGGTGGTGAGGGCGAAGTTGACCGCGATGAAGAGCAGCGCGATCACGACGAGAGTCGCGATGGTGTTGCTGTAGTTGGCCGAGATCTGCCGGTTCATCGACATCAGTTCGGCCAGGCCGAGCACCGCGCCGCCCAGCGCCGTGTCCTTGAGGATCACCACGAGCTGGCTGACCAGCGCCGGCAGCATCGCCGTGACGGCCTGCGGGATCAGCACGTGGACCATGGTCTGGCCCTTGCGCATGCCGATCGCCTTGGCCGCGTCGGTCTGGCCGGAGGGCAGGGACAGCACACCCGCCCGGACGATCTCGGCGATGACGGCGGCGTTGTAGAGGACCAGGCCGGTGACCACCGCGTACAGCGGCCGGACATCAGAGGAGACGCTGGTGAACTGTACGTAGAAGGCCGAGCCGAACAGCATCAGCATCAGAACCGGGATGGCGCGGAAGAACTCGACCACGGCGCCGACCGGGACCCGCACCCAGGCGTGGTCGGAGAGGCGGCCGATGCCGAACAGCGCGCCCAGCGGGATCGCGATCACCATGGCGATCGCGCCGGCCTTGAGGGTCTCCAGCAGGCCGGGGATCAGGAAGGTGGTCCAGATCTTGCCGTCGGTGACGAAGGGGGTCCACTTGTCGGCGTCGAGCTGGCTCTTCTCAGCCATCACGGACAGGATCCACCACAGACCGAGTCCGAACAGGACGAGGAAGACGCCGCTGTAGACCCAGTTGCGGGCCTTGGCCTTGGGGCCCGGGGTGTCGTACAGCACGGAGGTCATCGCTTCACCGCCACTCGCTTGGCCACCCAGCCCAGCAGCAGGCCGGTGGGCAGGGTCAGCAGACAGAAGCCGAGGGCGAAGACGCCGAAGACGGCGAAGAGCGCGTCCGCCTCGTTCTCGACCATTTCCTTCATCAGCAGGGCCGCCTCGGCCACGCCGATGGCCGCCGCCACCGTGGTGTTCTTGGTGAGTGCGATCAGTACGTTCGTGAGCGGCGCGACCACCGCCCGGAAGGCCTGGGGGAGCACGATCAGGCTGAGCACCTGGAAGAAGCTCAGCCCCAGGGCGCGGGCCGCCTCGGCCTGGCCGACGGGCACGGTGTTGATGCCCGAGCGCAGGGCCTCGCAGACGAAGGTGCCGGTGTAGGCGCTCAGTCCGAAGACCGCCAGCCGGAAGCCGGTCTCCTTGAAGGTCTCGCCGCCCATGTTCATGCCGAGGGTCTGGCTGAGGCCCAGCGAGCAAGCGATGATCAGGACCGTCAGCGGGGTGTTGCGCACCATGTTGACGTAGGCCGTGGCGAAGCCGCGGAGCAGCGGGACCGGGCTGACCCGCAGCCCGACCAGGATGGTTCCCCATATGAGGGATCCGGCCGCCGAGTAGAGGGTGAGCTGAACCGTCACCCAGAAGGCTCCGAGCAGGTCGTACTGCCCGGAATCAAGAAAGTCGAACACGTTGCCCTGCGCTCTCCCCAAGATGGCCGGTGAGGTGCGGCGCCGCCCACGGCAGGCGGGCGGCGAGGCACCTCACCGGGAAATCAGCTGCCTTCGGTGATCTGCGGCGCAGGCTCGCTCTTGAAGTCGGCCGGCCCGAAGTTCTTCTTCACGGCCGCCTCCCAGGAGCCGTCCGAGACCATCTTCTTGAGCGCGGCATTGATCTTCGTCTGGAGCTCGGTGTCGCCCTTCTTCAGGCCGATGCCGTAGTTCTCGTTGCTCAGGTTCAGCCCGACCAGCTTGAACTTGCCCTTGTTGTTCTCCTGCGCCGCGTAACCGGCCAGGATCGAGTTGTCCGTGGTCAGCGCGTCGAGGGACTTGTTCTCCAGCCCGGTCAGGCACTCGGAGTAGCCCTGCTCCTCCTTGAGGTCGGCCTCCGGGGCCAGCTTGTTCTTGACGTTCTGCGCCGAGGTCGAGCCGGCGACCGAGCAGAGCTTCTTCTTGTTCAGGTCCTCGGCCTTGGTGATGCTGGTGTCATCGGCGCGGACCAGCAGGTCCTGGTGCGCGAGGAAGTACGGGCCGGCGAAGTCGACCTTCTCCTTGCGCTTCTCGTTGATCGAGTAGCTGGCGACGATGAACTTGACGTCGCCGTTGGAGATGAGGTTCTCGCGCTCCGAGCTGACCGCCTGCTTGAACTCGATCTGACCGGGCTCGTAGCCGAGCTCCTTGGCCACGTAGGTCGCCACGTCGACGTCGAAGCCCGTGTACTTGCCGTCGGGGGTCTTGAGGCCCACACCCGGCTGGTCGAACTTGATGCCGATGACGACCTTGTCCTTCTGGTCGCCGTTCGATCCGCCGCCGCAGGCGGTCGCGGTCAGGGCAAGGGTGGCGGCGATGGCCGCGGCCGCACCGGCCTTGGAAACCTTCATGGTGAACTTCCCTCGGGTGAGACGTGGTTGAGCGACGAGCGGGACATGCTCCGTCGACCGGATCACTACCAGACGAAACCGTCAGTGGTGCAGGATCTTCGACAGGAAGTCCTTGGCGCGGTCACTGCGGGGGTTGCTGAAGAACTGCTCGGGCGTGGCCTCTTCGACGATCTTGCCGTCGGCCATGAAGACGACCCGGTTGGCGGCCGAGCGGGCGAAGCCCATCTCGTGCGTGACGACCACCATGGTCATCCCCTCCCGGGCGAGCTGCTGCATGACCTCCAGCACCTCATTGATCATCTCCGGGTCGAGCGCCGAGGTGGGCTCGTCGAAGAGCATCACCTTCGGGTCCATCGCCAGCGCGCGGGCGATCGCCACGCGCTGCTGCTGGCCTCCCGAGAGCTGCGCCGGGTACTTGTCGGCCTGTGAGCCGACCCCCACCCGGTCCAGCAGCGACTTGGCCTTCTCCAGGGCGGCGGCCTGGTCCATCTTGCGGACCTTGAGCTGACCCAGCATGACGTTCTGGAGCACCGTCTTGTGCGCGAAGAGGTTGAACGACTGGAACACCATGCCCACGTCGGCGCGCAGCCTGGCCAGTTCCTTGCCCTCGGCCGGCAGCGGCTTCCCGTCGAGCGTGATGGTGCCCGAGTCGATCGTCTCCAGGCGGTTGATGGTCCGGCACAGCGTCGACTTGCCCGATCCCGAAGGACCGATCACGACGACGACCTCACCGCGGGCGATGCTCAGATCGATGTCCTGAAGCACGTGCAGCGCGCCGAAGTGCTTGTTGACGTTGCTCAGTACGACCAGGTCGTCCGCGGCACCGGCCGCTTCCTGCACGTCCTTGGCCACTGATACTCCGCTCATCGGCTTCTTGCTCCGTCCTCCGTCGGTTGGGAGGACAGTAGTGACGACATGCGCACAACGTCATCACATCTGAGGGAGAATTGAGCATAACGATACGGCCTCAACCGGATACCCTCCGTGCGCACGCCCGCGCCGCTCCCCATCCACTCGTACCGGGTGCATAACGGAAGCGCCGTCGGACCGGAACCCCCTTGACGTGGGAGTCCGCATCGGCGTGGATGCAGGGTGGTCATCTGTACGGAAGCCGAAGAGGACGAAGAGGAGAGGGGGACGCCATGAGGCTGCTGCTCGTCGAGGACGACGACCACGTCGCCGCCGCCCTGTCCGCGATCCTAGCCCGGCACGGCTTCCAGGTGACCCACGCCCGCAGCGGCGAAGAGGCCCTCCAGGCACTGCTGCCCGCCGGATCCCCGCCCTGCGTTTCTCCCTACGGTGTGATCCTGCTCGACCTCGGCCTGCCCGACCAGGACGGCTACGAGGTGTGCGGCAAGATCCGCAAGCGCACCGCCACGCCCGTCATCATGGTGACCGCGCGGGCCGACGTCCGCTCCCGCATCCACGGCCTGAACATGGGCGCCGACGACTACGTGGTCAAGCCGTACGACACCGGCGAACTCCTCGCCCGCATCCACGCCGTCGCCCGCCGCACCGGCGCCTCCGAGGAGGCCGCCGCCAACGGCACCGGTGCGCCCGCCGTGGTCCGGCTCGGACCGGTGAGCATCGAGCTGCCCACCCGCCGGGTCAGCGTCGGCGGCGCCGACGTGCCCCTCACCCGCAAGGAATTCGACCTGCTGGCCCTGCTCGCGCAGCGCCCCGGCGTGGTCTTCCGCCGCGAGCAGATCATCAGCGAGGTCTGGCGCACCAGCTGGGAGGGGACCGGGCGGACCCTGGAGGTCCACGTCGCCTCGCTGCGCTCCAAGCTGGGCCTGCCCGCGCTCATCGAGACGGTCCGCGGGGTGGGCTACCGGCTCGTCACCCCGGCCGCCCCCTAGCGGGCCCTGTCGTGCGCGCCCGGCTGCTCCCGCTGCTCGTCGTCCTCATGGCGGGCGTGCTCCTCGCCCTCGGCTTCCCGCTCGCCGTGAGCCTGGCCGCCGGGCAGCAGCAGCACGTGGTGGTCGACCGGATCGACGACAGCGCCCGGTTCGCCGCCCTCGCCCAGTTCGTCATCGACGCGGAGGGCTCCGGATCCACCGGCGCCGACGAGCGCCGCGAGACCCTCCGGCTCGAACTCGCCCGCTACCAGGAGCTGTACGGCATCCGCGTCGGCATCTTCTACCGCGATGACAACGCCCTGGAGCGGGCCCCCGGCTGGTGGCAGCTGCCGGAGGCGGGCGAGGACCGCCTCGCCTTCGAGGCGGCGCTCGCCGGGCGGCGCAGCCACGACCCCGCCCAGGTCTGGCCCTGGCAGAGCGACGGCAAGCTCCTCGTCGCCTCCCCGGTCGTCCTCGACGGGGACGTCGTCGCCGTCGTCGCGACCGAATCGCCCACCGACCAGATGCGGGGCCGCATCCTCCGGGGCTGGCTGATCATCGCGGGCGGGCTCAGCGCCGCCATGCTGCTGGCCTTCGGTGCGGCCCTGCGCCTGACCAGCTGGGTGCTCAAGCCCGTGCGGACCCTGGACGTGGCGGCCCACGGCATCGCCACCGGGCGGATGAACTCCCGCGTCGCCGCCGCGGGCGGCCCCCCGGAACTCCAGCGCCTGGCCCGCTCGTTCAACGAGATGGCCGACAGCGTCGAAGAGGTACTGGAGCAGCAGCGGGCGTTCGTCGCCGACGCCTCCCACCAACTGCGCAACCCGCTCGCCGCGCTACTCCTGCGGATCGAACTGCTCGCCCTCGAACTGCCCGAGGGGAACGAGGAGATCGCCTCCGTGCGCACCGAGGGCAAGCGCCTGACACAGGTCCTGGACGACCTGCTCGACCTGGCGCTGGCCGAGCACGCATCCGCCGAGATCAGCCTCACCGACGTCGGCGCGCTGGCCGCCGAGCGGGTGGCCGCCTGGCGCCCGTACGCGGAGGAGAAGGGCGTACGGCTCACCAGCACGGGCCGCACCGCCGTCACGGGCTGGGCCGACCCCATCGCCCTCTCCAGCGCGCTCGACGCCGTCATCGACAACGCCCTCAAGTTCACCCCCGCCGGTGAGGAGGTCGAGGTGTCGGTCCTCGCGGAAGGGCGCTCCGTACGCGTCGTCGTCGCCGACCGGGGGCCCGGCCTCACCGAGGAGGAGCTGCTGCGCGTGGGGGACCGGTTCTGGCGCAGCGGCCGCCACCAGAACGTCAAGGGTTCCGGACTCGGCCTGTCGATCTCCCGCGCCCTGCTCGCCGCCGGCGGCGGGTCCCTCTCGTACGAGACGAACCCGCCGCACGGGCTGCGTGTCACGGTGGCCGTCCCGCGCACCGCCCCCCACGGCTCCTCCTGACCGTCGCTGCGCGCCCCTACCAGGGCAGGGCGGTGCGCGCTCCCGCCGAGAGCGCGTACAGCTCGTCGACGGCCCGGACCTCGAAGGCGGCCTCCCGCTCCCGGCCGGCGCGGGGCAGGGCGGGGACGTAGAGGGCGGCGGCGCAGGTGCCGCCGAGGAAGCGGCGCGAGCCGTCGGGCAGGATCCGGGACAGCTCGTAATGGCGGACCGGCCCGGCCGCCCGGCGCCACGACAGGCGGAGCCAGAACCTGTCGTCCCGCCGGGCCGAGGCGTCCACCCTGAGCGCGGTGGGCGGGGCCGGGCGCCGCTGGTGGGCGGCTTCGCGTACCGACAGGGCCCCGAGCCGCCACCGCACCGGCTGCTTCCCGCGCGCGGTGATCCGTACGGCCAGTCCGTACGCCGTCCTGCCCGCCAGGGACGCGAGGGCGACCCGCGTCGTGCGCCAGCCCCGCCCGGCCCCCCTCCCGGCCCCCGTTCCGGCTGCGGTGCCCGGGGTTTCGGCGGGCAGCCAGACGTACGGGACGGGCTCGCCCGGGGCCGCCGGTTCGCGGGTGGCCACGCCGACCTCGACCGAGACCGGGCCGGACTCCGTGGCGTGCACCAGCTCCAGGACGGCGGAGCGGCCCAGCGGCAGCCGCGTGGAGTGCAGCCCGACGGCGGCCGGCGCGGTCAGCCGGCCCACGACGAGCACACTGGATCCGCCGCGCCAGGCCCTCGCGAAGTCCAGGGCGACGGCCGGGCGCTCCCCGGCGGTCTCCACGACCCACCGGCGGCCCGGCAGCCGGTCCTGCAGGCCGAGGTGGTTCCACGGGGTGTCGGAGGTGACCCGGCCGCCCTCGTACCAACGCTCTCCGTGCCCGGTGTTGAAGGCGCAGGCGAACGGCAGGGCGGTGACCGTGGACCGGTCGGCGACGGCCGTGGCGGGCGCCCGCCAGCCGCCCCCCTCGGGCGCGGGGCGGGCCGGATCCAGGGACTCACCCGTCCAGAACCGGTCGTCGGCGTGGTGGAAGGCGCCGGGGGAGCGGTCGGTGAGGTGATTGCGGGTCCACTCGGGCCGGTAGAAGCCGTAGCTCACGACATGGTCGCGGCCGCGCGGGATGATCGCGTCCCAACGCCCCGGACTGTCCCACCCCTTGGACTCCACGTCCACGCCCGCCCACAGCTCGTGGCGGCTGCGCCCGAGCCGGTCCGCGAGCGCGCCGGAGGACTCAAGCTTCTGCGGGGTCCAGCGGAAGTCCAGGAAGAGGGTGTCCGCGACCTTGCCCGCCCGGTCCTCGAAGAACTCCTGGTTGAGCGCGTTCAGGGCGCCCTGCCAGCCGACCCGGCCGGTGGTGTTCATGGCGTCGTACCAGGTGATCCGCAGCCCTTCCGGCTCCCCCGCAGCCCGCAGAGCCCGCAGGAAGTCCCGCATCCGCGCGGCGAGTCCACTGTCGCCGCCCTCCGTCTCGGCGTTGACGAACCATCCGTCGAAGCCGTACGCCGACGCCACCCGCACCAGTTTCTCGGCGATCGGGAAGCGGCCGAGGGAATCACGCTGGACCAGGTCCCGCGTCCACTGGAGATCACCGCCGTAGGGGACGGGCGGCAGGAACACATTGCCCATGACCCGGACGCCGTTGCGGTGGGCGGCGTCGACCACGGGCGCGTTCGGGGCGAGCACGATCCCCTCGCCCGCGGAGCCGCCCCAGAAGACGAGCTCGTCCAGGTACGCCCAGTGCGTGAGGGCGTAGTAGTCGGCGGTCGGGGAGCCCTGGGACGGATTCCCGGCGGTGGGCCCGAAGGAGACGAGGGAGGCAATCCGGGCCTGCCCGGCGCGCGCGTCCGGATGCGGCGGGACCGGGGTGAACCGCTCCGCGAGCGGCACGCTGGCGGTGTTGTGGGCAAGGTCGGGGTCGTTCTCGGGGGTCCACTGCTTGAGGGAGCGCCAGGTGATGCCCGGGCCGGGGGCGCCCTCGGGGAGCGAGTCCGGGAACCAGTAAGAGGCGTACGGGGCCAGGTCGGCCGGGCTCGTGGACCCGGCCGGCGGCACCTCGGCGGCGCAGGCGCTCGCGCCCGGGGCGCCCAGCAGGGCGGCGGCTCCCGCCCCCGCCCCGGCGGCGAGCACCCCGCGCCGGGACGGGCCGGGGGCCGCCGGACCGCTGCGGGCGCGGGCGGTGGGAGCGCCGGCGGTGCGAGGACGGGCGGCGGTACGGGGTTCGGCGCCGTGGTCGGTCTCGGACATGCGGGGCTCCTCGGGAAGGGGGCGTCAGCTGACCTCGGGGACGCGCAGCACCTCGGTGATGCCGCGGGCGGAAAGGTGCGCGGGGTCCTCGGCCCGCTCGGCGAGGACCACGGCCGGCCGGACGCCCTCGGCGGTGAGCGCCGCCCAGGCCTCGAAGAACGCGCCGCCGGGTGCGCACACCGAGCGCCGCGGCGCGGCCAGCGCCCCGCCGACGTCGACGGCCAGCGCGGTGGACCGTACGGCCGGGCGGTGCGCCCGGCCGTGCCACCGGGCCGCGATCCGGGCCAGGGCGGCTGCGGCCGGCTTGGCCCGGCGCCGGTCGGTGAGCAGGCCGAGGCCGTACTCCAGCTCCGGGAAGTCCGCGAGCTCCCGGGATACGTCGTGCGAGCACCACCAGGTCACACCCCACAGGTCCGGGCAGTCCAGGGCGTTCTCCACGGTGGCTTCGGTGAACCGCGCCGCCTGCTCCGGCCCGATCAGCGGCGCGGGCGCGCCGACCTCCTGGAGCCATACGGGGCGGTGCGGGTCGCGGGCCCAGGCCTTGGAGAGCTCGATCAGGTACGCGGCGTGGTGCTCGGTCGCCGTGCCGGTCGGTCCGCTCTGGGCGGTCCCGTTGAACACCCAGGAATGCACGGCGGTGGCCGCGCCCAGCCGCGCCGCCTGGTCCGCGGTGAACGGATGGCCGTCCTGGTACCAGGCGGCGTCGTACTCGGCGTGCAGGTGGAACCGGCCCGGAGCGCCCTTCTCGCAGGCGGCGAGCATCCGCTCCAGCCAACGGGCGGCCTGGTCCCGGGTGATCGGGTCGGGGTCGGGGTGCGGGGGACCGGAGAACTGGTTGATCTCGTTGCCGACGGTCATGCCCAGGAAGTTCGGCCGGTCGGCGAGAGCGGCGGCGAGGGTGCGCAGGTACTCCTCCTCGCCGGCGATGACGTCCGGGTCGCTGAAGACGTTCCGCCGGTGCCAGGTCCTGATCCAGGCGGGCAGGAAGTCGAAGCTCGACAAATGCCCTTGCAGGCCGTCCACATGGACGTCGAGCCCGCGCTCGGCGGCCGCGTCCGCGAGCGCGACGAGCTGTTCGACGGCGCGCGGCCGGATCAGCGTCCGGTTCGGCTGGAACACCGGCCACAGCGGGAAGACGCGGATGTGGTCCAGTCCGAGCGAGGCGATCGAGTCCAGGTCCGCTCTAGCCTCGTCGAGGTCGAAGTCCAGCCAGTGGTGGAACCAGCCGCGGGACGGCGTGTAGTTGGCGCCGAAGCGGAGCGGGCGGGAGGCGGCCTCGTCCTGCATAAGGGGATCCTGGAGTTCTGAGGAATTCACCGGATGACCCACAACCTCCCGCGTGCCCGAGGGGGAAGTCAACAGGGCGTCCGCTGCCGGTGGTTCCGGTGGGGGCGGTGAAAGCAGCGACTTTCCACGTCCGGGTACTTATGCGCTTCAGCAGCGTTGACAGAAGGGATGGGGCGTCTCAAGCTGAGGCGGGCTAATGCGCTTTAGCTGGCCTCGCGCAATGACTGCACATGAGGAAGTGGGCGAAAAGGGGACAGTGGTATCTCGGTCAGGGCGCTCACCCCTGCCGCCTGTTCACGAAACCGTCCGAAAAACGGCCGTGCGGGGGTTGGCCGTGTCGGCGGGGTAACCGCCCCGGGGTCCGGTGAAGGGCAGCCGTATCAGCCTTTGTTCCGGCTTTCGGGCTGCGCACGGGCGCGGCTCGGCGCCCGGCGCGGTTGCCGGGAGGCCCGTCGAGCGCGATGCGCGAGCCATCGTGGCCCGGACGCTGCGGGCCCGTGTTCGGTCGGCCCGCACGTGAGGCCACCTGTGGGGGTCGCGGGGTACGGGCCGCCGCCGGGGAGGTCCGCCGGGGCAGGATCGCGTACCGTCCGGCCATTGCCGTCCACCGACCCGGCAGCGCAAGCACCCGAAAGATGACGAGGCAGGCCATGGCCCGCAGACCCACCATCAAGGACATCGCCCGCCAGGCCGGGGTGTCCGAGAGCGCCGTGTCCTTCGCGCTCAACGGCCGGCCCGGCGTCTCCCAGGACACGCGCGCCCGGATCCGCCGAGTCGCCGAGGAACTGGGCTGGCAGGCCAACAGCGCCGCCCGCGCCCTGTCCGGCGAACGCTCCGGCGCGGTGGGGCTCGTGCTGGCCCGGCCCGCGCACACCCTCGGTGTGGAGTCCTTCTTCCTGCAACTGGTCTCCGGCATCCAGGAAGTCCTCTCCGCCGCCCGGATCGCCCTGCTGTTCCAGGTGGTCGAGGACATCGACGCGGAATGCGCCGTCTACCGCCGGTGGTGGGCCGAACGGCGCGTGGACGGCGTCCTGGTCGTCGACCCGCGGACGCAGGACCCGCGCCCGGCGCTGCTCGGGCAGCTCGGCCTGCCGGCGGTGACCGTGGGAGCGGCCGCACCCCGCGCCGCGCACGCCGTCGTCCCGGAGGCGACGGGCGGCCGTGCCGAGGGCGCCTCAGCGGCCCGTACGGCGGAGGTCCGTACGGCGGAGGTCCGTACGCCAGAGGCCCGCACAGCGGTGGCCCATACGGCGCAGGCCCGTACGCCACAGCCGCGTACGTCCGACGCGCTTTCCGAGCCCTCCGCGTCGTCCACGGCCTCGCCGTCGTCCCCGGCCGGGGACGCGCTCTCCTGCGTGGCAGCGGACGATGCCGGGGCCATGGCCCAGGTCCTGGACCACCTGTACACCCTCGGCCACCGCCGCATCGCCCACATCGCGGGGCTGCCGGGCCTCGCCCACACCGCCCGCCGGATCGAGTCGCTGCGGAGCGAGGCAGCGCGGCGCGGACTGGACCCCGAGCAGGTGCGCTCGACCGTCACCGACTACTCCGACGCCGAGGGCGCGGCGGCCACCCGCCGGATCCTCGCCGAGCCCCGGCCCCCGACCGCGCTCGTCTACGACAACGACGTGATGGCCGTAGCCGGTATCGCGGTCGCCGCGGAACTGGGCATCCCGGTGCCCGGGCGGCTGTCGATCGTGGCCTGGGACGATTCCGCGCTGTGCCGGGTCACCCACCCGCGCCTCACGGCCCTCGTACGTGACACCGCGGGCTTCGGCCGCCTCGCCGCTGAAGAACTCCTGGCCGTTCTCGGGGGGAGCCAGCCTAGGGTCCGGGCGAGTGAGCGGCCCCGGCTGGAGCCTCGCGAGAGTACGGCGCCGCCCCCGGCGCATACTGATTCCTGATCCCTCCCTGGAGCCGCCACCGTGATCACCCCCACCGCCCCCGCCGCCCCCTCGCCCGCGCCGCGACCCCGCGCCGCGGCCCCCGGAGTGACGGTGGCGATCGACATCGGCGGTACGAAGATCGCCGGCGCCCTGGTGCACGCCGACGGCACGATGACGGCCACCACGCGCCGCCCGACCCCGCGGGGAGCCGACGCGGACGCCGTCATGGCAGCGGTGACGGAGGTCATCGGGGACCTGTCGGGCTCGCCGCTGTGGCGGGCGGCGGTCCGGTGCGGGATCGGCAGCGCCGGCCCGGTGGACACCTCCGTCGGCACCGTGAGCCCGGTCAACATCGGGGCGTGGCGGGAGTTCCCGGTCCTCGCCCGGGTCTCCGCGGAGCTGGCGGCGCGCGGCGCAGACATCCCGGCGGTGCTGGCCGGTGACGGCGTGGCGATGACCGCGGCCGAGCACTGGCTGGGGGCGGCCCGGGGTCATGCGAACGCGCTCTGCATGGTGGTCTCCACGGGCGTCGGCGGGGGTCTCGTCCTGAACAACCAGCTCCACCCCGGCCCCACGGGCAACGCCGGTCACATCGGCCACATGAGCGTGGCCTTCGACGGTGAGAAGTGCGTCTGCGGCGGCCACGGCTGCGTCGAGTCGATCGCCTCCGGCACGGCGATCGCCCGCTGGGCCCTGGCCCAGGGCTGGACCCCGGCCGCGGATGCCACGGCGGCCGGTGTGGCCGCGGCCGCGGCGGACGGCGATCCGATCGCCCTCGCCGCCTTCGACCGCGCCGGGCGCGCCCTGGCCGCCGCCATCGCGGCGACCGCGACCCTCGTGGAAACGGAGATCGCGGTCATCGGCGGCGGCGTCGCCGCCAGCGGCGACACCCTCTTCACGCCGATCCGCACCCACCTCGCGTCCTACGCCACGCTCTCCTTCGTCAAAGAGCTCCAGGTGGTGCCGGCCGCCCTCGGCACCCACGCGGGCCTGATCGGCGCGGCCGCGGCGGCGACGATGCTGCTGCCCTCCGCAAACGCCGCGGCGTAGGGCGCCACGCCTGGACGCAGGGACGGCGACGGGGTCGTGACGCCGGTGGGTGAGCGGGGTGTCCCGCCATGTACGCAAGCGCCCGCCGCCAGCTCAGAAGGTCAGGGCCGGTGTCGGAATCCGGTCGTCAGAGCCCCGGTGCCAGGAAGCGGACGCCAGGGCGCCGGGAAGCCAGTGCGCCGGGAAGCCAGTGCGCCGGACGCCCGGATGGCGGACGCCCGGACGCGGCCGTCACGGCTTGACGGAGCGGTAATACCGGCGCGCACCTTCGTGCAGGGCCAGCGGGTCCGTGTAGATCGCCGTCCGCAGGTCCACCAGCTGCGCCGCGTGTACCTTGCGCCCGATGACGTCGCGGCTGAGGATGACCGTCCGCGTGAACTGCTCCGTCAGCCCCCGGTCCGTTGCCTCCGTGGTCACCAGCAGGTTCGGGACGGCCAGCGTCGACACCGCGCTGGTGTTGCGCGCCCGCGCGTAGGCGTCCTGCGGCATGACCGCCGCCCGGTAGTAGCGCGCCGGGCTGCCGCTGCCCTGCAACTGCTCCACCAGGTCGCCGAGCTGCACGAGGCGGATGTCGAACCGCTCCGACAGCTCGCGCACCGCGGTCGTCGGGAGACCGCCGGACCAGAAGAAGGCGTCGATCCGCCCGGCCTCCAGCTCGGCCGGCATGGTGTCGATGCCGATGGGCACGGGGACGAGGTCCCGCACCGGGTCGAGCTTCGCCGCCGTCAGCAGCCGCTCCGAGACCAGCCGTACCCCGGACCCGGGCTGCCCCACCGCGACCCGCTTGCCCCGAAGGTCGCGCGCCGACTGCACAGGGGAGCCGGCCGGCACCACCAGTTGTACGTAGTCGTCGTACAGCCGCGCGCAGCCGCGCAGCCACTGGGCGCCCGGTTTCCCGTCGAGGCGGTACTTGGCGACCGCGTCCGCCGTGGCGATGGTGAAGTCGGCCTTGCCCGAGGCCACCCGCTCCAGATTCTCCTGCGAGCCCTCGCTGGTCTCCAGCCGTACCTTCACCCCGGGCATGTCCCGCTTGAGCGCCCCCTCCAGCAGCTCTCCGTACCGGTGGTAGACCCCGGTGCGCACACCCGTACTGAAGGTCAGCTGGCCCTTGAGCTCCGGCTCACCGAACGGCTTCAGCCACCACACCAGGAGTCCGAGCACGGCCAGCAGGCCCACCAGCCCCTGCAGGGCGCGGCGCCTGCTGATCCGGGGCGGTACGAGAGGCATGGCCGCGATCCTGCCACCCGCCCGCCGTCCTGTCACGGCGCGGCCGGCGCCGCGCACCGCGGGCCCCGCTCGGCACCCGGCCCCCCGGCCCCGTTCGCCGCCCCCGAGCGCAGCCGTGCCAGCAGTTTCCGTGCCGCGGGTCCGGACGGGCCGTCCGTACGCCACGCCAGCGCCACCCGCCCCCTCAGCCCCGGTTCGGTGATCCGCAGCGCGCGCAAACCGGCGGCGGCGACCGGATCCACCAGGGGGCTGCTCGGAGAACCCGGCTCCGGAGCGGCGCCCGCCTCCACGCCGCCCGGCACGGACGCTGAGCCCATGAGCCGACCCACCACCGACATCCTCACGGCCACCGCCGCCGAGCGCCGCGAGCTGGCCGACCTGCTCGACACCCTGGCCCCCGCCCAATGGGACGCCCCGTCCCTCTGCGCGGGCTGGCGCGTGCGCGAGGTCGCGGCCCACATGTCGCTGGGATTGCGCACCTCGCTGCCCGGCTTCGCCGCCGAACTGCTGCGGGCGCGCGGAAGCCTGCACCGGATGACCGACCGCACCGCCCGCCGCGACGCCGCCGCGTTCACCCCGAAGGAGCTGGCGGAGCTGCTGCGCGAGAACGCCCGCCACCCCTGGAAGCCGCCGGCCGGCGGCCCCACCGCCGGACTGGCCCACGACGTCGTGCACGGCCTGGACATCACCGTCGCGCTCGGCCACCCGCGCCGCGTCCCCGAGGACCGGCTGCGGCCCCTCCTCGCCGCCGCGACCGCCCCCCGGGCCTTGCGCTTCTTCGGCGTGGACCTGACCGGCATCCGGCTGTGCGCCGACGACCTCGACTGGTCCCACGGCGAGGGGACACCGGTCCACGGCAGCGCGCAGGACGTGCTGCTCGTCCTCTTCGGCCGCCGCCTGCCCGCGGGGCGGCTGAACGGGGGACCGGAGGGCTCCCGCGTACCGCCTACCCTTATTGCATGACCAGCAGCAGCGACCGGAGCCCGGCAGCGGACCTCAAGGAAACATCGGCAGTGGACCTCAAGGGCACATACGAGGTGCGCACCTACGGGTGCCAGATGAACGTGCACGACTCCGAGCGGCTCTCCGGTCTGCTGGAGGACGCGGGCTACGTCCGCGCACCCGAGGGCTCCGACGGGGACGCCGACGTCGTCGTCTTCAACACCTGCGCCGTCCGCGAGAACGCCGACAACAAGCTGTACGGCAACCTCGGCCGGCTGGCTCCGATGAAGACCAAGCGCCCCGGCATGCAGATCGCCGTCGGCGGCTGCCTCGCGCAGAAGGACCGCGACACGATCGTCAAGAGGGCCCCCTGGGTCGACGTCGTCTTCGGTACGCACAACATCGGCAAGCTCCCCGTGCTGCTGGAGCGCGCACGCGTTCAGGAGGAGGCGCAGGTCGAGATCGCCGAGTCGCTGGAGGCGTTCCCCTCCACGCTCCCGACCCGCCGCGAGTCCGCGTACGCCGCCTGGGTCTCGATCTCCGTCGGCTGCAACAACACCTGCACCTTCTGCATCGTCCCGGCGCTGCGCGGCAAGGAGGAGGACCGCCGTCCCGGCGACATTCTCGCCGAGGTGGAAGCCCTGGTCGCCGAGGGAGTCTCGGAGATCACCCTGCTCGGCCAGAACGTGAACGCGTACGGCTCCGACCTGGGCGACCGCGAGGCGTTCAGCAAGCTGCTGCGCGCCTGTGGCGAGATCGAGGGCCTGGAGCGGGTGCGCTTCACCTCTCCGCACCCGCGCGACTTCACCGACGACGTGATCGCGGCGATGGCGCAGACCTCGAACGTGATGCCGCAGCTGCACATGCCGCTGCAGTCCGGATCGGACCGGATCCTGAAGGCGATGCGCCGCTCGTACCGGCAGGAGCGCTTCCTCGGCATCATCGAGAAGGTCCGCGCCGCGATCCCGCACGCCGCGATCTCCACCGACATCATCGTGGGCTTCCCCGGTGAGACGGAGGAGGACTTCCAGCAGACGATGCACACCGTGCGCGAGGCCCGCTTTGCGAACGCCTTCACCTTCCAGTACTCCAAGCGGCCCGGCACCCCCGCTGCCGACATGGACGGGCAGATCCCCAAGGAGGTCGTGCAGGACCGCTACATGCGCCTGGTCGCCCTCCAGGAGGAGATCTCCTGGGAGGAGAACAAGAAGCAGGTCGGCCGCACGCTGGAGGTCATGGTCGCGGAGGGCGAGGGCCGCAAGGACGGCGCGACGCTGCGCCTCTCCGGCCGGGCGCCCGACAACCGCCTGGTGCACTTCACGAAGCCCGAGGCGCCGGTCCGGCCGGGTGACGTGGTCACCGTGGAGATCACCTACGCGGCCCCGCACCACCTGCTGGCCGAGGGGCCGACCCTGACCGTACGGCGCACCCGCGCCGGCGACGCCTGGGAGAAGCGCAACGCCGCACCGGCCCAGCCGGCGGGCGTCATGCTCGGCATCCCGACGCTCGGCGTCCCGGCCCCGCTGCCGGCCGCGACCTCCGGCTGCGCGATCGATTGAATCGATGAAGGGGTGTTCTCGGAGATCCGAGAACACCCCTCGGCCCGGCGTCGCAGCGGTCTGCTGCGCCCTGCCTCCGAGACCGTGGCCGCCATGGAACGCAGTGGCCTCCCGTGGCGCCCGGCACGAACCGAAAAGCACCCCCTAGGCTGGGGATCATGCTCGTAGCCGCCGCCGTCTGCCCTGCCCCGCCCCTGCTCGTGCCGGAGGTGGCCGCGGGGGCCGCCGCCGAACTCGGTGAGGCCCGTACCGCCTGCTCCGACGCGCTCGCCGTACTGGCCGCCTCCCGGCCCGACCTGCTGGTCGTCGTCGGGACCGCCGGGGAGGACGAGCCCGGGCCCTACCCGCAGGGATCCCGCGGCACCTTCCGCGGATTCGGCGTCGAGACCGACGTACAGCTGGGGGAGGGCGGAGCGGGCGGTGAGCGCCCGCTGCCCGCCTCGCTGGCCGTGGGCGCCTGGTTGCTCCAGCACGCGCGGTGGGGCGCCTCCCTGGTCGAGGGGCTCGGGATCGCGGAGCGGCTGGACACCCGGCGGTGCCTGGACACCGGGCGGGAGCTCGCCGCGCGCGCCCCGCGCGTCGCGCTGCTCGTCATGGGCGACGGCAGCGCCCGCCGGTCCTTGAAGGCCCCCGGATACCTCGACGAGCGCGCCGCCGCCTTCGACGCCGCCGCCGCCCGCGCGCTGGGCGCCGCTGACGCGGCCGCACTCGCCGACCTCGACGCGGAGCTCGCGCACGAGCTGCAGGCCGCCGGCCGGGCCCCGTGGCAGGTACTGGCCGGGGCGTCCGAGGGCGCGGACCTGGACGGGCGCCTGCTGTACGAGGACGCGCCCTACGGCGTCGGCTACTTCGTGGCTGCCTGGTCCTGAGGCCGCCCGGGCCTGCCTGCCCCGGCCTGTCCTGGGCAGGGCCTCCGGACGCGTGGAAGGGGCGCGGGATCAGCCGATCCCGCGCCCCTTCCAGGCCAGCGTCAGCCCGCCGCCGGTGGTGTCGTCGGCGTCGTCGGCGGACCGCCGGGAGTGTCCTTGTGGGCGATCTTGCCCAGGGCGTCCTTCGCCTTGCCCGCGCCGCTCGCGATGGGGCCGCTGTACTTGCCCTTGGTCTTGGAATCCACGACCTTCGCGACCTTGTCCAGACCCTGGCCGATCCTGCCCTCGTGCTGCTGGGCGAGGTCGCCGACCTTCTCCTTCGCCGGAGCGAACTTGGCCTTCAGATTGTCGAGCAGGCCCATGGGCCACCTTCCACTGGCGGATCTACGTACGGGCGCCCTCGCCGGCTTCGCTGTCCGCGGCCACCTCGGCCGACTGCTGCTTCGGAATCTCCACGGCGTCCGCCGCCGGAGCCTCCGCGCCAACAGGCTCGGCCTCGGCCGCTGCCTTTTCGGCTGCCTTTTCGGCCGTGGCGGGCTCCGCCGTCAGTGCCTCGGCTGCGACCTCCGCGGTCGAAGCCTCGTCCTTACGACGAAAAAACCGATCAAAAACGCCCATGTCTACTCCCATAACGTTACTCGTGTGAGTGAAGTTCCACCCTGACCCGACCGGTCGCCGCCGGGCGTACGCCGGGCGGAACCTCGCCAGGGCAACGACCGCTCCTCCACCCCGTCACGTAACTCGATCGGGTACATGCCGCGGGGTTTGCGAGACTAAGGCGGTGAGGAAAGCAGCCCCCGCCCCGCGGGTCATCGCCGTCGTCGGTCCCACCGCGGCCGGAAAGTCCGATCTGGGCGTCGCCCTGGCCCGCCGTTTCGACGGCGAAGTCGTCAACGCCGACTCCATGCAGCTGTACCGGGGGATGGACATCGGCACCGCCAAGCTGACGACCGAGGAACGCGGCGGTGTCCCGCACCGCCTCCTCGACATCTGGGACGTCACCGAGACCGCCAGCGTCGCCGAGTACCAGCGCCTGGCCCGCGCCGAGATCGACCGGCTCCTCGCCGAGGGCCGTACGCCGGTCCTCGTCGGCGGATCCGGCCTGTACGTCCGGGGGGCCCTGGACGCGATGGAGTTCCCCGGCACCGACCCCGAGGTCCGCGCCCGCCTGGAGGAGGAGGTCACGCTGCGCGGCCCCGGCGCCCTGCACGCGCGGCTCGCCGCCGCGGACCCGGCCGCCGCCCGGGCGATCCTGCCCAGCAACGGCCGCCGCATCGTCCGCGCGCTGGAGGTCATCGAGATCACCGGCCGGCCCTTCACCGCCAACCTGCCCGGCCACGAGTCCGTCTACGACACCGTGCAGATCGGCGTGGACGTGGCCCGGCCCGAGCTCGACGAGCGGATCGCGCTGCGCGTGGACCGGATGTGGGAAGCCGGGCTGGTCGAGGAGGTGCGGGCCCTGGAGGCGCGCGGGCTGCGCGACGGAATCACCGCCTCCAGGGCGCTCGGCTACCAGCAGGTACTGGCGGCCCTGGCGGGGGAGTGCACCGAGGACGAGGCCAGGGCCGAGACGGTCCGGGCGACCAAGCGGTTCGCGCGCCGCCAGGACTCCTGGTTCCGCCGGGACCCGCGGGTGCACTGGCTCAGCGGCGCCGCGGCCGACCGGGGGGAACTCCTGGGACGCGCACAGTCGTTGGTCGAACGACCGGTCACAGCCTGATCACGTGATGGCATCGGGACGCCCCGGGCGCCCGTCGGGGGGTCGGGGGCGTGCCATCATCGAACTTCTGCCGGTGCGGTCACCGGCGGTGAACGGCGGCGTACGAAGTCCGAGTGGGGAGGGCGCGTGGTGATGGAGGCCGGCCCTCGCGACACCGGGCGGGACGACGCCCCGCGGGAAGCGGACCCGATGCTTCTCGACGGGACGGACGGGACCGACGCAGCCGACAGGCCGGACGTGGCCGTCGGCCCAGACGTGCCCGACGGGCTCGGACTGCCCGCCAACCCGTCGCGCCTGAGCCCCGACGGTCCGGACGCGCCGGACTCCACGGAGGCCGAGGCCGCCTCCGGACCCGAGTTCGAGGTGGAGCTGCGCCCGCAGCGCCGCCTGCGCCTGTGGCAGATCGCCCCCATCGTCATGCTCGGTGCCGCCGGTTCGCTGATGTTCGCCTTCCCGCTCGCCTTCGAGTTCGGCGACGGCGGAGCGGTGGTGGCCATGCTCGGCTTCCTCATCAGCTGCTGCGCCGGAGGCTGGGGGATGATGGCCGCCCGCCGGGTGGGCTACACCTGGCCCGGCTTCCCGCCCCGGGGCAGCGGCCGCCGCCCGGACTGGCGCATGGCCGCCCTGTACGCCGTGATGGCGCTGGCCGTCGTCACCCTCGCCGTGTACCGCGTGGCCCGGCTCCGCCCGTAGGCCCCGCCTCGACGCCCCGGGCACGGCCCGGACGCGACCCGGCCGTCCCGCCCTGGCGCGCGCGCCGCCGTACGGGACCGCTCCGAGCTGCTGACCAGCGGCTCGGTACCATGGACGGGTGACGCAGAGCACCCTCTCCTTCCTCAAGGGCCACGGGACGGAGAATGACTTCGTGATCGTCCCGGACCCGGACAACGCCGTCGACCTGCCCGCGTCCGCCGTCGCCAAGCTGTGCGACCGGCGGGCCGGCATCGGTGCGGACGGCGTCCTGCACGTCGTCCGGTCCGCCGCGCACCCCGAGGCGGCGCACCTGGCCGACGAGGCCGAGTGGTTCATGGACTACCGCAACAGCGACGGTTCCGTCGCCGAGATGTGCGGCAACGGTGTGCGCGTCTTCGCGCGGTACCTGGAGTACGCCGGGCACGTGGAGGCCGGCGATCTCGCGGTCGCCACGCGCGGCGGCGTCAAGCGGGTCCACCTCGACAAGGGCGGGCAGGTCACCGTCTCGATGGGCCGCGCACGGTTCCCGCAGGGCGAGGTCACCGTCACCGTGGGGGAACAGAGCTGGCCCGCCCGGAACGTGAACATGGGGAACCCGCACGCGGTGGCGTTCGTTGAAAGCCTTGACGACGCCGGGAATCTGTTCACCGCCCCGCAGTTCACCCCGGCGTCCGCCTACCCGACCGGCGTCAATGTGGAGTTCGTCGTCGACCGGGCCCCCCGCCACGTCGCCATGCGCGTCCACGAACGCGGCTCCGGCGAGACCCGCTCCTGCGGCACCGGCGCCTGCGCCGTCGCCGTGGCCGCGATCCGCCGTGACGGCGCGGACCCCGCCGTCACGGGGGAGCCCGTCGCGTACACCGTCGACCTCCCCGGCGGCACCCTGGTCATCACCGAACACCCCGACGGGCAGATCGACATGACCGGACCGGCCGTCATCGTCGCCAGGGGCGAGTTCGACCCGGCCTGGCTCACCGAAACGGCTTTCGGCTGAGGCTTCCCTCTAATGGGTGATCCGTTTCACGCTGGGCGAGAGGTGGACTGAGCCACGTGGTGGGGTCGGTAGCATCAGGCACCGGCCCTGAGGGCTCACCCAGCCCGCCACCGCCGGTCGAAGCCGCCGGAGGTGCCCATGAGTGCAGAGGCCACGAACCCCGAAGCACACCCCGAAGCGCGCCCTGAGCTCCGCAGACGGGGACGGACCCGGCTCGATCTGCGCCGGCTCGGGCGCGCGGCCCTGCTCGGGCCCACGTCCCGCGACCGCCTCCCGGACGCCATCGGCCACGTCGCCGAGGCACACCGCGCCCACTATCCGGACGCCGATCTCTCCATCCTGCGGCGGGCGTACGTCCTCGCGGAGTCCTCGCACCGCGGCCAGATGCGCAAGAGCGGCGAGCCGTACATCACCCACCCCCTCGCCGTCACCCTGATCCTCGCCGAACTGGGCGCCGAGACCACCACCTTGACGGCCTCGCTCCTCCACGACACCGTCGAGGACACCGAGGTGACCCTCGATCAGGTCCGCGAGGAGTTCGGCGACGAGGTCCGCTTCATCGTCGACGGAGTGACCAAGCTGGAGAAGGTCGACTACGGCGCCGCCGCCGAGCCCGAGACCTTCCGCAAGATGCTCGTCGCCACCGGCAACGACGTCCGCGTGATGTCCATCAAACTCGCCGACCGGCTGCACAACATGCGCACCCTCGGCGTGATGCGTCCCGAGAAACAGGCGCGCATCGCCAAGGTCACCCGGGACGTCCTGATCCCCCTCGCCGAACGGCTCGGCGTCCAGGCACTCAAGACCGAGCTGGAAGACCTCGTCTTCGCGATCCTGCACCCCGAGGAGTACGAGCGCACCCGCGCGCTCATCGCCGCCCACACGGGGGAGCGCGACCCGCTGCCGGCCATCGCCGACTCCGTACGGGCCGTCCTGCGCGACTCCGGCATCACCGCCGAGGTGCAGGTCCGGCCGCGGCACTTCGTCTCGGTGCACCGCATCGCCCTCAAGCGCGGCGAGCTGCGCGGCTCCGACTTCGGCCGCATCCTCGTCCTCGTCGGCGAGAACGCCGACTGCTACGGCGTGCTCGGCGAGCTGCACACCTGCTTCACCCCGGTCGTCTCCGAATTCAAGGACTTCATCGCCGTCCCCAAGTTCAACCTCTACCAGTCGCTGCACACCGCCATCGCCACGCCCGAGGGGTACGTCGCCGAGGTCATCGTGCGGACCCGGCAGATGCACCGCGTCGCGGAGGCGGGCGTGGTCGCGCTCGGCAATCCGTACGCCACCGGCACGTCCGAAGCCGCCGCGGAGGACGCGGACGAGGAGCGGATCGACCCGACCCGGCCCGGCTGGCTGTCCCGGCTGCTCGACTGGCAGCAGTCCGCGCCCGACCCCGACACCTTCTGGAGCGTCCTGCGCGCGGAGCTGGCGCAGGACCGCGAGATCGCCGTCTTCACCGAGGACGCGGGCGCCTCCGGCACGATCAGCCTCCCGGCCGGGGCCAGCTGTATCGACGCCGCCTACGCGCGGTACGGCGAAGCGGCCCACGGCTGCATCGGCGCCCGGGTCAACGGCCGCCTCACCTCGCTGGCCTCCCGGCTGTCCGACGGGGACACGGTGCAACTGCTGCTCGCACACGACGCCTCCTCGGGGCCCGCCGCCGAATGGCTGGAGCACGCGCGGACCCCGGCCGCCCGGATCGCCATCAGCACCTGGCTCCAGTCGCATCCCGACCGCGCGATGGCCAACACCACGGCCGCGCGGGCGCCGCTGTCCGTGGTCGGGGTCCGGGGCGGCGGGGGCAACGCGGTCGCCGACCTGCCGAACGCCACCGTACGGCTGGCCGGGTGCTGCACCCCCGTGCCGCCGGACGCGGTCGCGGGGTTCGTCGTACGCGGCGGGGCCGTCACCGTGCACCGCGTCCACTGCGAGGCGGTGGCCCGGATGCGGGCGGTGGGGCGCACCTCCGTCGCCGTGCACTGGCGGGCGACGGCGGACTGCCGGGTCACGCTGGTCGCGGAATCGTTCGGCCGCCCGCACCTGCTGGCCGACCTGACCGAAGCCATCGCCCGCGAGGGGGTCGAGGTCGTCTCCGCGACCGTGGAACCCCCGGTGGAACAGCGGGTCCGGCACACCTACACGCTCCAGCTCCCCGACGCGACGGGGCTGCCCGCTCTGATGCGGGCGATGCGGGAGGTACCGGGCGTGTACGACGTCAGCCGGGCCTAGGCGCTGTCGGCAAAGTCCCTCCCGGCCCGGGGCGCCCGGCACCGCACCTCCCTGCGTTGTCGGAGCGCCCGAGTACGTCCAGTACACGGGCGCCCCTCCGCCTTGCGATGCACGGCACCAGACGCCCCGCGCCTTACCGGAGCTACTTCGACGACAGGACCTAGCGCGGTGTAGTCCGCCTCATCGCCGGACTGACCCGTTCGGGTGGAGCCGTCGCGCGCCGTACGCGGCCGCCCCCCGCGCGCTGGTAAGCGAGGTGGATGCAGCTCACCTCCCCCCGCCTGCGCGCGGCCCTGCTCGCCGCGGCCTCCCTCACGCTCGTCGCCGCCGTCCTGCCGCCGCCGCGGCCCCTGGGCATCGGAGACCGGCTCTTCCCGGAGCTCGGGAACCCGGGCTACGACGTGCTCTCGTACGACCTGTCCTTCACCTACAAGGACAACCGCACCCCGCTCGACGCGGTGACCGTCATCGACGCGCGCGCCCTCGGGGCGCTGGAGCGGATCAACCTGGACTTCACCCACGGGAAGGTGGCCACCGCCGAGGTCAACGGGCATCCGGCCCGGTTCGAGAGCGTCGGCGAGGATCTCGTACTGACCCCCGCCCGCGCGGTGGCGGACGGCATGCCGCTGCACATCACCATCCGGCACACCAGCGACCCGCGGGGCCGCGGCGACGGGGGCTGGGTGCCCACCGAGGACGGCCTGGCGATGGCCAACCAGGCGGACGCCGCCCACCGCGTCTTCCCGTGCAACGACCACCCCGCGGACAAGGCGTACTTCACCTTCCGGATCACCGCCCCCGCCGCGCTGACAGCCGTCGCCAACGGGGTGCCCACCGCACGGCCGGCCCACCGCGCGGCCGCCGACGCTACGACGTGGACCTACCGGACGCTGCACCCGATGGCCACCGAGCTCGCGCAGGTCTCGGTCGGCGACTCCGCCGTCGTCCACCGCACCGGACCGCACGGCCTGCCGCTGCGCGACGTGGTGCCCGCCGCGGACCGCGAGCGGCTGGAGCCCTGGCTGAGGAAGACCCCGGGGCACGTCGAGTGGATGGAGAAGCGGGTCGGCCCCTACCCCTTCGAGAACTACGGGCTGCTGATCGCGCGCGCGAAGACCGGCTTCGAGCTGGAGACGCAGACCCTCTCCCTCTTCGAACGCAACCTGTTCTCGGGCGAGGGCTACCCGGAGTGGTACGTCGAGTCCGTGATGATCCACGAGCTGGCCCACCAGTGGTTCGGCAACAGCGTCTCCCCGCGGACCTGGTCCGACCTGTGGCTCAGCGAAGGACACGCCACCTGGTATGAGGCGCTGTACGCGGACGGGCTCGGCAAGTACTCCCTGGAGCGGCGGATGCGCGAGGCGTACCAGCGCTCCGACCAGTGGCGGGCGGCCGGAGGCCCCCCGGCCGCCCCGAAGGCCGCCGCCCCGGGCCAAAAGATCGGGCTGTTCCGGCCGGCGGTCTACGACGGGGCCGCGCTGATCCTGTACGCCCTGCGGCAGGAGATCGGCGCCGCGGCCTTCGACCGCGTCGAGCGGCGCTGGGTGCTGGAGCACCGGGACGGGGTCGCGGGCACGGCCGACTTCGTACGGCTCGCCTCGCAGGAGGCCGGCCGGGACCTCCAGGCCTTCCTGGAGCCCTGGCTGTACGGGGCGACGACCCCGGCGATGCCCGGCCGCCCGGAGTGGGGCGGTCCGAAGAAGGCCTGAGCCGCGGTGACCGCCCCGGACGCCCGAAAAGGGTGTGACGGGCGAGGAACGGGCATGTCACCATCGACAAGGCCGTTCGGGGAATCTCCCGATGGTGTGAAACGTTGGACATAGCAGTTCAGGGACGTGTGGCAGCGGCTCCGGGCAGCCCCGGACGCCGAGCCGGCGCGGACCATTCGAGACGACGTAAGGATCCAATGACCTCCTCTTCTTCCCCTTCCCAGGACCCGCGGGCGGCCCAGGACGTGCCGGACCCGCAGAGCTTCACCGAGAGCCTTCGGGCCGATGCCCTGATGGAAGAGGACGTCGCCTGGAGCCACGAGATCGACGGAGACCGGGACGGCGAGCAGTACGAGCGCTCGGAGCGCGCGGCCCTGCGCCGCGTGGCCGGCCTCTCCACCGAGCTCGAAGACGTCACCGAGGTCGAGTACCGCCAGCTCCGCCTGGAGCGGGTCGTACTCGTCGGTGTCTGGACCTCCGGCACGGTGAGCGATGCGGAGAACTCCCTCGCGGAGCTCGCCGCGCTCGCCGAGACGGCGGGTGCCCTCGTGCTCGACGGTGTGATCCAGCGTCGCGACAAGCCCGACCCGGCCACCTTCATCGGCTCCGGCAAGGCGCGGGAACTGCGCGACATCGTGATGGAGAGCGGCGCCGACACGGTCGTCTGCGACGGTGAGCTCGGCCCCGGCCAGCTCATCGCCCTCGAAGACGTCGTCAAGGTGAAGGTGGTCGACCGCACCGCTCTCATCCTCGACATCTTCGCCCAGCACGCCAAGTCCCGAGAGGGCAAGGCGCAGGTGGCGCTCGCGCAGATGCAGTACATGCTGCCGCGCCTGCGCGGCTGGGGTCAGTCGCTGTCCCGGCAGATGGGCGGCGGCGGCGGTGGCGGCATGGCCACCCGAGGCCCCGGTGAGACCAAGATCGAGACCGACCGGCGACGGATCCGCGAGAAGATGGCGAAGATGCGCCGGGAGATCGCGGAGATGAAGACCGGCCGTGACATCAAGCGGCAGGAGCGGCGCCGCAACAAGGTGCCCTCGGTGGCCATCGCCGGCTACACGAACGCCGGCAAGTCCTCGCTGCTCAACCGCCTCACGGGCGCGGGCGTACTGGTGGAGAACGCGCTGTTCGCCACCCTCGACCCGACCGTGCGCCGGGCCGAGACGCCGAGCGGCCGGGTCTACACCCTGGCCGACACGGTCGGCTTCGTGCGCCACCTGCCGCACCACCTGGTGGAGGCGTTCCGCTCCACGATGGAGGAGGTCGGCGACTCCGACCTCATCCTGCACATCGTGGACGGCTCGCACCCGGCCCCGGAGGAGCAGCTGGCGGCCGTGCGCGAGGTCATCCGCGAGGTGGGCGCGGTGAACGTGCCCGAGATCGTGGTCATCAACAAGGCGGACGCCGCGGACCCGCTCGTCATGCAGCGGCTGCTGCGGATCGAGCGCCATTCGATCGCCGTCTCGGCGCGCACGGGCATGGGCATCGAGGAACTCCTCGCGCTCATCGACTCCGAGCTGCCGCGGCCCGAGGTCGAGGTGGAGGCCATGGTTCCTTACACGCGCGGCTCGCTGGTCGCCAAGGCGCACGCCGAGGGCGAGGTGATCTCCGAGGAGCACACCGCGGACGGCACCCTGCTCAAGGCACGGGTCCACCAGGAACTGGCATCGGACCTGGCTCCGTACGCACTCGCCAAGCGGTAACAGGCAGCGGCATAGCACCGGCGCACAAAGGGCCCCCCGCGGTTGCGGGGGGCCCTTTGCCGTGCGCGCCCGTGTACGGCCAAGGCGCCGCGCCTGGTGGAAGGGCCGGACTACTTGAACTTGCCGCTGACGGCGTCGAAGATGCCCTTCGCCTCCGGGCCCAGCCGGGGTCCGGCCAGCCAGCCCGCCTTGGCCGGACCGATCGAGGTGTTCGACACCAGCGCCGGCTTGCCGTCGGCGCCCGTACCGACCCAGCCGCCGCCGGAGGAACCGCCGGTCATGGTGCAGCCGATGCGGTACATCACCGGGTCGGTCGCGTTCAGCGACAGCCGCCCCGGCTTGTCGGTGCACTGGTACGCCTTCTGCCCGTCGAAGGGGGCCGCCGCCGGGTAACCCGTCGCCGTCATACCCGCGACCTTCGGTACGGCCGGGGCGTTGAACTCCACCGGGAGGGCCGAACCGACCGTCTCCTCCAGGGACTTGCCCGTGCTCTTCTCCGGGGTCACGTGCAGCACCGCGAAGTCGTACGGGGCGCCCGCACCGCCGGTCGGACCACCGGTCGCGATCCACTGGTCGGAGGTCTGCGCCCAGTCGCTCCACCAGACGCCGTACGGAGCCACCTGCTCGCGCGGCGCGCCCTTGAGCTGCGCCGCCGGCTTGCCCGCGTTGTTGTAGGAGGGGACGAAGGCGATGTTGCGGTACCAGCCGCCCGACTTGCCCGCGTGCACGCAGTGGCCCGCGGTCCACACCATGTTGGACTTGCCGGGGTGCGCAGGGTCCTTGATCACGGTCGCCGAGCAGACCATCGAGCCCTCGGGCCCGTCGAAGAAGACCTTGCCGGCCTCAGGAACGCTCTGGTGGTAGGGCGCGTTCACCGACTTGGCCGCTACCGGCGCCGGGGCCGGGTCGGTGACGCCCTGGTCCTTGCCCGCGTCCGGGTCGACGGACGGGCGCTGCGGCTGCTCGGCGTCACGCATCCGGTCCGAGTCCCACAGACCCTCGATGATCGGGTTTATGTAGTCGCCGGCCTCACGGAGCCAGTCCTCCTTCTTCCAGTTCTTCCACTCACCCCCCTTCCACTTCTCCAGGTCGATGCCGTGCTCCTTGAGCCTGTCCTTGAGCTGGTCCGGGATCTTGATCCCGTCGACTCCGGACGGAAGGCTCGCCGCCACGGTCGGCTTGGCGTCGCCGCCGGCCTCCCCGTCGCCGGGTCCGCAGGCCGCGGCGGTCAGCGCGAGCGCGGCCGCGCACAGGATCGCGGTGACCGGTCGGTTCGGTCGCATGTCGTCAGTCCCCCTGGTGGTTCTGATCTGGGTGGTGGGTGGTGCCGGGTGGTGCTGGTGCTGGTGGCCCGGGTGCGGTGATGGCCGAGCGCAGCCCCCCACTATGCCGCTGCCGCCCAGGACGCCGGCGCCCGGGGCGGCGGTTCCGCCTCGCCGCCCCGAGCCGGCAAGGATCTTGTGGTCACCCGTGATCCGTCGCCGTCACCGTCGTTGGTACGTACGGGGGACGGGGGAGCAGTGTTCACGTTCGAGGCGCATTCCGGAAGAGCATCCGTGCGGGAGGACCGACACTCGTGGCATTGACCGAGCCGGCCGCAGCCGAGGCCGAGGCCGAGGCCGAACGGGGGGCGGACATCGCGCCGCGGATCCCTCTGGACGTTCCCCATCGGGTTCCGCCGCAGGCCCCGTCGCAGGGAAGCCGCGGGTCCGGAGGACCGGCCGGTTCCGCCGGGCCGGCGGCAACGGAGGGCATCCTGCGCAGGCAGGCGCAGCGCGAGTCCGCCGCCCGGACGTACGCGCGCTCCCTGCCCATCGTCCCGGTGCGCGCCCGCGGGCTGACGATCGAGGGCGCCGACGGGCGGCGCTACCTCGATTGTCTCTCCGGCGCCGGCACTCTCGCCCTCGGGCACAACCACCCGGTCGTACTGGAAGCCATCCGCGGCGTCCTCGACTCCGGCGCCCCGCTGCATGTGCTCGACCTCGCGACTCCGGTGAAGGACGCCTTCACCACCGAGCTCTTCACGAACCTGCCGCCGGCCATGGCCGCCGATGCCCGCATCCAGTTCTGCGGGCCGGCCGGCACCGACGCCGTGGAGGCCGCGCTCAAACTGGTCCGCACCGCGACCGGCCGCTCGGGGCTGCTCGCCTTCGCGGGGGCGTACCACGGCATGACCGCCGGAGCCCTGGACGCGTCGGGCGGTGCGACGGACGTACGGGTGACCCGGCTGCCGTACCCGCAGGACTACCGCTGCCCGTTCGGGGTCGGCGGCCCCGAAGGCGCCCGGCTCGCCGCCCACTGGACCGAGAGCCTGCTGGACGATCCCAAGGGCGGGGTGCCCGCGCCCGCCGGCATGATCCTCGAACCGGTGCAGGGTGAGGGCGGGGTGCTGCCGGCCCCCGACGACTGGCTGCGCGGAATGCGCGAGATCACCGCGGCGCGGGGGATCCCGCTGATCGCCGACGAGGTGCAGACCGGCGTCGGCCGGACCGGTGCCTTCTGGGGGGTCGACCATGCCGGGGTGGTGCCCGACGTGATGGTCCTGTCCAAGGCGATCGGCGGCAGCCTGCCGCTCGCGGTGATCGTGTACCGGGGCGAGCTGGACGTCTGGGCCCCCGGGGCGCATGCGGGCACCTTCCGCGGCAACCAGCTGGCCATGGCGGCCGGTACCGCCACGCTGGCCTTCGTACGCGAGAACCGGCTGGCCGAACGCGCGGCGGCCCTGGGCGAGCGCATGCTCACGGCCCTGCGGGGCCTGGCGGCGGCGCACCCGTGCGTCGGGGACGTCCGGGGCCGCGGGCTGATGATCGGCGTCGAACTGGTCGACCCCGACTCCGGGACCTGCGCGCCGGCCCTGGCCGCAGCCGTCCGCCAGGAGTGCCTGGACCGTGGGCTGATCGTCGAACTCGGCGGCCGGCACAGCGCCGTCGTGCGGCTGCTTCCCCCGCTGACCCTCACCGACGAGCAGGCCGCCGCGGTCCTCGACCGCCTGGCCGACGCCATCCCGGCCGCCGCCCGCCTTCTCCACTGACCCGCACCCCGAGGACCCGCGATGCCCGACCAGCACGACGCGACCCCCGAGAGCCCGGCCCCCGGCCCCTCCGACCAACCGCTCACGCCCCCTCCCGGCCTCGCGACCCCGGCGCCCGACCCACACCCGGAGCCGGCCCCCGCGCCCAACGCCGCCCACTGGCCGCCACCCACCGTCGCCCCGGGCGGCCGCGCCCCCGCCCCGCCGGGGACGCCCCTCGACCCGGCCGTCGCGCCCCGAAACTCTGCCCCCGACCCGGCCGACGCCCACCCGGGGGTGCCCCCCAGCCCGGCCGCTGCCCAGCCGGGGCCGGGCGGCAGCCGGGCTCAGTCGCAGACCGGTTCCGGGGCACGGACCGATCCTGCTGCGGGGGACGCCGAGGAGCGCCCCGCGTCCCGGACGAACGGGTCCGGCGAGGTCCCCCGCCGGGGCACCGGCCCGGGGCCGCACGGCGCGCCGGGGGTCGCGTCCGCCGCGGGACCCGAGGACACGGCGGCCGGTTCAGCCAGGTCCACCGGCGGGCCCCGCTTCGGTACGCCCGCCGAGCCCGAGGAGGCCGCGGCGGAGCAGCCGTCCGGCTCGGGGCAGCCGACCGGTCGGCGCAGCGGCGAGGCCACCGGCGAGATCCCGACGCAGCAGCTTCCGGGCGTCCGGGTCGGGGCAGCGCCGACCGTGCCCCGGCAGAAGGACGGCACCCCTAGACCGTGGTCAGGCTGGACCGGCCCCCTCGGGCCGGAGCCCGCCGCCCTGCCCGACCTCCTGGACCACCGGGACCCCGCCGTCGCCGCCGAAGCCGCGGCGGTGGAGAACCTGCTGCGGTGCTGGGTCCGCGAAACCGGTCTCGGCCGACCGGACGGCCCCGCCGGGACCCTGCTCCGCGTCCCCCTCCCCGCCTCCGGCATGGCCCTGCTCCTCGCCGTCCGGTACTGGTCCCCGGCAGGCTGGCACCGGTTCGCTCCCGCCCGGATCGAAGGCGCCCCCGCCGACGCCCCCGCCCTGGACGCCGTCACCCTCGCCGCACTCATCACCCGCGAGGGCACCGGCGGTGGGCGCGGCGGAGCCGACCTCGTCGGCAGGGTCGCCGACTCGGTCCAACGCACCGCGCAGTTCATCGCGGACCGACGCCACCGCCCCACCGCCCCCGCTCCCGTCGCCGGGGACCCCTTCCTGACCGCCGAGCAGTCCCTCCTCCTCGGCCACCCCCTGCACCCGACCCCGAAGAGCCGCGAAGGACTCTCCGACGCCGAAGTGGGCCGCTACTCACCCGAACTCCATGGCTCCTTCCCCCTGCACTGGCTCGCGGTCCACCCGTCCGCCCTCGCCACCGACTCCGCCTGGACCGAGCGGGGCCGCCCGGTCTCCGCCGCCCAGCTCCTCGGCCGGCTGGCCCCAGGACTTCCGCTGCCCGACGGCGCCGCCCCGCTTCCTCTGCACCCCTGGCAGGCCCGTGACCTGTTGCACCGCCCCGCCGTCGTCGCCCTCCGCGATGCGGGACTCCTGTACGACCTGGGGCCGTACGGCGACCCCTGGTACCCCACCTCCTCCATCCGCACCGTCCACCGCCCGGGCGCTCCCGCGATGCTCAAGCTCTCCCTGGGCCTGCGCATCACCAACTCCCGTCGCGAGAACCTCCGCAAGGAACTCCACCGGGGTGTCGAGGTGCACCGGCTGCTCCGCACCGGCCTGGCAGAGCAGTGGCAGGCGGTCCACCCCGGTTTCGACATCGTCCGCGACCCAGCCTGGGTCGCCGTCGACACCCCGGAGGGCGCCCCCGTCCCCGGTCTCGACGTCCTACTGCGCCACAACCCCTTCCGTTCCCGCGACGACGCCGTCTGCATCGCCGCACTCACCGCTCCCCGTCCGTGGCCCGGCCGCACCACCATGCGGTCCCGGCTCGCCGAGATCGTTTCCGCTCTCGCCCTCGCCACCGGACGCACCACGTCCGCCGTCGCCGCCGAGTGGTTCCTGCGCTACCTCGACCACGTCGTCCTACCGGTGCTCGCCTTCGACGCGCTCGCCGGTGTCGCCCTCGAAGCGCACCAGCAGAACACCCTGGTCCTCCTCGACCCGGCCGGCTGGCCGATCGGAGGCCGCTACCGAGACAACCAGGGCTACTACTTCCGCGAATCCCGCCGCGCGGAACTCGAGCACCGACTCCCCGGTATCGGCAGCGTCAGCGACACCTTCGTCTCTGACGCCGTCACCGACGAACGCTTCGCCTACTACCTCGGCATCAACAACGTGCTCGGCCTCATCGGCGCCTTCGGATCGCAGCGGCTCGCCGACGAACGCGTACTCCTCGCCGCCTTCCGCCGCTTCCTCGGCAAGGCCGCAGGGCTCGGTCCGCTCCCCGCACAGCTGCTCGACTCACCGACCCTGCGGTGCAAGGCGAATCTCCTCACCCGCCTGGGAGGACTGGACGAGCTCGTCGGCCCCGTCGACACCCAGTCCGTCTACGTCACCATCGCCAACCCCCTTCACGATTGACGCGTCCACACGACGCGGAGAAGAGCCACCCGATGCCCTCCACCGACGCACCCGCCGGATCCGCAGTCGACGCCACCGTCGAACTACGCCTGCCGGCCTCGCTCTTGCCCCTGCTGGCCGAGGCCGATCTCCTCGATACGCCTGCCGCCTGGGGCAGCACCGTCACCCCTGCCGGAGTCTTCCGTCTCGAACCGGTACGACAGGGCCGTGACCTGGAGCTGCTGACCCGGTGGATGAACGACCCCGAGGTGGCCGCCTTCTGGGAGCTCGCCGGCCCCGCTGCCGTCACCGCGGCCCACCTGCGGGCCCAACGGGACGGACACGGCAGCAGCATCCCCTGCCTCGGCCTCCTCGACGGCACGCCGATGAGCTACTGGGAGATCTACCGTGCCGATCTCGACCCGCTCTCCCGGTATTACCCGGCGCGCCCCCACGACACGGGTATCCACCTGCTCATCGGAGACGGCGCGAACCGTGGCCGGGGCCTGGGCACCACACTGCTGCGCGCGGTCGCCGACCTGGTGTTCGACAACCGCCCCCGCTGCACACGCGTCATCGCGGAACCGGACATCCGCAACGCCCCCTCGGTATCGGCCTTCTTGAACTCCGGTTTCCGCTGCTGCGCGGAAATCGACCTCCCTGAGAAGCGAGCCGCCCTGATGATCCGGGAGCGCGTGCTCCGCGGTCTCCTCTGACTGCCGTCCCGCACATCCCGCACATCCCGCACGTCTCCAACAGCGCCAATATCCCGCATCGCCCCGCCTCCCCTTCCGCAGTCCTCAGCATCCTCGGTTCGTCAGCCGCGTCAGCCGTGCCAGCCGCTCAGCCGTATCTCTTCAGCCTCTTCGTCTCGCACCTCTCTCTTCGAAAACTCTGCGTCACGCAGGAAAGTTCCCGATCTCCGAGGAGTCCCGTGCCGAATTTCCCCGCCGCCCCCGACTCCCCGGACACCGACCTGCCCCCGTCGCCGCAGCACCCGCGCACGCCGCCCGAACTCACCGGCGCCACCTGGGACTTCGCCGCCCGCCGCCTGCTCGCCAAGATGCTCTCGGAGTTCGCCTACGAGGAGATCATCGTCCCCACCCCCGCCCCCGCCCCGTCCGCATCCGGCGACGCGTGGACCCTGACCCTGGACGACGGCAGCAGCCTCGGCTTCCGCGCCCGCCGCCGCGCCTACGGCAGCTGGCACGTCACCCCGGACACCATCACCCTCACCCCTCCGCAGTCGCCCGACCCGCAGCCGCCGGCCGCCTTCGGGGACCCGTACACCTTCCTCATCCGCGCCCGGACCCTCCTCCGCCTCGACGGCGCCACCCTCGGCCACCTCGTCCGCGAGCTCAGCGCCACCCTCGCCGCCGACGCGCGCATCGACCACACCGCGCTCACCGCCGACGTGCTCGCCGACCTGGACTACGCCGCCCTCGAAGGCCACCAGACCGGCCACCCCTGGCTCGTCCTCAACAAGGGCCGCATCGGGCTGTCCGCCTCCGACACCACGGCCTGGGCTCCCGAGTCCCGCACCCGCCAGCGGCTGCCCTGGCTCGCCGCCCACACCTCCCTCGCGGCCTACCGCGGCACCGCAGGCCTGGAAGACCCCGCCCGGCTCTACCGCGCCGAGCTCGACCCCCTGACCCGCGCGGCCTTCGACCACGCCCTGCGCGAGCGCGGCCTCGACCCCCGCGGCTACCTCTACTTCCCGGTCCACCCCTGGCAGTGGGACGAGGTCGTTCTCCCCCTCTTCGCCCCGGCCCTCGCCTCGGGCGCCCTCGTCCCGCTCCCGGCCGACACCGACGTGCGCCTTCCCCAGCAGTCGATCCGTACCTTCCTCAACCTCACCCGGCCCGACCGGCTCAGCGTCAAGCTCCCGCTCTCCGTGTTCAACACCATGGTCTGGCGCGGCCTGCCCTCCGCCCTCACCCTCGCCGCCCCGGCCGTCACCGCCTGGATCCACTCCCTCCGGGACACCGACCCCTTCCTCCGGGACGAATGCCGGGTCGTCCTCCTCGGCGAGGTCGCCTCCGTCACCGTCCGCCACCCCGTCTACGAGGAGCTGTCCGAGGTTCCGTACCAGTACAAGGAGCTCCTCGGCGCGATCTGGCGCGAGCCCCTGGCCGGGCGCCTCGCACCCGGCGAGCGCGCCCGTACGCTCGCCGCCCTCCTCCACATCGACCCGCGCGGGCGGTCCTTCACCGCCGAGCTCGTCGCCCGCTCCGGACTGACCCCCTCCGTGTGGCTGAAGCGCCTCTTCGCCGCCCTGCTGCCACCGCTGCTCCACTTCCTCTACCGCTACGGCACCGTCTTCTCCCCGCACGGGGAGAACGCCATCGTGATCTTCGATGAGCACGACGTCCCCGTCCGGCTCGCCGTCAAGGACTTCGTGGACGACATCAACATCAGCCGCGAACCGCTGCCCGAGCTCGACTCCCTCCCCGCCGAGGTCCGAGCGGTCCTGCTCACCGAGCCCGCCGACTTCCTGCCGCAGTTCATCCACTCCGGGCTCTTCGTCGGCGTCTTCCGCTACCTCTCGGCCCTGTGCGAGGACCGCCTCGGCGTCCCGGAGAGCGTGTTCTGGTCCCTCGTACGGGCGGAGATCATCCGCCACCAGGCCCGGTTCCCGGAGCTCAAGGAGCGTTACGAGCTCTTCGACCTCCTCGGTGAGCGCATCGGACGGCTCTGCCTGAACCGGAACCGGCTCTACGAGGACGGTTACCGCGACCGCCCCGACCGCCCGCACGCCGTGCAGCACGGCACCGTGCCCAATCCCTTGTACCGGCCATGAATCCTCGCCGATGCCGTCACTGTCGGTGGGGCCCCGTAGGGTTGGCAGTGCTATGACGAAGCCCTCCCTCCCCGACCTGCTGCACGCCGCCGTCTCCGCCGTCGGCGGCACGGAGCGCCCCGGCCAGGTGGCCATGGCCGAAGCCGTCGCCGAAGCGATCGACGACAACTCGCACCGCCTCATCCAGGCCGGCACCGGCACGGGTAAGTCCCTCGGCTACCTGGTACCGGCCCTCGCCCACGGCGAGCGTGTGGTCGTGGCCACGGCGACCCTCGCCCTCCAGCGGCAGCTGGTCGAGCGGGACCTGCCCCGCACGGTCGAGGCGCTGCACCCGCAGCTGCGCCGCCGGCCGCAGTTCGCCATGCTCAAGGGCAGGTCGAACTACCTCTGCCTGCACCGGCTGCACGAGGGCGCGCCGCAGGACGAGGAGGAAGGTCTCTTCGACCAGTTCGAAGCGGCCGCCCCCACCAGCAAGCTCGGCCAGGACCTGCTGCGCCTGCGCGACTGGGCGGACGAGACGGAGACGGGCGACCGCGACGACCTGACCCCCGGCGTATCGGACAAGGCGTGGAGCCAGATCTCCGTCTCCTCCCGGGAGTGCCTGGGCGCGACGAAGTGCGCGTACGGGGCGGAGTGCTTCGCCGAGGCCGCGCGGGAGCGCGCCAAGCTCGCCGACGTGGTCGTCACCAACCACGCGCTGCTCGCCATCGACGCCATCGAGGGCGCACCGGTGCTCCCGCAGCACGAGGTGCTGATCGTGGACGAGGCCCACGAGCTGGTCTCCCGGGTGACCGGCGTCGCCACCGGCGAACTCACCCCCGGGCAGGTCAACCGGGCCGTCAAGCGTGCGGCCAAGCTGGTGGACGAGAAGACGGCCGACTCGCTGCAGACCGCTTCCGAATCCTTCGAGCGGGTCATGGAGCTGGCGCTCCCGGGCCGGCTGGAAGTGCTCCCCGAGGATCTCGGGTACGCGCTGATGTCCCTCCGCGACGCCGCCCGCAACGTCATCTCAGCGATCGGCTCGACCCGCGACAAGTCCGTCGCCGACGAGGACGCGGTCCGCAAGCAGGCCCTGGCCGCTGTGGAGAGCGTCCACACGGTGGCGGAGCGGATCGTCAACGGCTCCGAGTACGACGTCGTCTGGTACGAGCGTCACGACCGGTTCGGCGCCACGCTCCGGGTCGCCCCGCTCTCGGTGTCCGGCCTGCTGCGCGAGAAGCTGTTCGAGGACCGCTCGGTGGTCCTCACCTCCGCGACCCTCAAGCTCGGCGGTGACTTCAACGGCGTCGCGGCCTCGCTGGGCCTGTCCGCCGAGGGAGTCGAGGGCGACGACGTACCGCTGTGGAAGGGCCTCGACGTCGGCTCGCCGTTCGACTACCCGAAGCAGGGCATCCTCTACGTCGCCAAGCACCTGGCAACGCCCGGCCGGGAAGGCACCCGAGGCGACATGATGGACGAGCTCGCCGAGCTCATCGAGGCGGCCGGCGGCCGCACCCTCGGACTCTTCTCCTCCATGCGCGGCGCCAAGGCCGCGGCCGAGGAACTGCGCGGGCGGCTCGACCACCCGATCCTGCTCCAGGGCGAGGAGACGCTGGGCGAGCTGATCAAGGCATTCGCCGCAGACCCGCGGACGTGCCTGTTCGGGACGCTCTCGCTCTGGCAGGGCGTGGACGTGCCGGGTGCCAGTTGCCAGCTGGTGGTCATGGACCGCATCCCCTTCCCGCGCCCCGACGACCCGCTGATGAGCGCCCGCCAGAAGTCGGTCGAGGAGCACGGCGGAAACGGTTTCATGGCCGTGGCCGCCACGCACGCGGCCCTGCTGATGGCCCAGGGCGCGGGTCGCCTTGTACGGGCCATGGGTGACCGGGGTGTGGTCGCGGTGCTGGATCCCCGGCTGGCCACGGCCCGGTACGGGAGCTTCCTGCGGGCCACGCTGCCGGACTTCTGGTACACCACCGACCGCAACCAGGCGCGCCGCTCCCTCGCCGCCATCGACGCGTCCGCGAAGGCCGATGGCAAGTAGCCGCTCCGGCGGTGATCGGTCACCTCACCAGGGCCGCGGCCGGTCCGGTTGAGGGCACACAACAGCCCCGGGACCGGCGCAGTGGACCCGGGGCTGGATGGAGAGCGGCGGGGTCAGACCCGTCGCAGTACCGCGACGACCTTGCCGAGGATGGTCGCCTCGTCGCCGGGGATCGGCTGGTAGGCGGCGTTGTGCGGCAGAAGCCAGACGTGGCCGTCCTCGCGCTTGAAGCGCTTGACCGTGGCCTCGCCGTCCAGCATCGCGGCGACGATGTCGCCGTTCTCCGCGACCGGCTGGCGGCGGACCGTGACCCAGTCGCCGTCACAGATGGCGGCCTCGATCATCGAGTCTCCGACGACCTTGAGCACGAAGAGCTCACCGTCGCCGACCAGCTGGCGGGGGAGCGGGAAGACGTCCTCGACGGACTCCTCGGCGAGGATCGGGCCACCGGCCGCGATCCGGCCGACGAGGGGGACGTAGGAAGCGGCGGGCTTGCCGGTGGTGTCCGTGGGCTGCGAGCTCGGCTGGTCCGAGCCGCGCACCTCATAGGCCCGGGGCCGGTGTGGATCGCGGCGCAGGAAGCCCTTGCGCTCCAGGGCCATCAGCTGGTGCGCGACCGAAGACGTGCTGGAGAGGCCGACCGCCTGACCGATCTCCCGCATCGACGGGGGATAACCCCGCCGCTGCACGGAGTCACGGATGACCTCGATGACCCTCCGCTGCCGGTCCGTGAGTCCGGAGCTGTCGGCGCGGATGCCTGGAGGTCGACCTGGCAGCGAGCGTGCGGGGCGTACGGGCTCCGCCTCCGGGTTCAGGTTTACGTCGTTCATGGCATGCACCGGCTCAAGTCGGCTCTGGGAGCGGTTCTGGGCAGTGATGGTGGCACTGTCTGCGGTGGTGGTCACGTCGGCCCCTCTCGAAATGGTCTCCCTCGCTGGACAACGGTAGTTGCTTTCGAAAGGTTGCGCCAAACACACGTTCGAGTGAAAAATCGCAGATCGCCCGGCATGGCCACATCGAGAGGTGTATGGACGGTCCAATCGGCGAACGTGGGTTCGGTCCCGCGTGCGCCGCTTACGGTACCCTTCCCGCTCGGGTCGCCATCGTGCGGGTCCGGGCCCAGTCTGGCACCGGAAAGCCCCGTGATCGCCCATCCGACGCCGCGACACGCGGAGCGGTGTGAATCCACCACAACCCAAGATCTAGTGGTTGGATGAGCGCTGCCACCCAGAAGTTGTGGTCCCCGGTCTGTCGGGGCACCCGGCATCGCATATGCTGGTGGCTGCTTCAGAAGCTCCCGGCAGAGACCCTTCTCTGCCGTTCAGGGGCCTTGTGGGGTGATTCAGTCGTGCCAAGAGGGAGGGTGAGGGAACCATGCACTGCCCCTTCTGCAGGCACCCCGACAGCCGCGTCGTCGACAGCCGCACCACGGACGACGGGACGTCGATCCGTCGGCGCCGTCAGTGCCCCGACTGCTCCCGTCGCTTCACGACGGTGGAGACGGCCTCGCTGATGGTGATCAAGCGCAGCGGGGTGACAGAGCCCTTCAGCCGCACCAAGGTCATCTCCGGCGTGCGCAAGGCGTGCCAGGGGCGGCCGGTCACCGAGGACGCGCTCGCCAAACTCGGCCAGCGGGTCGAAGAGGCGGTGCGTGCCACGGGGAGTGCCGAGCTGACCACCCACGATGTGGGTCTGGCCATACTCGGTCCGTTGCAGGAGCTCGACCTGGTCGCGTACCTGCGGTTCGCGTCCGTATATAAAGCATTCGACACCCTTGAAGACTTCGAGACCGCCATCGTGGAACTGCGCGAGCGGCGGGCTCACCCTGAAGAGTGCGAGCCCGGTGGGACCGGTTCGGTCCCCGTGCCCGCCTCCGCCGCCGACTGACCGGACGGCCCGCACCGCATCGCAGCGCACTGGGATCGCGGCGCGGCCGGTCAGTCGAGCGAAGAGCACGAACGTAGATCCAGGACACAGCACCGTGCCGCGGAATAACGCTGGCACTTTAGGGCGTTTTTGCCCGCATATGGGAGGCGGCATGACAGAGACGGCGAGCAGCTCGGCACGTGGTTCCCGCGCCAAGGGGACCAAGGCAGCCAAGGGCGGCCTGCGTATCGAGCGCATCCACACCACCCCCGGCGTGCATCCGTACGACGAGGTGAGCTGGGAGCGCCGTGACGTCGTCATGACCAACTGGCGCGACGGCTCGGTCAACTTCGAGCAGCGTGGCGTCGAGTTCCCCGACTTCTGGTCGGTGAACGCGGTCAACATCGTCACCAGCAAGTACTTCCGCGGTGCGGTCGGCACCCCGCAGCGCGAGACCGGTCTGAAGCAGCTGATCGACCGGATCGTGAAGACGTACACGAAGGCCGGCGAGGACTTCGACTACTTCTCGTCGCCCGCCGACGCGGAGATCTTCGAACACGAGCTGACCTACGCCCTCCTGCACCAGATCTTCAGCTTCAACTCGCCGGTGTGGTTCAACGTCGGAACGCCCCAGCCGCAGCAGGTCTCCGCCTGCTTCATCCTTGCCGTCGACGACTCCATGGAGTCCATCCTCGACTGGTACAAGGAAGAGGGCATGATCTTCAAGGGCGGCTCCGGCGCCGGCCTGAACCTCTCCCGCATCCGCTCCTCCAAGGAGCTCCTCTCCTCCGGTGGCAACGCCTCGGGTCCGGTCTCCTTCATGCGCGGCGCCGACGCGTCCGCCGGAACGATCAAGTCGGGCGGCGCCACCCGCCGCGCGGCCAAGATGGTCGTCCTGGACGTGGACCACCCGGACGTCGAGGCCTTCATCGAGACCAAGGTCAAGGAGGAGGAGAAGATCCGTGCCCTGCGCGACGCGGGCTTCGACATGGACCTGGGCGGCGACGACATCACGTCCGTCCAGTACCAGAACGCCAACAACTCCGTCCGTGTGAACGACGAGTTCATGACGGCCGTCGAGAACGGCACCAAGTTCGGCCTGCGTGCCCGTATGACCGGTGAGGTCATCGAAGAGGTCGACGCCAAGGCGCTCTTCCGCAAGCTGGCCGAGGCCGCGTGGGCCTGCGCCGACCCGGGCATCCAGTACGACGGTGTGATCAACAACTGGCACACCTGCCCCGAGTCCGGCCGCATCACCGCGTCCAACCCCTGCAGCGAGTACATGCACCTGGACAACACGTCCTGCAACCTCGCCTCGCTGAACCTGATGAAGTTCCTCGACGACGACGGCAAGGGCAACCAGTCCTTCGACGCCGAGCGCTTCGCCAAGGTCGTCGAGCTCGTCATCACCGCGATGGACATCTCCATCTGCTTCGCGGACTTCCCGACGCAGAAGATCGGCGAGAACACCCGCGCCTTCCGCCAGCTGGGCATCGGCTACGCCAACCTCGGCGCCCTGCTGATGGCCACCGGCCACGCGTACGACTCGGACGGCGGCCGCACCCTCGCCGCGTCCATCACCTCGCTGATGACCGGTACGGCGTACAAGCGCTCCGCCGAGCTGGCCGCAATCGTCGGCCCGTACGACGGCTACGCCCGCAACGCCGAGTCGCACAAGCGCGTCATGAGGCAGCACGCCGACGCCAACGCCGTCGCGCCGCGCACCGAGGACCTGGACAACGCGATCTGGGCCGCGGCCACCGAGGCCTGGCAGGACGTCCTGCGCCTCGGCGAGAAGAACGGCTTCCGCAACTCCCAGGCCTCCGTCCTCGCGCCGACCGGCACCATCGGTCTCGCGATGTCCTGTGACACCACGGGTGTCGAGCCGGACCTGGCGCTGGTCAAGTTCAAGAAGCTCGTCGGCGGCGGCTCGATGCAGATCGTCAACGGCACCGTGCCGCAGGCTCTGCGCCGCATGGGCTACCAGGAAGAGCAGATCGAGGCGATCGTCGCCCACATCGCCGAGCACGGCGTCGTGGTCGGCGCCCCGGGGCTGAAGAGCGAGCACTACTCGGTCTTCGACTGCGCCATGGGCGAGCGTTCCATCTCCGCGATGGGCCACGTCCGGATGATGGCCGCGATCCAGCCCTGGATCTCCGGCGCGATCTCCAAGACGGTCAACATGCCGGAGACGGCGACCGTCGAGGAGATCGAGGAGATCTACTTCGAGGCCTGGAAGCTCGGCGTCAAGGCGCTCGCCATCTACCGCGACAACTGCAAGGTCGGCCAGCCCCTCTCCGCCAAGAAGAAGGAAGAGGAGAAGGCCGAGGTCACCGCGAAGGCCGAGGAGACCATCCGCACGGCGGTCGAGAAGGTCATCGAGTACCGCCCGGTCCGCAAGCGCCTCCCCAAGGGCCGCCCGGGGATCACCACCTCTTTCACGGTCGGTGGCGCCGAGGGCTACATGACCGCGAACTCCTACCCGGACGACGGTCTGGGCGAGGTCTTCCTGAAGATGTCCAAGCAGGGCTCGACCCTCGCGGGCATGATGGACGCCTTCTCCATCGCCGTCTCCGTCGGCCTGCAGTACGGGGTCCCGCTGGAGACGTACGTCTCGAAGTTCACCAACATGCGCTTCGAGCCGGCCGGTATGACGGACGACCCGGACGTGCGGATGGCGCAGTCGATCGTCGACTACATCTTCCGCCGCCTGGCGCTCGACTTCCTGCCCTTCGAGACCCGGTCGGCCCTCGGCATCCACACCGCCGAGGAGCGTCAGCGTCACCTGGAGACCGGCTCCTACGAGCCGCTCGACGGGGAGGAGCTCGACACCGAGACCCTGGCGCAGTCGGCCCCGCTGACCGCGGTCCCCTCGGTCCCGAAGCCGGCCCCGGCCACTGCGGTCCAGGTTCCGGCCCCGAAGACGGCGCACAGCAACGCCGAACTGGTCGAGATGCAGCTCGGCGTCTCCGCCGACGCCCCGCTCTGCTTCTCCTGCGGTACGAAGATGCAGCGCGCCGGCTCCTGCTACATCTGCGAGGGCTGCGGCTCCACCAGCGGCTGCAGCTGATCACGGGCGTCGTCAGGGCGTGAACCGAATGCCGAAGGAGGCGGAGCCGGATTCCCGGCTCCGCCTCCTTCGGCGTGACCCGCCCGCGCAGTCGTGCGACGCGGCGCCGCCCCGGCGGTCTGCCCGGCGCGCTGGATGTGCTCGGTGTGCTTGACCGGGAGTTCGGACTTCGGCCGTCCCTGCGGGGCGGTGCGGAACCGGTGCGGATGCACCTGCGCCGAGGACTGACCCCGGGCCGCGCGGGGACCGTACGATGGCGCCGTGCTGGTCAAGTGGATTCGCTGCACGGTGACGGACCGACGCGGGTTCGAGCGGGGGCAGCGCAAATGGGCGGGGCTGCCTGGCGAGCCGGGATTCCGGGGGCAGGGCGGCGGCTGGAGCCGGGGACGGCAGGGGGTCGCGCACGTCTTCACCTTCTGGGAGAGCCGTTCCTTCTACGACTCCTTCATGGCCCGCTCGCACGACCGGCTGGCCGCCGCGCAGAAGGGCACCTACACCGGTCCGCGGGCAACGCTCTTCGACCACCGCTTCGACGTGAAGACCGGATTCGAGCCGCGGTTCACGGACGCCGACGTGGTCCGGGTCGCGCACACCCGGGTACGCGAGGGACGCGTCGACCATTTCGCGCTCATGCAGGAGAAGGTATGGAATCCGGCCATGGCCGGTTCGCCCGGCATGATCCGGGGGCTGTTCGGGGAGGCCCCGGGCCGGGAGTTCCTGGTGCTTTCGATGTGGCGTGCGGCCGCCGAGCACGGCAAGTACCGGCAGGAGCGGGTGGAGCGGCTCGCCCTGCGCGCCCAGATACAGGCCGACGTGGAGGCCCTCACCGGTGACGTCGTCGACCTCGAACCCTCCTGGACGGTATGACCGTACGATGATCATCGGCGTGTTTCGGCGTGCCCGGTCGGCGGGCCGAAACGTGGCCGAATAGGGTCGTGGGATGGTCCGACCACGGCGCATCGTCCTTGTCCGGCACGGCGAATCGGAGGGCAACGCCGACGACTCGGTGTACGAACGCGAGCCCGACCACGCCCTGCGGCTGACCCGCAAGGGCCGCGAACAGGCCGCGGCGGCCGGAGTACGGCTGCGCGAGCTCTTCGGAGACGAGACCATCAGCGCCTACGTCTCCCCCTACCGCCGGACCCTGCAGACCTTCCGGGAACTGCGGCTGGACCCCTCGCGGGTCCGGATGCGCGAGGAGCCCCGGCTGCGCGAGCAGGACTGGGGAAACTGGCAGGACCGGGACGACGTACGGCTCCAGAAGGCCTACCGGGACGCGTACGGGCACTTCTTCTACCGCTTCGCCCAGGGCGAGTCGGGAGCCGACGTCTACGACCGGGTCGGATCCTTCCTGGAGAGCCTCTACCGCAGCTTCGAGGCCCCGGACCACCCCGAGAACGTGCTTCTCGTGACCCACGGCCTCACCATGAGGCTGTTCTGCATGCGCTGGTTCCACTGGTCCGTGGCCGAGTTCGAGGCCCTGTCCAACCCCGGGAACGGCGAATTCCGGGTGCTGCAACTGGGCCCGGACGGCCGGTACCGGATGGACCGCCCATTTGAGCGGTGGACCACACCGGAGCCTTATGACCTGGACGGCTAGAGTGACCCGCGATGACCCCTGACTCCTCTACCGAACGGCGCTACGCACGCGCCATGGCCAGCCTGCGAGGACTGGCCCTGGGTGACGCCCTGGGCTCCCAGTACTTCGTCCCGGTCAACTACCCCCTCCTCAAGCGGCGCGAAGTGCCCTCCGGCACCGAGCCGTGGCAGTGGACCGACGACACCGAGATGGCCTGCTCGGTGGTGGCCGTGCTCGCCGAGCACGGACGCATCGACCAGGACGCCCTCGCGAGCTCCTTCGCCCACCACCACGACTTCGACCGCGGCTACGGGCCCGCCGTGAACCGCATGCTGCGCCTGATCCGGGAGGGCGAGGACTGGCGCACGCTCGCCGCCGAGCTGTTCAACGGGCAGGGATCATGGGGCAACGGCGCCGCCATGCGGATCGCACCGCTGGGCGCCTGGTACGCCGACGACCCGGAGCAGGCCACACATCAGGCGGAGATCTCCGCCTACACCACCCACCAGCACCGCGAGGCCGTGTGCGGGGCGATGGCGGTCGCCGCGGCGGCCGCGCTGGCCGCGGATCCGGCCGGTCCGCCCAAGGCCGCCGACCTGCTGGACGGGGTGATCGCCCTGGTGCCGCGCAGCGCGGTGGGCGCCGGGCTGCGGCGGGCGAAGGACATGCTGGACTACGGCGACGCGACGACGGTCGCGGCGGTACTGGGCTGCGGGCGCCGGACGAGCGCCCACGACACCGTGCCCTTCGCCCTGTGGTCGGCGGCGCGGTCCCTGGACGACTACGAGCGGGCCTTCTGGACCACCGCGCAGGTGGGCGGCGACGTCGACACGACCTGCGCGATCGTCGGCGGGGTGCTCGGTGCGCGCGGGGAGGCGGTGCTGCCGGCCGCGTGGCTGGCCCGTACGGAGGCCCTCCCGGCCTGGTTGCCGGAGGCGGCGGCGCCGTAGGAGTCCACCTGGCGCCTGCCGGCCCGGGTGCCCCGGCCGTCCGGGTCCGGGAGGTGGTTCGGGTCCGGAGGTGCTGTCGAGCCGGTGGGGCGTCACGGGGGGCGATACCCCTTTTCGGTTTGTCACGGTCCTGCCACAGGGACCTTATGGGCCTGGCAGAAACCGCACGTCACGGGCCTACTCTGTCCGCTTCGCCGTCTCCACGAGAAGTCCGGGGGCGGCCGGTAGGGGAGGGGAACCCGATGTCTGAGAACACCGACGGGATGCACCACGGCAAGGCCGAGGACGCGAGTACGGACGCGAGTACGGACGCGAGCGGGCCGGTCGCCGGGGAAGCGGCCGGGAGTTCCGCCGAGGACGTGCCCGCCGGCGCGGCCGCGGAACGGGCGGGAACGGTGGCCCCGGCGGCCGGGTCAGTGCCCGCCCCGCCGGATCCGACCGGAACGGGAGACCCCGCCAAGCCCGCGCCCGTTCCGGCGCCCCCTGCCGCCGAGCCCCCTGCCGCCGCGGCTCCGGCAGCGCGCCCTGCCGGCACCCTTCGCGCCGTAGCGCGAGCGGGCAAGCCGCCCTGGGTGCCCGCCGACGCCGCCGCCTGGCAAGCGCAGCAGCAGCGGGAACGGGCCGCCGCCAAGGCCGCCGCCCCGTCCGGATGGGCCGAACTGGTGCGCCCCGCCGAAGCCGCCCCCATCCGTACCGCCACACTCGTCGCCGCCTTCGTCGCCGGTCTGGCCGCCGCGCTGTTCGTGGCCGACGGCCTGGGTCCCGGTCTGCTGCTCGCCGTGCTGCCCGCCGCCGTCGCCGCGTACGTCGCCGCCCGCACGGCCCGTCGTACGGCGCGGCCTTGGACCGTCGCCTGGGCACTCGGCTGCCTCGCCCTCCTCGCCGTACCCGCGCTGCGCGATTCCGCGTGGCCGTCCACGCTCGCCCTCCTCGCCGCCGTCCTGCTCGGCGCGCTGGCCCTGCACGGCAGCCGCACCTGGCCCGGCGTCCTGCTGAGCCCGCTCGGCTTCTTCGACGCCGCCGTGTCCGGCGTCGGATGGGCCTGGAGCGGCTTGCGCTCGCGCGGCAGGGTGATGAACAAGGACCGCTGGCTGCCCGTGGTCAAGGCGGCCGCCGTGGCGCTCGTCCTGCTGATGCTCTTCGGCACGCTCTTCGCCTCCGCGGACGCGGCCTTCGCCGATCTGCTGGGAAGCCTGACCCCGGACATCTCCATCGGCGACGGACCCATCCGCATCGTGCTCTTCGTCTTCGGCGCGGCCCTCGCGCTCGCCGCCGCCCGCGCCGCCGCGGCTCCCCTGCGCTGGGACCGGATCAAGGTCGCCCCCGGCAAGCCGCGGTCGCGCGTGGAATGGGCCCTGCCGCTCGTCGTGCTCAACCTGCTCTTCGCCGGCTTCAACGCCGTCCAGCTGGCCGTCCTGTTCGGTGGCTACGACAAGGTCCTGGACAGCACCGACCTCTCCTACGCCGAGTACGCCCGGCAGGGCTTCTGGCAGCTGCTCTGGGCCACCCTCCTGACCCTCGCCGTGATCGCGCTGGCCCTGCGCTGGGCGCCGCGAGCGGGGGCCGGCGACCGGCGCTTCGTACAGGTCGTGCTCGGGCTGCTGTGCGCGCTGACGCTGGTCGTGGTCGCTTCCGCACTGCGCCGCATGGACCTCTACGTGGATGCCTACGGGCTCACCCGGCTGCGGGTGTCGGTGGCGGCGATGGAACTGTGGCTGGGGCTGGTCATCGTATTGATCATGGCGGCCGGGGTGTTCGGCGCGCGCTGGCTGCCGCGCGCCGTCGCGGGCAGCGTGGCGGCGGGCGTCCTCGCCTTCGGCCTGATGTCTCCGGACGGGATGGTCGCCGAGCGAAACGTGACCCGCTACGCGGACGACGAGAAGATCGACCTCGCCTACTTCCAGTCCATGTCGGCGGACGCGGTACCGGCTCTGGACCGGCTGTCCGAGCCGCACAGGTCCTGCGCCCTGAGAGGCATCAACAACGACATGTCGAGGGCAGGCCACGTGCCCTGGTACGCGATGAGCTTCGGCGAATACCGGGCCCGGCAGATCCTGCGCGAGCGTCCGGTGACGGCCTCCTACGAGGTCTGCTCGCGCCTCGGCGCCTTCGGCACCCGCACCGAGTACTAGCCGGCACCCGCACCGAGTACTAGCCGGTTCTGCGGTGTGCCCGCACGGTCCCTGACCGAAGCCGCGGCCTCATCCCAGCGGATCGGGCTTCACGAATGCGATCACGCCGCTGCCGAGTACGTGCCAAGTCGCCGGTCCTGGCTGCCCGGGCCGGGGCGAGGGCGGATCCGGGTCTTTGTTCGCCCGGGAATCACATGGGGTGACGTCCGGGCCGATGCGAAGGGTGCGTGCACGGCCATGTGATTCCGGTGGTGTCGAACCGCCGCACGACAATACGCGGGAGCGAATCGGGATGCTCCCCCTGAGTCGGGGAAGGGATCGGCGAGGTGATGGTCCCGCCCTTCAGGGCAGGAGGGCGGCGGCGCCGGGGAGCTGGGTCCGCCGGGATGCCACGCGCGCCCGGTGGCGGGGTAGGTCCGGGCCCGCCCGGCGGGCGAGCCGGGGTCGGCCACCGGTCCGCCTGCGAGCCGGACCAGGGCCGGGGTGTGCACGCGGCCCGGGGCGGCGTAACCTTGCTGGCGCCATGCCGTACGAAGAACCCACCCACGCCGTCGAACGCTCCATCCGCGCAACCACCGGCGCCAAAGTCATCGCCGGGGTCGACGAAGTCGGACGAGGGGCATGGGCCGGTCCCGTCACGGTGTGCGCCGCGATCACCGGCCTGCGCCGGCCTCCCGCCGGACTCACCGATTCCAAACTGCTCACCGCCAAGCGGCGCGATGCCCTCATCGACGTCCTGGAGGACTGGGTCACCGCGCATGCGCTCGGACACGCCTCCCCCGAGGAGATAGACGAACTCGGGATGACCGCGGCCCTGCGGCTCGCGGCGGGCCGCGCCCTGGACGCCCTGCCGGTGCGGCCCGACGCCGTTATCCTCGACGGCAAGCACGACTACCTCGGCCTGCCCTGGCGGGTCCGTACGGTGATCAAGGGTGACCAGTCCTGCGTCGCCGTCGCCGCGGCCTCGGTCATCGCCAAGGTCAGGCGCGACCGGATGATGGCCGTACTGGGCGGAGGCGACGGCTTCGAGGATTTCGCCTTCGCCGACAACGCCGGATACCCCTCGCCCGTGCACCGGGCGGCCTTGCAGGAGCGGGGGCCCACCCCCTACCACCGGCTCTCCTGGTCGTACCTCGACACGCTGCCCAGATGGCGCCACCTCAAGAAGGTGCGCCGCAGCGAGGAATCGATGGAGCTGGAAGACGGAGGCCAACTCGGCTTCGATTTCTGATCGCGCCCACGTCCCGACGGCCGGTACGTTTCGTACCGGTGTTTGATAGAGATCAACTCATGCCTCTCACCCCCGCCACCGAGGAGCCTCAGATTCACGAGAGTGCCCAGGGTCCCCGCGTCACGCCGGCCGCAGGCCGCACCGCGCAGACCCCCCGCCCCGTACCTGGTCCGCGTCCCGCTGCTGCCGTACCGCGGCCCGGGCGCCCCGGTCCCGTCCGGCCCGCACCGCCCGCGCAGCGTGCGCCGCAGGCCACCCCCGGACCCGTTCCCGCAGTCCCCGCAGGCCCCACCGCGCCGTCCGTCTCGGTGACGGCGCCGCAGATCCAGCTGATCCCGGCCTCCGCCGAGGGTGCGCTGGACGCGGCCGAAGAGGCCGTCGACCTGCTGCTCGACACCGGGCGCGCGCCCGGCGACATCCTGGTGCTCACCACCGGCGACCCGCACCCGTGGGCCGCGCACGAGCTGTCCTTCGGCGACGCCGCCTACTGGGCCCTGCACGACGCCGGGGACGACGTGTTCTACGCGGACGCCGCCCAGGCGCCGCGTGCTGCCGCCCGCCCCGTCGTGGTCTTCGCGGCCAACGGCGGACCGGTCGACGCGCTGGCAGGCGCCCTGCCGTCCGCGCTGAAGCGGGCGGGTTCGCTGCTGATCGTGTGCGGCGATCCGCAGCAGATCAACTCCGTGCTGGGCGCGGGCGTCTGACGTCCCGTTGCCCGACGGGGTGAGGGGCGAGGAGCGGGGCAGGCGATGAGCCGGCCCCGCTGAAGCCCAGGGCCTGACCTGCCGTCTCTCGCTCGCGGGGGTACGACTGTGAGGCATGCCCGAGGGAGTATGCGGCCCGGAGCAGCGGTCTCCCTTGCGTCCCCGCTGCTCCGGGCCGCGGCGCCTTGCCGGCCGTGCCGTTTCGGGCGCTCCTACTCGCGGTGCCCTGGCCCGCGGTGCGTACCTGGCCTGACGTGATGCGCCGTCACCTGAGCTCATCTCGCCTTGAGCTGGTGGCTCTGGCCGTACGGGCTCAGCGCGCGGCGGTCCGGCGCAGGGCCTCGGCCGCGCCGGGGCTGCTGCGCAGGCCGAGCGGAGGAAACTCGGCCGCCGTGTCGCCGAGATGCCGCGGCCGCTCGTCCGAGCTGGGCCGCCGCCCGCCCCGGCCTTCGCCCAGCACCTGCCAGCCGCCGCGGGTCAGCGTGATGTACGCGCCGCAGCGCAGCCCGTGGAGGGTGCACGCGTCCCGCAGCCCCCACATCCAGGCTCCGTCCTCCTCGGTCCACCGCTCGTCGCCGTCGCGGCAGTAGAGCAGTACCGCCGTGCGCACGGGGCTCCGGCGCCGCAGGTCGTGCGGGAGGATCCGGCGCAGCCGGGACAGCAGCGCGTTGCGGTACTCCCAACCGTCGGCCGAGGTGGAGCGCTGTACGAACGACGCGCTGGCCACCAGCTGTTCCTCCGGGCCGAGGACGGCGATGACCGCGGTGGAAGGCACGGGGCTGTGCCGCGAGTGCAGCCCGCTGACGACCTCGCGGGGATTGCGCAGCAGCGGAATGCCGGCCGCCGTCCATGCGGCGGGCTCCAGCAGTCTGCCGTGCCGGCTGGCGCCGCCGGTTGCCGTTGTCAGCGACGTGACCGAGGGCGGGGCGAATCCGAAGGTCACGGTCCTCCCTTCGGGTACACGCCCGCGGACGGGCACGGCTGGAGTGCGGGCGCGCCGCAGCCCGGCCCAGGTGAGTGCCGAGGAGCGGAGCGGGAGCACTCCAATTCTCGCGTGGCTGCGGAGCATGCGGCAACGAGCAATTGGCGCCGCCGACCGGAATTCGCCGGTATGCCGTTCATATCCTTGCCCCGCCACGCCGAAGATGACGCATTCGGTTACGGCTGGAGCGCCAGCACCAGCGGGAACACCCCCTTCGCACCGGCCCGGCGGAGCAGGCGGGAGGTGACTGCCAGGGTCCATCCGCTCTCCGCGCGGTCGTCGACGAGGAGCACCGGCCCCGCTGCCTCCGCCAGTGCCTGGGCCAGGGCGGGCGGCACGGTCAGAGCCTGGTGCAGACCGCGCACCCGCTGGGCGCTGTTCGAGGAGGGCAGCCCGAACTCCGGTGCCTCGTCGGTGTACGCCACCATGCCGAGGAGCGGCATCCGCCCGACCTCCGCGATCCGGGCGGCCAGCGATCCCACCAGCTGCGGGTGGCTGCGCGAGGGCAGGGCCACCACGCCCACCGGCCTCGCCGGGGCGTCCGGCGCCCCCGAGGCCCAGCCGCCCGGCCCCTTCGCCCAGTCGGCGAGGACCGCCACCACGGCCTGCGTGACATCGTCCGGGATCACCTGGTCCGGAGCTTGCGGGGCGAGCATCGGCCGCAGCCGGTTGCCCCAGCCGATGTCGGACAGGCGGCCCAAAGCCCTTCCTGTGGAGGCCTGTTCGCCCGCCGGGATGCGTCCCTTGAGGTCGACGCCGACCGCCGCGAGCCCGGTCGGCCACATCTTGCGCGGCTCCAGTTCCACGCCCGGGCGGCCGAGCTCGCCGCGGGCCGTGTCCAGTGCCGTGGCGGAGACATCCGCAGTGAACCGGGCGCCGGCGCAGTTGTCGCAGCGGCCGCACGGGACGGCCTCTTCGTCGTCCAACTGGCGCCGCAGGAACTCCATCCGGCATCCCCCGGTCGCCGCGTAATCGCGCATGGCCTGCTGCTCAGCGGCCCGTTGGCGTGCCACCCAGGCGTAGCGCTCGGCGTCATAGGCCCACGGTTCGCCGGTCGAGGTCCAGCCGCCCTTCACCCGGTGCACGGCGCCGTCGACGTCGAGGACCTTGAGCATCGTCTCCAGTCGGGTGCGGCGCAGGTCTACGAGGGGTTCCAGGGCGGGCAGCGACAGGGGCCGACCCGCCTGGGCGAGGACGTCGAGGGTGCGGCGTACCTGCTGCTCCGGCGGGAAGGCCACCGAGGCGAAGTACTGCCAGATCGCCTCGTCCTCCCGGCCTGGGAGCAGCAGCACCTCGGCGTGGTCCACCCCGCGGCCGGCCCGGCCGACCTGCTGGTAGTAGGCGATGGGGGAGGACGGCGAGCCGAGGTGCACCACGAAGCCGAGGTCGGGTTTGTCGAAGCCCATGCCGAGGGCCGAGGTGGCGACCAGGGCCTTGACGCGGTTGGCCTGGAGGTCGTCCTCGGCCTGCTGGCGGTCGGCGTTCTCCGTCTTACCGGTGTACGAGGAGACCGTGTGCCCGCGGTGGCGCAGGTAGGCGGTGACCTCCTCGGCCGCCGCCACGGTCAGTGTGTAGATGATCCCGGAGCCGGGCAGCTCCTTGAGGTGGTCGGCGAGCCAGGCCAGCCGGTGCGCCGCGTCGGGCAGCGTGAGTACGGCGAGGCTCAGGCTCTCGCGGTCGAGCGGGCCGCGCAGTACGAGCGCGTCGGTACCGGCGCCGGTGCCGAGCTGTTCGGCCACGTCGGCGGTCACGCGGGCATTGGCCGTGGCGGTCGTGGCCAGGACGGGGACGCCCGGCGGCAGGTCGGCCAGCATGGTGCGCAGCCGCCGGTAGTCCGGGCGGAAGTCATGCCCCCAGTCGGAGATGCAGTGCGCCTCGTCGACGACGAGGAGGCCGGTCGCGGCGGAGAGCTTGGGAAGGACCTGGTCGCGGAAATCCGGGTTGTTGAGCCGCTCCGGGCTGACCAGAAGCACATCGACCTCGCCCGCCGCCACCTCGGCCTGGATCCCTTCCCACTCCTCGGGATTCGCGGAGTTGATCGTACGGGCGCGGATCCCGGCCCGGGCGGCGGCCTCCACCTGGTTGCGCATCAGCGCGAGGAGGGGGGAGACGATCACCGTGGGACCGGCGCCGCTCGCCCGCAGCAGCGAGGTGGCGACGAAGTACACCGCGGACTTGCCCCAGCCCGTGCGCTGCACCACCAGGGCCCGTCGCTTGTGCGCGACGAGGGCCTCGATCGCCCGCCACTGGTCCTCACGCAACCGAGCGGTGCCCGTGGGGTCGCCCACGAGGCGGGCCAGTACGGAGTCGGCAGAGGACCTCAGGTCTGGGTTCATGCCCCCATGCAACCCGATGCCTCCGACATTGCGCCAATGGCGCTCTCAGCCTGTGGATGTTGAGTAGTAAACAGTTATCCACAGGGGTTTCCGGATCGGATCATGCACGAGACCTTCGGGGCATGAAGAACAACGACGCATCACGCACCCCGTCCGGCCGTCCTCCCGTCAGCTCGACCGGATCCGCCATCGACCCGCAGATCACGCTCCGCAGCCCGGCCGAGCTGGCCGACGCGCTGCCCTACATGCTCGGTTTCCACCCGACCGACTCCCTCGTCATGGTCGCCGTGCACGGCGAGGGAGGCCGCTTCGGAGGCAGGCTCCGCGTCGGCATCCCCGCCAGCCCGGCGGAGTGGGAGGAGACCGCCCGGCAGGTCGCGCAGTGCCTCGTCCGGGGCAGCGAACGGCGCGGCGGAAAGCCCGACGGCATCGTCGTCTTCCTCTGCCAGGATCCAGGTGGGGACGAGACCGGCCAGCGGGTGATGACCCGGCTGCGGCCGTTCGCCCAGCGGATCCGGCTGGCCTGCGGAGCGCTGGAGGTGCCCGTCCTGGAGGCCCTGTGCCTCTCCGGCGGCCGGTACTGGTCCTACTGCTGCCCCGACGTGCGCTGCTGCCCGGCAGAGGGGACCATGCTGGCCGCCGTGGGCACTTCGGTCCTGGCCGCCGCGGCCACCTTCGCCGGGCTCCAGGTGCGGGGCTCCCTCAAGGAGATCGAAAGCCGGCTGTCACCGCTGCGCGGAACCGTGGCACAGGAAATGGAAGGGGCTCTGGACCGGGCGGCCACCGCCCTGGTGCCGAAGATCCTCGACGGAGCGAGCCGGGAGGAGGTCGGCGCCGAGACCATCACCCTGGCCCGGGCCCTGATGCGGCGCATGACCCTGGCCCCGCCCGTCGAGGGCGGCCCGTGCGCCGATGACTGGGACGACGCGCTGCTCGGCCACGACGAGGCCGCCTCCTTGATCCTCGGCCTCCAGGACCGCGAGATCCGCGACATCGCGGCCGAGTGGATGGAGGACGAGGAGGCCGCCCCCGCCCTGCGACTGTGGCGGGCCCTGTCCCGCCGGTGCGTCGGAGCCTACGGCGAGCACGCGGCGGCTCCGCTCACCCTCGCGGGCTGGGTCTCCTGGTCCACCGGAGACGAGCCCACGGCCCGGATCGCACTCGGGATGGCCCTGGAAGCGGATGCCGAATACCGCTTCGCCCAGCTGCTCCACCATGCCTGCAATGAAGGCATCGACCCCGAAGGGCTGCGGCAGTGCCTGCGAGAGGAGCGCCGCCGCCGCGAGCCCCGCCGCAAGCGCGCCAAGGCCGGTACCCGCCCTCCCGGCGGCCCGGGCCGGCCGGGCCGCGCCGGCCGTACGACGCGCCGCGAGCCGCGCCGCACCGCGGGGAGCGAGCAGTGAGCGCGCGCCCGGCCTGCCCGTCAGGCCACGTGCGGCAATTCCCGGACGGCCCGGGACCGGTCCCGCGACGGACGCCCTGCCCCGGGGGCGCTCGGCCGGCCCACGCGCCCGTGACCCCGGTGGGGGCGGGGACGTTCAGCTGGGGGGTGGTGGGGGCCCGGCCGCGCCGCCACCACCCAGCTGAACCGACCGGAGCGCAGACAAGGCGACGCATGTCTCACCCCGCACCTCCCCGACCCCCGGGCGTACCCGCCGCCCGCAGGCCCGAGTTGCCGCCCGTGCACGGCGCCGTCATCTGCGTCGCCGCACCCTGCCTGGTCATCTCGCCGGAGCACGGCCAACTGACCGGGCGGGGAGTCGAGGGGATCTACCGCTCCGGGCGCAGGCTGCTCTCCCGCTGCGTGCTGCGCGTCGGCGGCCGGGACCCGGTGGCCGTCCAGGGACACGGCCTCGGAGCCGATCGGGCCTCCTTCACCGCGACGGTCCGCAGCGGAGCCGAGCCCGGCCCCGATCCGGACATCGCAGTGGAGCGGATCCGGCACGCGGACGGCACAGAGCGGATCACCGTGCGCAGCTTCGCGACCCGGCCGGTACGACTTCCCGTGGAGGTCTCGCTCGGCACCGATCTGGCCGAGCTGGCAGCCGTGGCCGCCGGCCGCGGCGGGCCGGAGCTGCCCGCCGGGGTGCACGCCGCCGGACTGCGCTGGAGCACCGCCGAAGCTCAGGCGGTGACGGCGGCCGACCCGCCCCCGGATGACGCACTGGCCTCGGCCGGGCTGTTGCGCTGGGAGCTGGACCTGGGGCCGGGCGAGTCCCGGACCATCGAGCTGCGGACCGGCCCCGAACGCACCGCACGCGCCCCGGCAGGGGCCGTGGCCAATCCACTGGCCGACGCCCGCGCCGAGGGCGACGACCCGAGGGCCGAGGCGTGGTTTCGTACCAGCGTCGACGACCTGAGAGCGCTGCTCCTGCGGGACCCGGCGGAGCCGGGCGACGCCTTCGCCGCCGCCGGGGTGCCGTGGCGGCTGGGACTGGCCCCGGCGGAGTCCCTCTGGGCCGCCCGGATGGCGCTCCCCCTCGGTACGGGACTGGCCGCCGCCACCCTGCGCATCCTGGCCCGGAGCCAGCGGAGCGAGGGGGCCGCTGACGCAGGCAAGATCCCGGGACCCCTGCGCGGCGCGGGACCGCAGCTCCCACCGGGGTGCACCGGCACGGAGGCGACCTTGGCCTTCGTGGCCGTACTCGCCGAAGCCCGGCTCTGGGGGATGCCCGAGGGCGAAGTGGCGCAGCTGCTCCCGGCCGCGGAGCGATGCCTCGGCTGGCTGCGGGACGCTCTCGGCGAGGACGGGTTCCTGGCCGATCCCGAGGGGGGACCGCGGCGCTGTGAGACCCAAGCCCACGCCCACCGGGCCGCGCTGCTCGGCGCCGACCTGCTGGCCGGGTGCGGGCAGCCCGGCGCCGCGGAATGGCGGGAGCGGGCGGCCTTGCTGCGGGAGAGGTTCCGGGCCGCGTTCTGGATCGAGGGCCCCGACGGCGGCCGTCCCGCCGCGGCCCTGCACCCCGACGGGCGGCCGCTGCCCAGGCTGACGGGCGCCGCAGCCCACTTGCTCGACACCGGGCTGCTCGGCGGTGGCCGACTCGCCCCGGGGCTGCTGGACCGGATCCACACCGAGCAACTGGCCCGGCTCCTCGGCGCCCCCGGCATGAACTCCGGGTGGGGGATGCGCAGCATGGCGGCCCGGGAACCGGGGCACAACCCGTTCGGTCACCGCTCCGGCGCGGTGCGGGCGTACGAGAGCGCCATCGCCGTGGCCGGCCTGGCTCAGGCAGGCCATGAAAAGGAGGCCGCGGCCCTGCTCACCGGTCTGCTGGACGCGGCGGAGACGTTCGGATACCGGCTGCCGGAGATGTTCGCGGCCGAGCAGCGCACCACCGGCAGCATGCCCATCCCGCATCCGGCGGCCTGCCGCCCGGCCGCAGTGGCCGCGGCGGCCGGTATCCACGTACTGACCGCCATCGCCGGAATCCGGCCCGACGCCCCCGCCGGCACGGTCGCCCTCGTGCCCCTCGCGGGAGCCCCCCTCGGCGCCCTCAGGCTGTCGGGGCTCCGCGTGGCCGGCCAGCCCTTCGCCGTCCGGATCAGCCGGCTCGGACTCGCCATGGTGGAGGAGGCGGCGGATGCGCTCCAACTGGGAGGGTAGTGCTGTCACGGGAACCTTCACCGGTCAGCCGGCGCCCGGCAAGGGGCCTGCGCCCGAGCTGCCGTACCGGGCGAGTACGGCCGGGTACGAGCTGAGGTACTCCGCCTCGCGAGGTACCGCACAGGAGTCCGAGGGCACACCCGCAAACCGTTCCGGTCGCGGCACCAGCCGCCGGATCCGGGTCTTCGAGGTCGGCAAAGCGCTGTTTATCGTCAGGCAGACGACTATGATCGCTGCATGTCGCCCTACGACCCGTCGGCTTTTCCGCCCTTCGCCGTCACCGTCGACCTGGTCGTGCTCACCGTGCGGCGCCACGCGCTCTGCGCGCTGGTCGTCCGGCGGGGCGAGCAGCCGTTCCAGGGGCGCTGGGCGCTGCCCGGTGGTTTCGTGCGCGGGGACGAGGACCTGGCGGCGGCCGCGGCCCGCGAACTCGCCGAGGAGACCGGTCTGTGCGCGCACGACCCGGCCGTTCCGGGCGTCGGCAACGGAGCGCATCTGGAACAGCTGGCTACCTACGGCGATCCGAAACGGGATCCGCGCATGCGTGTCGTCAGCGTGGCGCACCTGGTGCTGGCTCCGGACCTGCCGGCGCCGCGCGCCGGAGGAGATGCCAACAGCGCGCGCTGGGCCCCCGTCGACGACCTCCTGGCGCCCGAGGACGAGGCCTCCGGGGCGCTCGCCTTCGACCACGCGCGCATCCTCGCCGACGGTGTCGAGCGGGCCCGCTCGAAGATCGAGTACTCCTCCCTGGCCACCGCCTTCTGCCCGGCCGAGTTCACCGTCGGCGAGTTGCGCAGGGTCTATGAAGCCGTCTGGGGAGTGGCGCTCGACCCGCGCAACTTCCACCGCAAGGTCACCGGCACCCCGGGCTTCCTGGTGTCGGCCGGAGGGACGACGACCCGTCAGGGCGGCCGCCCGGCCCAGTTGTTCCGCGCGGGCGGAGCCACCCTGCTCAACCCGCCGATGCTGCGCCCGGAAGTCTGACGCCGAGGCACCCGCCTTCGCCGCCATCCCCATCCCCGTCCCCGTCCCCGGCCTCTCCGACTCCGCCCGGGGCCCTCGCTCCGTGACGCCGCCGCGATGGCGTCTTCTGGGGGCGAGACCGCCCACCGGGCCGTACCCGACTGCGATATCGGCATTCCATCGGACCGGTTGCGCCGAAAATCGGACATATCGCGTTATCTTGCTTGCGGTACTCACCCTGCCGCAGAGCGGTCTCACCCCCCGCGAGAGAAGCGATGCTCCAGGCCATCGGACTGACCAGCGCCCCCCGTCGAGACGCCCCGCCCCTGGTGGACGACCTCACCTTCGAGGCCCGCCCGGGGTCCGTGACCGCCCTGCTCGGTGAGCCGGGATCGGGCAAGACCACCGCCTTGCGGCTCATGCTCGAACTCGAACCGGGCCGCGGCGTCACCTACTTCCGCGGCCGCCCCCTGCACCGGATCCCGCATCCCGGCCGGGAGGTCGGCGTACTGCTGGGCGATGTCCCCGGCAATCCGTCGCGGACCGTCCGCAACCAGCTGCGGATGCTCTGCGCCGCCGCCGGCGTGCCGGCCTCCCGGGCCGACACCATGCTGGAGGTCGTCGGCATCGCGGGCCTGCGGGACCAGCGCCTCGGCTCGCTCTCGCTCGGCATGGAGCGCCGGGTCGGGCTGGCCGCGGCGCTGCTCGCGGACCCGTGCACACTCCTGCTGGACGAGCCCGCCGCCGGGCTCTCGCCACGGGACCGCGGTTGGCTGCACAGCCTGCTGCGCGGCCACGCCTCGCTCGGTGGGGCGGTGCTCTTCACCACGGCCGACGCCAAGGAGGCCGCCCGCAGCGCCGACCGGGTCGTCAGCATCGAGGCGGGCCGGCTCGTCGCCGACCAGGACGCCGCCGACTTCGCCCGGACCCGGCTGCGGCCGAGGGTCGCCGTGCGCACCCCGCACGCCGCCCGGCTGGCCGACGTACTGGGCCGCGAGGCCCGCGCGGCCCAGCGCTCGGTGGAGATCGTCGAGGAGAGCGGCAGCCGCCTGTCCGTGTACGGCAGCAACTGCGCGGAAATCGGCGAAGCGGCGTTCCGGCACGGTGTGCTGGTCCATCAGCTCGCCGATGAGACGGGGGACACCGGCTCGCCGGCGTCACCGGTACCGCGCGCCCGAGCCACCGCGGGCGCCACGGGCACCGCGTCCCCGCACGGTGAGGCGCCCGGCGAGGGCCTCGGCGAGGCGTCCGGCCGCCGCTTCCGGCGTGCTGACTCCGGGCGGCCCGCCTCGGCGGTGCGGCGCGTCGGCGGCCCCCTGCGGCCGCTGCGCTACGAGCTGCTTCGCGTCTTCGGCACCGGCACGCCCGCCCTCACCGCGGTTCTCGTCGTCGTCACCTCCGCCCTCATCTCCCTGGTGCTGGCCCGCGCCGGCCAGACCCCGCAGAGCCGGCTGCTCGCGGCCTGGCCGGAGCTGCTGCCGCTGCCACCCGCCGCCCTCGGCGCCGGACTGCTCGGCGCCCTGGCCTTCGGCGAGGAGTACCGCTACCCCGCCCTCGCCGCCGACCGCGGCACCGTGCCCCGGCGGATGGGACTGCTCGCCGCCAAACTCGGAGTGTGCGCGGCCCTCGCCCTGCTGCTGGGCGCCCTGGCCGTCGCTGCCGACGCCGCGGCCCTGGGGCTGGTCTTCGGCAGCGGCCCCCTGCGCGAACCTGCCGAGTGGCTGCCGCCCGCGGTGAGTTGGGCCGGACTCCTCGTCGGCTGCGCCTGGGCCGGCGTCCTGGCCTCCGGGGTCTTCCGGTCCGCCACCGCGGGCCTGGCCGCGGTGCTCGCCGTACCGGTGGTGGTGGTCCCGCTGGTGCGCAAGGCGCTGGACGGCCCGTCCGCGTACCCCATGACGGGACTCGGGCCCCGCCTCCGCGGCCTGTCCTGGGCGCAATGGCCGCCCGAAGCGGACCGGCTGATCCTCGGAGCCCTGCGGGTGATGGCCCAACCGGTCGCGACCGCGCTGGTGTTGTCACTGACGGTCTTGTTGTGCGCCTACGGGTTCACGCGGCTGCGCAGCCGCGTCCGCTGGTGATCGTTACGGTGCCGGAGAGCGCTCCGGACGGGAGCGCTGGCGCCTCCTCGTGAGAAGCGGATCGCAACTCCCCGCAAAACGTCCGGTTATTTACGATAAGTCGTCAATTGCGTAGGGGGCACCGATCACCCTTTCGTGTGCTTTTCACCAAAGACCTCAAGGGTCAAGGAGGCAAGGCCGACAAAGGATTCGTGAGTACCCTTGCGCACACCATGATGACCGCCGCCCGCCACGCCGACTCCGGCCTCGCCGGCCCGGGCGAACTCGACCGCTACCCCTACACGGAGACCGCGGGGTCCGACCGTGTCGGAGCGCCCCACTGGGACGGCGCCGACGTCGAGCTCGGCCGGGTAGGCCGCCGCGCCGCGGGCAGCCGCGGCCGCGGACTGCACGGCCAACTCGTCCAGCAGCTCGGCCAGATGATCGTTTCCGGTGACCTCGGCGCGGACCGCCCGCTCGTCCCCGAGGAGATCGGCCAGCGCTTCGAGGTCTCCCGTACGGTCGTCCGTGAATCCCTGCGGGTCCTGGAGGCGAAGGGCCTCGTCAGTGCCCGGCCCAACGTCGGCACCCGAGTCCGCCCCGTCGCCGACTGGAACCTGCTCGATCCGGACATCATCGAGTGGCGGGCCTTTGGGCCACAGCGGGACGACCAGCGTCGTGAGCTGCACGAGCTCCGCTGGGTGATCGAGCCGCTCGCCGCCCGTCTCGCCGCCGGCCACGGACGTCCGGACGTCCAGCAGCGGCTCGCCGACATGGTCGAGATCATGGGCCACGCCCTCGGCCAGGGCGACTCGATCACCTTCGCCCGTGCGGACAACGAGTTCCACGCGCTCCTCATCCAGCTCGCCGGTAACCGCATGCTGGAGCACCTCTCCGGCATCGTCTCCTCGGCGCTTCAGGTCTCCGGCAGCCCGGTCACCGCCTGTGACCGTCCGAGCGAGACCTGCGTCGCCCACCACGCGCGGATGGCCGAGGCCCTGGCCGCCGGTGACGCGCTGGCCGCCGAGAACGCCATGCGTCAGCTGCTGACGGTGCATCCGGAGGTCGAGCGCGTGGTCCCCGCCCCGCGCGAGCACTGACGGAGGACGCGCGGGGGCGCGGGGGTGTGTACGACGTGTCGCCGGGCCCGGTCGGGTCCGGCGACACCGGTGTCCGGCTCCGTTCGCCCCAACCGATCCCGGCCGCGCCGCAATCACCCGTATGACCCTATGACCGGCAATGACGTATACGGGGTGTGACTGGGGCCACGAAGATTGGGCGTAACGCTCCGCGAGGTCACGCGATGACCTAAGAGGTGATGGCCGACGGAGGGAACACAGCAGCCCCTGCAGGTGCTGTGCAGCTCCCCGGCCCCTGCCCGCGCCGCCGGCCCATCCCCAGTCGGTGGTCGTCGGCTCCGGTCCAGCACCACCAGGCCCGGGGTCGGAAGCCGTTTCCATCGTTCCGAGAGGTTGTTCGTGTCGGCCAGCACATCCCGTACGCTCCCGCCGGAGATCGCCGATTCCGAGTCTGTGATGGCGCTCATCGAGCGGGGCAAGGCCGAGGGGCAGATCGCCGGCGATGACGTGCGTCGGGCCTTCGAGGCTGACCAGATTCCTGCGACCCAGTGGAAGAATGTTCTTCGCAGCCTCAACCAGATCCTGGAGGAAGAGGGTGTGACGCTGATGGTCAGTGCCGCGGAGTCGCCCAAGCGCACCACCCGCAAGAGCGTCGCAGCGAAGACCCCGGCCAAGCGGACGGCCACCAAGACCGTGGCGGCGAAGCCGGCGGCCGCGCAGCCCGCCGATACCGCGGACCCGGAGGTCGAGCCGGTGGAGCCCGTCGAGCCGGGGGCCGCGGACGCTCTCGTGGACGAGCCCGGAACCGAGCCCGGAACCGAGCCCGCCGCCAAGAAGACGGCGGCGAAGAAGACGGCGGCGAAGAAGGCCGCGCCCGCCAAGAAGACCGCTGCCAAGAAGACGGCGGCGAAGAAGACGGCCGCCAAGAAGGGCGCCGACGACGCAGCCGACGACGAGACCCCGGACGAGGGTCCCGACGTGGTCAAGGCCGAAGCCGACGACGAGGAGGAGGGCGGCGAGAACAAGGGCTTCGTCATCTCCGACGACGAGGACGACGCCCCCGCCCAGCAGGTGGTCGTCGCCGGCGCGACCGCCGACCCCGTCAAGGACTACCTCAAGCAGATCGGCAAGGTCCCCCTCCTCAACGCCGAGCAGGAGGTCGAGCTCGCCAAGCGCATCGAGGCGGGTCTGTTCGCCGAGGACAAGCTGGCGAACTCGGACAAGCTGGCGCCCAAGCTCAAGCGCGAGCTGGAGATCATCGCCGAGGACGGCCGCCGCGCGAAGAACCACCTGCTGGAGGCCAACCTCCGCCTCGTGGTCTCCCTCGCCAAGCGCTACACCGGCCGCGGCATGCTCTTCCTGGACCTGATCCAGGAGGGGAACCTCGGCCTGATCCGCGCGGTCGAGAAGTTCGACTACACCAAGGGCTACAAGTTCTCCACGTACGCGACGTGGTGGATCCGGCAGGCGATCACGCGCGCCATGGCCGACCAGGCCCGCACCATCCGCATCCCGGTGCACATGGTGGAGGTCATCAACAAGCTCGCCCGCGTGCAGCGCCAGATGCTCCAGGACCTGGGCCGCGAGCCCACGCCGGAGGAGCTGGCCAAGGAACTGGACATGACCCCGGAGAAGGTCATCGAGGTCCAGAAGTACGGCCGCGAGCCGATCTCCCTGCACACCCCGCTCGGCGAGGACGGCGACAGCGAGTTCGGCGACCTCATCGAGGACTCCGAGGCCGTCGTCCCGGCCGACGCCGTGAGCTTCACGCTCCTGCAGGAGCAGCTCCACTCGGTGCTCGACACCCTGAGCGAGCGCGAGGCGGGCGTGGTCTCGATGCGCTTCGGCCTCACGGACGGCCAGCCCAAGACGCTGGACGAGATCGGCAAGGTCTACGGCGTGACGCGCGAGCGGATCCGTCAGATCGAGTCGAAGACGATGTCCAAGCTGCGCCACCCGTCCCGTTCCCAGGTGCTGCGCGACTACCTGGACTGACCGGCTCGGGTCCGCGGCGGTGGCCGCGCGGGTGCGCACGGCCACCGGGCATCCCACTCTGGGTGGAGTCATGCACACCCGGAGTCAGGAGGCCCCATGCGTCGTCCCTTTGCCCGTGCTCTGGCGGGTGCGCTGACCGTGGTGGCGGGAGCGGCCGCGACGTCGCTGGCCCAGGCCCCGCGGGCGGCCGCGGACAGCGTGGTGATCGGCGGGAAGCCGGTGAAGGTGGCGGACAGCCCGTGGGTGGTGGCGCTGGCCAGCCGTGACCGGTTCGGAGGTACGCGGGGCGGGCAGTTCTGCGGGGGCGTCATCGTGGGCCCGACGAAGGTGCTGACCGCGGCCCACTGCCTGAGCCGCCAGGTGCTGGGCGGCCCGGTCGACTCCGTTCCGGATCTTCGGGTCGTCACCGGGCGTACGGAGCTGCAGGCGGCCGAGGGCCGCGAGATCGCCGTCCGCGCGGCCCGGGTGAACCCGGCCTACGACCCCCTGAGCAACGCCGGGGACCTCGCCGTGCTGGAACTGGGCGAAGCCGTGCCGGCGGGGTACGTACTGCCCATGGCGGCAGCGGGGGATCCCGCGTACCGGGCGGGGACGGACGCGGCCGTGTACGGATGGGGCGACACCAGCGGCTTCGGTGACTACGCGTATGCGCTGCATGCGGCTCCGGTCACGGTCCTGGCGGACGACGTCTGCGGTCGCGCGTACCCCGGAGACCGGGACGGGCAGTTCCAGCCGGAGTCGATGGTGTGTGCCGGCGGCGGGGGGCAGGGGGGCGCGGACGCCTGCCAGGGGGACAGCGGGGGTCCGCTGGTCGCGCGGGGGCGGCTCATCGGGCTCGTCTCGTGGGGGCGCGGGTGCGGGCGCGCGGACAGCCCGGGGGTGTACACCCGGATCGCCCCGCTGGTCGACTTCGTGAGCGTCTCCCAGAGCGGCGCACAGCAGGGCCGGGTCCAGGAACACCGTCCATGAGCTCCGGCAGCCTGTGCACCGCGCGCAAGCCCCCTGCGGGGGCATCGTACGGACGGCCCTCCAGTGTCGGGAGCGGCCGCGACCCCGGAAGGCCGGTCGGCGTTCGCGGCAGGGCGGGCGGTGCGGGCGCCGGGAGTGAGCGGGCGGGGGCTGCCGGGTGGGCGTGCGCCGGGTGGGCCCGGGGAGGAGGACGTCCGGGCATGAGGACGGGCGGCGCCCCTGGGTCTCAGAGGTGCCGCCCGTCGACCGGCCTGGCCGGTCCTGGCTCGTCGGATGCGAGGTGTAGGCCTGTGTCAGCGGTCCTCGGGTTCGGCATTGGCAGCCGGAGCGGACGTAAGCCGCTCGGTCTCATCCTGTATTTCCGCGGCGATCTTCTTGAGTTCCGGCTCGAACTTGCGACCGTGGTGGGCGCAGAAGAGCAGTTCACCGCCGCTCAGCAGGACGACGCGCAGATATGCCTGGGCGCCGCAACGGTCGCATCGGTCAGCGGCCGTCAGCGGGGTCGCGGGTGTCAGAACAGTAGTCACGTCGCCTCTTCTCTAGCTCGACGAGCTGTCGTACCAGGGTCAACATCCAACCAGGCCGAAAACGTTCCCGTTCTCGGCTTTTCCTCGAAACTTCCTTCCGAAGCTGGCCGGCTGTTGCCGGTTGGCGGCGAAGGAGCCGTATTGCGTCGCTTTACGGTTTCGCGCTGTCAGTCGTTCGCTTGTCGCAGTTCCATCCTCCCCCGGCTGGGCGCCGGGTTTGTTCATGAGGACGTGCCCGAACCCTAATTGGTTCATGCCTGGAAGGGAACGTGATGTTTCCTTCACCCGCCCGGGGGATCGAACGTGCGTGCGGATCTGCACTAGGCTGACGAAGCCGCGAGGGTGGCGTTGCATGGGCTCTACCTGGCCTCGGTACCCTTCGAGCGGCATCCGAGCCACCCCTGCGCCCGACGGGCCAGAAAAGAAATTCAGCGAGGAGCGAACTGCGTGACCGCCCACACGTCCGTGCCTTCCAGCGCGCTGCTGTCCGGAGCAGACCGGGACGGTTCCAACTACACCGCGCGGCACCTGCTCGTCCTCGAAGGTCTGGAGGCCGTCCGCAAGCGGCCCGGCATGTACATCGGCTCGACCGACAGCCGCGGCCTCATGCACTGCCTCTGGGAGATCATCGACAATTCCGTCGACGAGGCCCTGGGCGGCTACTGCGACCACATCGAGGTGATCCTCCACGAGGACTCCTCCGTCGAGGTCCGCGACAACGGCCGCGGCATCCCCGTGGACGTCGAGCCCAAGACCGGCCTGTCCGGCGTCGAGGTCGTCATGACCAAGCTGCACGCCGGCGGCAAGTTCGGCGGCGGCTCGTACGCGGCCTCGGGCGGCCTGCACGGCGTCGGCGCCTCCGTGGTCAACGCCCTCTCCGCCCGCCTGGACGTCGAGGTCGACCGCAACAGCGCGACCCACGCCATCAGCTTCCGCCGCGGCGCCCCGGGGATCTTCACCGAGCAGGGCCCCGACAGCCCCTTCGAGCCCGCCAACGGCCTGCGCAAGGTCAAGCGGGTACCCAAGGGCCGCACCGGCACCCGCATCCGCTACTGGGCAGACCGCCAGATCTTCCTCAAGGACGCCAAGCTCAATCTGGAGACGCTCTACCAGCGCGCCCGCCAGACCGCCTTCCTCGTGCCCGGCCTGACCCTGCTCGTGCGCGACGAGCGCGGCATCGACGGGGCCGGCAAGACCGAGGAGCTCTTCCGCTTCGACGGCGGCATCAGCGAATTCTGCGAGTACCTCGCCCAGGACAAGGCCGTCTGCGACGTGCTGCGCCTGAACGGCACGGGCACCTTCAAGGAGACCGTCCCGGTCCTCGACGACCGCGGCCACATGACCGCCACCGAGGTCACCCGCGAGCTCGGCGTGGACATCGCCCTGCGCTGGGGCACGGGGTACGAGACCAACGTCAAGTCCTTCGTGAACATCATCGCCACCCCCAAGGGCGGCACCCACGTCTCCGGCTTCGAACGCTCGATCACCAAGACCGTGAACGAGGCGCTGCGCTCGGCGAAGCTGCTGCGGGTCGCCGAGGACGACGTGGTCAAGGACGACGCGATGGAGGGCATGACCGCCGTCGTCACCGTCCGGCTCGCCGAGCCGCAGTTCGAGGGCCAGACCAAGGAGGTGCTCGGTACCTCCGCGGCCACCCGCATCGTCGCCGCCGTGGTCGCCAAGGAGCTCAAGGCCTTCCTGACCTCCGCCAAGCGCGACGACAAGCAGCAGGCCCGCGCCGTCATGGAGAAGATCGTCGCGGCCGCCCGGACCCGCATCGCGGCCCGGCAGCACAAGGAGGCGCAGCGCCGCAAGACCGCGCTGGAGACCTCCTCGCTGCCCGCCAAGCTGGCCGACTGCCGCAGTGACGACGTGGACCGCAGCGAGCTCTTCATCGTCGAGGGGGACTCCGCCCTCGGTACGGCGAAGCTCGCCCGGAATTCGGAGTTCCAGGCGCTCCTGCCGATCCGCGGCAAGATCCTCAACGTCCAGAAGTCCTCGATCTCGGACATGCTCAAGAACACCGAGTGCGGCGCGATCATCCAGGTCATAGGGGCCGGCTCCGGGCGGACCTTCGACATCGACGCCGCCCGGTACGGGAAGATCGTCCTGCTCGTCGACGCCGATGTGGACGGCGCGCACATCCGCTGTCTGCTGCTCACGCTCTTCCAGCGGTACATGAGGCCGATGGTCGAGGCCGGCCGGGTCTTCGCGGCCGTGCCGCCGCTGCACCGGATCGAGCTGGTCCAGCCGAAGAAGGGCCAGGACAAGTACGTCTACACGTACTCGGACAACGAGCTGCGGCAGACGCTGCTGGAGTACCAGCGCAAGAACATCCGGTACAAGGACTCGATCCAGCGCTACAAGGGCCTCGGTGAGATGGACGCGGACCAGCTGGCGGAGACCACCATGGATCCCCGCTTCCGCACCCTGCGCCGGATCAACATCGGTGACCTCGATTCGGCCGAGCAGGTCTTCGACCTGCTCATGGGCAATGAGGTGGCGCCCCGCAAGGAGTTCATCACCAGCTCCGCGGCCACCCTCGACCGCTCGCGCATCGACGCCTGACCTGCGAGGGCGGACCCGGCACCACGGCACACCGGCGCTCTTCACCCCATCACCTGAAGGAGTGAAGAGCGCCGGGACACCCGTCCGGAAAGCGACCATTGCGCACATCCTTGTCTGGCACGCGGCCAATGCGGCGGCGGACAAGGAGAGTTCGGTGGACAAGCACGACGGTCGTGATGCCGGAACGATCCGGCTGGACGACCCCTGGTACGACGCGCTGGCCGTCGGCTGGGGTGAGGGCGCGGGTGAGGGCGCGGGTGAGGGCGCGGGCGACGGCGCGGGCGCGGGGGAGGGCGGGGCCGAGGAAACGTCCCCGGCTTCCGCGGCCACCGGCGGACACCGGGCCCCGGGCGCTCGCGAGATCTACCTGGAAGTGCAGCGCAGCCCCGCCTTCCAGGAGGTCCGCAGCCGCTACCGCCGGTTCGTCGTCCCCGCGACCGCCGGATTCTTCCTCTGGTACGTGGCCTACGTGGTCGCCGCCACCGCGGCGCCCGGCCTCATGGCCCGGCCCGTCGCCGGCGCGGTCAATGTGGCGCTGGTGGCGGGGCTCGCCCAGTTCCTCAGCACCTTCCTGCTGACCTGGGCGTACGCGCGGCACGCGCGGCTGCGCCGGGACCGCGCGGCCCTCGACTTGCGCTGGACGGTCTTCGAGCAGCAGCGGGACCAGGAGCGGATCCGGTCGCGGGAGGCCGGGTCGTGACCACCGGACATCAGACCCTCGCCCTGGTCCTGTTCAGCGTCTTCATCGCCGTCACCCTGGGCATCACCACGTGGGTTAGCAGGAACCGGCACGGCTCGGCGGAGGAGTTCTACGCCGGCGGACGCCTGTTCTCTCCCCTGGAGAACGGTTTCGCCATCGCGGGCGACTACATGTCGGCGGCCTCCTTCCTCGGCATCTCCGGTCTGATCGCCCTCTTCGGCTACGACGGCCTGCTCTACTCGGTGGGCTTCCTCGTCGCCTGGCTGGTGGTGCTCTTCCTGGTCGCCGAACTGGTCCGCAACTGCGGCCGCTTCACGCTCGCGGACGTGGTCGCCGCCCGGATGAGGGAGCGACCGGTGCGCATCGCGGCCGGGATCTCCTCGGTCGTCGTCTCGGTGCTCTACCTCGTCGCGCAGATGGTCGGCGCCGGCAGCCTGGTCGGCCTGCTCCTGGGCAGTTCGAGCACGGCGGCCCGGACGCTCGCCGTGGTCGGGGTCGGCGCGCTGATGGTCGTCTACGTGTCCTTCGGCGGCATGCGGGCCACCACCTGGATCCAGATCGTGAAGGCCGTGCTCCTGATGGGCGGCGCGGTGACCCTGACCGTGCTCGTACTGCTGCGCTTCCACGGGAACTTCGACCAGCTGCTCAGCACGGCGGCCGACCGCAGCGGGCACGGGACCCGCTTCCTGACGCCCGGCCTCAAGTACGGCGGGGACTGGACCGCCCGCTTCGACTTCATGAGCCTGGGCCTCGCGCTGGTCCTCGGGACCGCCGGGCTGCCGCACATCCTGTCGCGCTTCTACACCGTGCCGACCGCGCGGGCGGCACGCCGGTCGGTGGTCTGGGCGATCGCCCTGATCGGCGGCTTCTACCTGATGACCATCGTGCTCGGCTTCGGCGCGGCCGCGCTGGTGGGCCCCGACGCGGTACGGGCCTCCCACGCCTCCGGAAACACGGCGGTCCCGCTGCTCGCGGCCTTCCTCGGCGGGGGAGCCGGTTCCACCGGAGGAGCCGTGCTGTTCGCCTTCGTGGCCGCCATCGCCTTCGCGACCATCCTCGCGGTGGTCGCCGGGATCACCCTGGCCTCGTCGGCGTCCGTCGCGCACGACTTGTACGCCTCCCTCAAGCGCCGGCGCTCCAGGCAGCGCAGCGAGGTGGCGGTGGCCCGGGTCGCGGCCGTGGGCATCGGAGCGGTGGCCATCGTCCTCGGGCTGTTCGCCCAGAACCTCAATGTGGCCTTCCTGGTGGGGCTGGCCTTCGCGGTGGCGGCTTCCGCGAACCTGCCGGTGCTGCTGTACTCGCTCTTCTGGCGGGGCTTCACCACCAGGGGCGCGGTCTGGTCGGTGTACGGGGGGCTCGTCCCGGCGGTCGTGCTGGTCGCGCTCTCCCCGGTGGTCTCGGGCAGCCCCGACGCCCTCTTCCCCGGCGCGGACTTCCGTCTGTTTCCGCTCCAGAACCCGGGCCTGGTGTCGATCCCGCTGGGCTTCCTGGCCGGCTGGCTGGGCACGGTCACCTCCCGGGAACTTCCCGACGAGGCGAAGTACGCGCAAACGGAAGTCCGTTCGCTGACGGGCGCCGGAGCGGTCTGAGACCGCGCGGGCCCGCTCGTCTCACGCGCCGTCCGACGGGAGCCAGGTGTAGCGGTGTTCCGGGCGTCCCGTCTCGCCGTAGCGCAGGGCGAGGGTGACGCGGCCGGCGCGGTCGAGCAGCTTGAGGTAGCGCTGGGCGGTCTGGCGGCTGATGCCTGCGCGTTCGGCGATCTGCTGGGTGGAGAGGGGACCGTCGGCGGACCGCAGGACCTGGCGGACCACTTCGGCGGTGGTGGCGGAGTGCCCCTTGGGGAGCTCGTTGGGGGAGCCCGCGGTGGCGAGGGCGCCGAAGATCCGGTCCACCTCGGCCTGTTCGGCTTCGCCCCCCGTGTCCAGGGTGCGGCGCAGGGCCCCGTACGCCTCCAGCCGGCTCCGCAGACCGGCGAACGTGAAGGGTTTGACCAGGTACTGGAGGGCGCCGAGGCGCATGGCGGCCTGGACGGTACCCAGGTCGCGGGCGGCCGTGACCATGATCACATCGGTGCGATGGCCGAGCTGGCGCAGGCGGCGGACGAGGTCGAGGCCGTTCTCGTCCGGCAGGTAATGGTCCAGCAGCACCAGGTCCACCGGATGGGCCGCCAGGAACTCCAGGGCCTCGGCCGCCGAATGAGCCTGCGCGATCACCAGGAAACCGGGAACCTTCGCCACGTACGCCGCGTTGATACGGGCAACACGCATGTCGTCGTCGACGACCAATACGTGAATCGGGGTCTCGTTCATCGCAGGGCCTCCGGGAGTACGACGGAGAATTCCGCCCCTCCGTCCGCTGCTTCACCGGCCCGGGCGCTTCCGCCCTGCCGCTCCGCGAGGCGGCGTACGAGGGCGAGACCCAGCCCGCGCTCGCGGTGGGCCTTGGGCTGCTTGGTGGAACAGCCCGCCGTGAAGATCTCCTCGCGGCGCGCGACAGGGACCCCGGGGCCGCTGTCGCGCACCAGCAGTACGGCCGTCCGGCCTTCGGCGCGCAGCTCCACCTCGATGAGCGGCGCCGGTGAACCGGCGGTGGCGTCCAGGGCGTTGTCGACCAGATTGCCGACGATGGTGACGAGGCCGCCCGGATCCACCAGGCGGTCGGGGAGGAGGGTGGTCGCGGCCAGCCGAAGAGGGACGCCGCGCTCGGCGGCGACGGTGGCCTTGCCCACCAGGAGGGCGGCCAGCAGCGGGTCGTGGACCTTCTCGGTGACCTGTTCGGCGGTGGTGCGGTGGACCCCGACGACCTCGGTGACGAATTGCACCGCCTCCTCGTGCAGGCCCAGCTCCAGCAGGCCGAGGACGGTGTGGAGACGGTTGGCGTGCTCGTGGTCCTGCGCGCGCAGGGCGTCGATCAGGCCCCGCGTGGCGTCGAGCTCGCGGCCGAGGTGCTCCAGTTCGGTCCGGTCGCGCAGGGTGGCGACGGCTCCGCCGTCCTCGGTGGGCATCCGGTTGGCCACCAGGACCCGCGGCCCCTGCACGGTGAGCAGGTCGCGCCCTGTGACGCGGCCCGAGAGGACCTCGGTGGTGCGGCCCCCGCCCAGTACGTCCTCCAGCGGGCGCCCGGCGAGCAGCCCCGCGGAGTCCGGGGCGAGACCCAGGAGCCGGGCGGCCTCGTCGTTGACCAGGCGGACACGGCCGTCCCGGTCCAGGGCGATCACTCCTTCGCGGATGGAGTGCAGCATCGCCTCGCGCTCGGCGAGCAAACCGGCGATGTCGGAGAACGCCAGATCGCGGGTCTGGCGCTGGATCCTGCGGGAGACGAGGTAGGCGGCCAGGGCTCCGGCCGCCAGGGCTCCGCCGGCGTAGGCGAGCAGGCCGGGGATGGCGCCGAGCAGCCGGTCGCGGACGCTGTCGTAGGCGATGCCGACGGAGACCGCGCCGACGATCTCCCCGTCGGCGGCGATGAGCGGCACCTTGCCGCGGGCGGAGCGGCCCAGGGTGCCCTCGTCGATCTCCATGACGTCCCGGCCCGCCAGCGCGTCGCTCGGGTCGGTGGAGACGGGCCGTCCGATCCGTTCGGGGCTGGGGTGCGAGCGGCGGATGCCGTCCGTGTCGAGGACGACGACGTACTCGGCTCCGGTGGCCCGGCGGATCCGCTCGGCGGAGGACTGCACCGGGCTGTCCGCCGTAGCCCCCGAGGCCAGGAGACCGGCGGCCAGTGAGGGGTCGGCCGCGGCGCTCTGGGCGATGGCCAGGGCGCGCCGCATGGCCTGGTCGTCGAGCTGCGCGCTCAGGGGAGCCAGGAAGAGGCCGGTGGCGAGCACGACGACTCCGGCCGCGATGGCCAGCTGGGTCAGCAGGATCTGGGAGACGGCCCGTCTGGGCAGCCCGAGGCGCCGAGCGCTCATGAGGGGGAACCGCATGACTAGCACCGTAGGTGGGCGAGGGCGTAAGCGGAATCCCGGGCAGCCTCCGCACCGGAGGCCGGGAGGCGCGTCCGACCGGTTCCCCGGCCGGGAGCGGAGCCCGCGCGCTGGCGAGCTGCGGCCGCCACGTCCGGGCCGCCGCCCTGGTCCGCGGCGGGGCGGAACGGGGCCGGGCCGGGGTTAGGGCGGTGGCGGGGCCGGGCTCGGCCGTCACGGCGGTGGCTGGGGTGCGGTCGGGCGTTACGGCCATGGCTGGGGTGGGTGGCCGTCACGGGGTGGCGGAGCGGGATCGGCTGACAGGGCGGCGCCGGGGCCGGGCTCGGCCGTCATGGCGCTGGCTGGGGTGCGGGCGGGCGTCAGGGGAGGGGCTGGGGTGGGCGGGGGCCCTGGTAGTGGCCGCGGGGACGCATCCGCAGCGGCCGCTCCTGGTACTCCTCCAGCGCGTGGGCGATCCAGCCCGCCGTACGGGCCACCGCGAAGACGGTCTCCCCGGCCTCCGGTTCCATCCCGCAGGACACCGTCAGCACCGCCAGCGCCAGATCCACATTGGCGTGCAGCCCGGGCCGGCGCGCGGCGGTGGTGGCGACGACCTCCCGGGCGGCGGCCAGCGCGGGCCCTGCCTGGGGCAGCGTCTCCAGCCGTGCGAACAGCGCCCGCGCCCGGGGATCCTCGCCCGGGTAGAGCCGGTGTCCGAGCCCCGGGATCCGCCGGCCCGCCCGCAGATGGTCCGCGACCACCGGCGCCGCGCCGCCCCGCTCCAGCGCCTCGGCCAGCATCCGGTGCGCCAGCCGCCCGGCCGCGCCGTGCAGCGGCCCTTCGAGGGCGCCGAGTCCGGCCGAGACCGCCGCGTACGGATGCGCCCGTGCCGACGCGGCCACCCGTACGGCCAGCGTCGAGGCGGCCAGGTCGTGGTCGATGAGCAGGGCCAGCGCGAGGTCGAGGGCGTCCAGGGCAGCCGGATCCGGCTCCCGAGCGGTCAGCCGGCGCCACAGCTGCCAGGCGGTCGGTCCGGTCCCGCGGTGGTCCTGCCCCGCCGTCGGCAGCGCGCCGACGAGCGTCGGGATCAGGCACCGCGCGGAGCCCAGTACGGCCTCCTGCGAGAGGTCGAAGCGCAACGGGTCCGCGACGGCGGCGGCGGCGGTCGCCACCCGCAGCCGGTCGATCGGCCCGCTGTGGTCGGGCAGTGCGGCCACCGCCCGGCGCGCCGCGGCGAGGGCCTGCGGGGGAGCGGTGAACCGGGCGCCGCGCGGCAGCGTCCCCGTCCACAGCCATTCGGCGACCTCCTCGTACGGGTAGCGCGTGGCCAGTTCTACGGCGTCGACGCCCCGGAAGAAGTACCGGTCGGGCTCGATCAGCGTGAGCGAGGTCCGTACGGACAGCTCCCCGTGGGCAGCCGCCGCCTCGCGTCGGCTGCGCCGGGCCAGCGCCTCCACCTCGCGCGCGTCAAAGCTGCTGCCGCGCCCGACGGGATCGCGTCGGCTCGTGAGCTGGCCCCGGCTCACGTACGCGTACACCGTCGCGGGCTTCACCCCCAGCACCTGCGCTGCCTCGCGGGTGCTGAGCCGGGGTCCTCCGTCCGTCTCATTCGTCATGATGCGCAGCCTACATACATTGATTCGATCAATATTGACAAGGATTGAATCCAAGATGGATGGTCGATCCATGAACAACAACATCCTTGTCCCCGTGCCCCGCGGACTCGCCGGAGTCGTCGTCGCCGAGACGGAGCTCGGTGACGTCCGAGGCCGTGAAGGCTTCTACCACTACCGCCAGTACTCGGCCGTCGAGCTCGCCCGGAGCCGTAGCTTCGAGGACGTGTGGCACCTGATGTTCCGCGGCGCCCTCCCCGCCGACGCCGCCGAGCGGGCCGGCTTCGCCGCGGAGATCGTCCCGCTGCGCCGGCTGCCCGACGAGGTCCGGGAGGCACTGCCCGCCCTGGCCCGGGCCACCGCGCTCTCCGGTCCGCTCGCCGGACTGCGCACGGCGCTCTCCCTGCTCGGGGCCTGCGCCGGCTTCCGCCCGGTCTACGACCTCGACCCGGCCCGCCGGGCCGCCGACGCGCTGGCCGCCTGCGCCGCCGTACCCACCCTGCTCACCGCGCTGCACCGACTGGGGCAGGGCTTGGACCCGGTCGAACCGCGGGAGGACCTCCCGTACGCCGCCAACTACCTCTACATGCTGACCGGGCAGGAGCCCGACCCCGCCAAGGCCCGCGCGGTCGAGCGGTACCTGATCTCCACCGTCGACCACGGTTTCAACGCCTCGACCTTCACCGCACGGGTCATCGCCTCCACCGGCGCCGATATCGCGGCCTGCCTGACGGGGGCGGTCGGCGCCCTCTCCGGCCCGCTGCACGGGGGCGCGCCCAGCCGCGCCCTGGACACCCTGGACGCCATCGGCACCGCGGACCGCATCGAGCCGTGGATCCGCGAACGGGTCCTGGCGGGGGACCGGATCATGGGCTTCGGCCACCCCGTCTACCGTACCGAGGACCCCCGTTCCGCCATGCTGCGTGACATCGCCCGCGAATTCGGCGGGCCGCTCGTGGACTTCGCCGTCGAGGTCGAGCACCGGGTCGAGGAAATCCTCGCCGAGCTCAAGCCGGGCCGCGAACTGCACACCAACGTGGAGTTCTACGCGGGCGTGGTCATGGAGCTGTGCGGGCTGCCGCGCGGGATGTTCACCCCCACCTTCTGCGCCGCCCGTGTGGTCGGCTGGAGCGCGAACATCCTGGAGCAGGCCGCCGATTCGAAAATCATCCGCCCTGCCGCCCGGTACACCGGCCCCGTCCCGCCCCAGCCGGTGCCTCCGCTCGGGTGACGGCGCCTGGTTACCATCGGCCGGGTGAACAGCAGGCAGCCCATTCCCGTCGTCGTCCTCGCCGGATTCCTGGGATCCGGCAAGACGACCGTGCTCAACCACCTCCTCGCCCACCGGGGAGGCACCCGTATCGGAGTCGTCGTCAACGATTTCGGCTCGATCGAGATCGACGCGATGTCGGTGGCCGGTCACGTCGCAGACTCCATGGTCTCCCTCGGCAGCGGCTGCCTGTGCTGCGCCGTCGACGGCAGTGAACTGGACGCGTACCTGGAGAAGCTGTCCGCGCCCGCCCACCGGATCGACGTGATCGTCATCGAGGCCAGCGGGCTGGCGGAGCCGCAGGAGATGATCCGGATGCTGATGGCGAGCGAGAATCCGGACGTCCGCTACGGCGGCATGGTGGAGGTGGTGGACGCGGCGGAGTTCGACGCGACCCGGGCCAGGCACCCGGAGACCGACCGGCACCTCGCCGTCGCGGACCTGGTGGTGCTGAACAAGACCGACCGGGTGGACGCCGCCGAGCGGGCCCGGATCGAGGCGGAGCTCGCCGTGCTCTGCGCACCGGGCACCCCCGTCGTGGGCGCCGACCACGGGCGGATCGATCCGGAACTCCTCTTCGACCGCCGGCCCTGGACCGAGACGCGCGGGCAGCTCTCCTTCGAGGACCTGCTCGCCGAGGCGGACGGCGAGGACCACTCCACCCACGTGCACGCGGCGTACGAGAGCGTCGAGTTCACCAGCGAGCAGGCACTGAGCCCGCGCCGGTTCATCGACTTCCTCGACCGCCGCCCGGCCGGGCTCTACCGGATCAAGGGCTACGTCTGGTTCGGCGTTCCCGGTCACGAGGAGCGGTACGAGGTCCACGCGGTCGGCCGCTTCCTCCGCTTCGCCCCGGGGCCCTGGGGGCGGGGGGAACCGCGCCTGACGCAGCTCGTACTGATCGGCTCGGGTACCGACGGCCCCGCTCTGCGGCGCGAACTGGAGGCCTGCCGCGAACCGGCGCCGCAGGAGACGCCCCCCGAGAGCATGTGGGGCGTCCTGCGCTACGTCGCCCAGCCGGGCCCCGGGCCGCGGCCCGGACCGGATGGCGAGGCGGCCGGCGCCGACCAGGAGTACTGATCGAAGTCGCGCCCCTCCCGGTCACCGCCGGGAGGGGGCGACAGGACCCCTACTAGGCCACTTCGACGCCGTGCTCCCGCAGCAGGTCTTCCAGCCCGCCCCGGTAGCCCTTGCCGCCGATCACGAAATCCCAGTCGCCGTTCGGCCGGCGCCGGAACGAGCCGAGGACCAGGGCCGTCTCGCCCGCCCGGCCGTCGGAGACCTCCAGGCGGCCCAGCTCCTCCCCGGCCGCGCCCAGCAACCGGATCCGGGCGTCGGTGAACCCGGCGAGATCGGCATCGGGATTGATCTCGGGGTCGATCGCCGCCACGAGGACGAGCCGGTCGGCAGGCAGCGGCAAAGCGTCGAAGGTGACCTCGACCGAGGCCTTGTCGGGCGCCGCGTGCGCCCGCGTCCGGACCGAACCGTCCGGAGTGCGCGGGTTGTTGAAGAAGACGAAGTGGTCCTCGCTCAGCACCCGGTTGCCCTCGCAGACCAGCGCGCACACGTCCAGCGCGACCTCGCCCGACCAGGACATGCCGAGCACGTTGTGACCCGCGGGCGGCTCCTCGGGCTCGGGCGGGCCCTGCGCCGGGACGGCGGCGGGACCGCTGCCCAGCCGCCCCAGCAGGCCGTACTGGTGCAGCAGCGCCACGAGTTCGGTGCCGGGAACCAATTCCAGCGGCTTGCCGTTGGCAAAGGTGTACGACCCCGGTCCGAAGGACGAGGTGGTGACCAGCACCCCCTTGTTCGCCCCCGCGTCCTGGACCGTGCCGTACAAGTCCCGTACCGCCGTAGGCGGCACGGTGTTGCGGTAGCGCTTGACCTGTACCACGATCCGCCCGCCCCGGATCGGGGCCGGGTCCAGCGCCTCGACGTCCACGCCGCCGTCTCCCGACCGCTGGGTGGTCACCGCCTGCATGCCCATCGCCCGGAACAACTCGGCGACCAGGTTCTCGAAGGCGATCGGGTCCATCGCGAAGAGATCGGGCTCCTCCGCGCTCCCGTGCGCGCCGCCGTGGGTGACCACCCCGCCGCCGACCTCGCCCGGCACGCGGATGGCCCGTACGGCCGTCAGCTGGTCGGGGCGCGCGGACAGCTGTCCCCGCAGGCCCTCGACCAGGCAGTCCACCGCGCTCACCTGTTCCAGCCGCAGCCCGGAGAAGGCGGAGCGGGCGGCCGACACCGTGGCCAGCACGATCTGGGCCTCGCGGCCCGTCACGGGATCGTGGTCGTCCACGAAGCCGTTGACGACGACCGAGTCCAGCACGCCGAACTCGTCCGCCGCGTACAGCTCACGCACGACCAGGAGCACGCACTGCGCCAGCAGGTCCCGGTACAGGGCGCGGCGCTGCGTGGCGGGCCGGGCCGTCTCCTTGTCCTGGTCCGTACCGGGCATGTACCGCACCGACTTGGCCTGCGGCACCACCTCGTACCGCGGCAGCTCCCAGTCCAGTACCAGCTGCCGCCCCGCCGGGTCGTAGGCGGCGCTCACCTGCCGCGGCAGTTCCTCGGGCCAGGCCGTGGAGGCGTACAGGGCGGCGGAGAAGTAGTCCACCACCGCCGTCGCGTCTCCCGAGCGCAGTGTGCCGGCCAGCTCGGCGAGCCCGCTGTTGTGCCGGCGTATCTCGGCGAGCTGTTCGGCGGCCCAGCGGTCGTACTGCCCGCGGTACGCCGCCAGCTGCCGCTGCCGCTGCGTCTCCGCCGCCTGCGCGGCCTGCCAGGCCTGGGTGTAACGGGCATGTGCCTCGCGCTCCGCCTGCGCCCGCCGGTTGGAGCCGAGCGTCCAGCCGGCCTGCTGCTGGAACTGCTCGATGCGCGGCATCGGCACGGGGTGCGCCAGCGTGCCGGGGGAGAAGGGTTCGAGCTGCTCGGAGCGGACCAGCGCCACCATCCGGAACGCCGGCGCCCGGCAGCCCGCGGCCAGCAGGCCCTGGAGGGCCGCCACCTCGGCGTCAAGCCGCTCGGTACGCCGTCGGGCCTCGGCCTCGCGGTGCTGCTTGTACGCGGCCTGGTGCTCGCGCCGGCCCCGCGCGAGCTCCCGCTCGTACGCCCGCTGCCGGCTCTCCGCCTCGCGCTGCTGGATCAGCTGCGCCCGCTGCTGCTGCCGCTGGGCCTCGGCCCACACCCCGATCATTCCGCTGGACCGACGACTCATCAGTTTTTCCCCCGCCCACCCGCAAGCACCGAAGGGAAAACACTAATCGGAATGCGGGGCTTGCGACCCGAGGACCGTCCACCCCGCATGCCCCACTCCTACAGCTCGCCCCCGGCCAGAGCAGCGACGGCCGCGGGCAGCGCGACCCCGGAGCCGTCCCGGCGCGGGTCGACCGGCGGGAGTTCGGCCGGATTGCCGTTCGCCCCCGCCGCCCGGACGGGAGTGTTTCCGGCCCAGGCCAGGACCAGTACGTCCTCGCCCTTCAGGAACCGGTGGCAGCGCACGCCGCCGGTGGCCCGGCCCTTGCGCGGGTACTGGTCGAAGGGGGTCAGCTTCCCGGACAGCATCGAGTCGTCCAAGGTGCCGTGCGAGCCCGCCACCGAGAACACCATGGCGTCCCGGGCCGGGTCGACGGCCGAGAAGTGGATCACCTTCGCGTCTCCGGCGAGCTTGATGCCCGCCATACCGCCCGCCGGGCGGCCCTGCGGGCGCACCTGGCTCGCGGGGTAGCGCAGCAGCTGCGCGTCGTCGGTGATGAAGACCAGGTCCTCCTCGCCCGTGCGCAGTTCGACCGCGCCGACGATCCGGTCACCCTCCTTGAGGGTGATCACCTCCAGCTCGTCCTTGTTGGCGGGATAGTCCGGCACGACGCGCTTGACCACGCCCTGCTCGGTGCCCACTGCCAGGCCCTGCGAGCTCTCGTCCAGCGAGATCAGGCAGATCACCTTCTCGTCCGCCTCCAGCGAGGGGAGGAACTCCGAGATCGGCGCCCCGCCCGCCAGGGTCGGCGCGGCGGCCGTGTCCGGGAGCTGCGGCAGGTCGATCACCGAGAGCCGCAGCAGGCGGCCGGTGGAGGTGACGACCCCGACCTCGGCCCGCGCCGTAGCCAGCACCTGCGAGACGATGAGGTCGTGCTTGGCGCGCTTGCCGTCGGCCTCCGCCAGCGGCTCGCCGGTCACCGTGCGGGCCAGCAGACCGGTGGAGGAGAGCAGGACGCGGCACGGATCGTCGGCGACCTCCAGCGGAACCGCCGAGACACTCGTGCTCGCCGACTCAAGGAGCACGGTGCGCCGCTCGGTACCGAACTTCTTCGCGACCGCGGCCAGTTCGGTGGAGACCAGCTTGCGCAGCTCCGCGTCCGACTCCAGGATCCCGGTCAGCTCGTCGATCTCCCCGGTCAGCCGGTCGCGCTCGGACTCCAGCTCGATCCGGTCGAACTTGGTGAGCCGGCGCAGCGGGGTGTCCAGGATGTACTGGGTCTGGATCTCGCTGAGCGAGAACCGCTCCATCAGCCGGGCCTTGGCCTGGGCGGAGTTCTCGCTGTCCCGGATGAGCCGGATGACCTCGTCGATGTCGATGAGCGCCACCAGCAGGCCCTCGACCAGGTGCAGCCGGTCGCGGCGCTTGGTGCGACGGAACTCGCTGCGCCGCCGGACGACCTCGAAGCGGTGGTCCAGGTAGACCTCCAGCAGCTCCTTGAGGCCCAGCGTGAGCGGCTGCCCGTCGACCAGCGCCACGTTGTTGATGCCGAAGGACTCCTCCATCGGCGTCAGCTTGTACAGCTGCTCCAGCACGGCCTCCGGGTGGAAGCCGTTCTTGATCTCGATGACCAGGCGCAGGCCGTGCGCGCGGTCGGTGAGGTCCTTGACGTCGGCGATGCCCTGGAGCTTCTTGGCACCGACGAGGTCCTTGATCTTCGCGATGACCTTCTCGGGGCCGACCGTGAAGGGCAGTTCCGTGACGACGAGGCCCTTGCGGCGCGCCGTCACGTTCTCCACGGCCACGGTCGCGCGGATCTTGAAGGTGCCGCGGCCGTTCTCGTAGGCGTCCTTGATGCCCGCGAGTCCGACGATCCGGCCGCCGGTGGGCAGGTCGGGGCCCGGGACGAAGCGCATCAGCGCTTCCAGGTCCGCACCCGGGTGGCGGATCAGGTGGCGGGCGGCCGCGATGACCTCGCCGAGGTTGTGCGGGGGCATGTTGGTGGCCATGCCGACCGCGATCCCGGACGCGCCGTTGACCAGCAGGTTCGGGTAGGCGGCGGGCAGCGCGACCGGTTCCTGCTCCTGGCCGTCGTAGTTGGCGGTGAAATCGACGGTGTCCTCGTCGATCGACTCCGTCATCAGTGACGTGGCGTCGGCCATCTTGCACTCGGTGTAACGCATCGCGGCCGGCGGGTCGTCGTTGCCGAGCGAACCGAAGTTGCCGTGGCCGTCGACCAGCGGCAGCCGCATCGAGAAGGGCTGCGCCATGCGCACGAGGGCGTCGTAGATCGACGCGTCGCCGTGCGGGTGGAGCTTGCCCATGACCTCGCCCACGACGCGGGCGCACTTCACGTAGCCGCGGTCGGGGCGCAGGCTCATCTCGTTCATCTGGTAGACGATGCGGCGGTGCACCGGCTTCATACCGTCCCGGGCGTCGGGCAGGGCCCGGGAGTAGATCACCGAGTACGCGTACTCAAGGAAGGAGCCCTGCATTTCGTCGACGACGTCGATGTCGAGGATCTTCTCCTCGAACTCCTCCGGCGGCGGGGTTTTCGTGCTGCGGCGGGCCATCGCTGCGCGGCTCCTTAACCAAGAAAGATGTGTGCTGTGGGTGTGACGGGTGTGACGTGTGACTGGTGTGCGGGGTCTGGCGGGATCTGACTGCTCTGGCGGATCTGACTGCTCTGGCGGGTGTAACGGGTGTAACGGTCTCGCGGGGTCGGACGGCGGCTCGTGGGGCTCTGACGGGTGTGGACGCGGACCATTGTGGCCCGAGGCACCGACAACGCTTACTCCGACCCAGGCCGGACCCGGGAACTTCTCCGGCTGCCGACGCGCTTGCATACAGTGGCAGGTCTGACAGAAATCTCTGCATCCTCGATCGAAGGGACCACATGCCCATGGGTCACACGGCCACAGCTCAGGCCGGCTCCGGCGGCCTGACAGCGACCGAGCACCGGCTGGCCAACGGCTTGCGCGTGGTGCTTTCCGAGGACCACCTCACCCCGGTCGCCGCGGTCTGCCTCTGGTACGACGTCGGCTCGCGCCACGAAGTCAAGGGACGTACCGGCCTGGCTCACCTCTTCGAGCACCTTATGTTCCAGGGCTCGGCGAGCGTCAAGGGCAACGGGCACTTCGAGCTGGTCCAGGGCGCCGGCGGTTCCCTGAACGGCACCACCAGTTTCGAGCGCACCAACTACTTCGAGACGATGCCGACCCACCAGCTGGAGCTCGCCCTCTGGCTGGAGGCGGACCGGATGGGCTCGCTGCTGGCGGCCCTGGACGACGAGTCCATGGAGAACCAGCGCGACGTCGTCAAGAACGAGCGCCGCCAGCGGTACGACAACGTCCCGTACGGCACGGCGTTCGAGCGGCTGACCGCCCTCGCGTACCCCGAGGGGCACCCGTACCACCACACTCCGATCGGCTCCATGGCCGACCTGGACGCCGCGTCGCTGGAGGACGCGCGCCACTTCTTCCGTACGTACTACGCACCCAACAACGCGGTGCTGTCGGTCGTCGGCGACATCGACCCCGAGCAGACCCTCGCCTGGGTGGAGAAGTACTTCGGGACCATCCCGGCGCACGACGGCAAGCAGCCGCCGCGCGACGGCACCCTGCCCGACATCATCGGGGAGCAGCTGCGCGAGGAGATCGTCGAGGAGGTCCCGGCGCGTGCGCTGATGGCCGCCTACCGGCTGCCGCACGACGGCACCCGCGAGTGCGACGCCGCCGACGTGGCGTTGACCATCCTGGGCGGCGGAGAGTCCTCCCTGCTCCACAACCGCCTGGTGCGCCGCGACCAGACGGCCGTCGCGGCCGGCTTCGGCATGCTGCGGCTCGCCGGGGCCCCCTCGCTGGGCTGGCTGGACGTGAAGACCTCCAGCGGGGTCGAGATCCCCACGATCGAGGCCGCCGTGGACGAGGAGCTCGCGCGGTTCGCCGCCGAGGGCCCGACGGCCGAGGAGATGGAGCGCGCGCAGGCGCAGCTGGAGCGGGAGTGGCTCGACCGGCTGAGCACGGTGGCCGGCCGCGCCGACGAACTGTGCCGCTTCGCGGTGCTGTTCGGAGACCCGCAGCTGGCGCTGACCGCCGTCCAGCGCGTCCTGGACATCACCGCCGAGGAGGTCCAGGCCGTGGCCGCCGCCCGGCTGCGCCCGGACAACCGCGCGGTGCTCGTGTACGAGCCGCTGCCCGCCGCCGGCGCCGGCGCCGGCGCGTCCGGCGAGTCCGCTGAGTCCGACGAGAACGAGAACGAGGGGGCGGAGCAGTGAGCGACACCGCAGCCGTCACGATGACCTTCCACCCGCAGCCGCAGGCCGGCGAGCCGCAGCCGTGGGCCTTCCCGGCCCCGGAGCGCTCGGTGCTGTCCAACGGCCTGACCCTGCTGCGCTGCCACCGCCCGGGCCAGCAGGTGGTGGCGGTCGAGATCAATCTCGCCGCCCCGCTGGACGCCGAGCCCGAGGGCCTCGACGGGGTGGCGACCATCATGGCCCGGGCCCTGTCGGAGGGCACGGACAAGCACTCCGCCGAGGAGTTCGCCGCCGAGCTGGAGCGCTGCGGCGCCACCCTCGACGCGCACGCCGACCACCCCGGCCTGCGGGTCTCCCTGGAGGTCCCGGCATCCCGCCTGCCCAAGGCGCTCGGCCTGCTCGCCGACGCACTGCGCGCGCCCGCCTTCTCCGACGCCGAGGTCGACCGGCTGGTGCGCAACCGGCTCGACGAGATCCCGCACGAGCTGGCCAACCCGCAGCGCCGCGCCGCCAAGCAGCTCTCCAAGGAGCTCTTCCCGGCGTCCCTGCGGATGTCCCGCCCGCGGCAGGGCACCGAGGAGACGGTCGCGCGGATCGACTCCGCGGCCGTACGCGGCTTCTACGAGGCCCACGTACGCCCCGCCGCCGCCACCGCGGTGGTCGTCGGCGACCTGACCGGCATCGACCTCGACGCCGTGCTGGCGGACACGCTGGGGGCCTGGACGGGTGATGCCGCCGAGCCCCTCCCGGTGCCGCCGGTGACCGCCGACGACACCGGCCGCGTGGTCATCGTGGACCGGCCCGGCGCCGTCCAGACGCAGCTGCTGATCGGCCGGATCGGGCCGGACCGGCACGACCGGGTCTGGGCGGCCCAGGTGCTCGGCACGTACTGCCTGGGCGGCACCCTGACCTCCCGGCTGGACAAGGTGCTGCGCGAGGAGAAGGGGTACACCTACGGAGTGCGCGCCTTCGGCCAGGTGCTGCGCTCCACCGCCGACGGCAAGGGCGCCTCGATGCTCGCCATCAGCGGCTCGGTGGACACCCCCAACACGGGTCCCGCGCTGGAGGACCTCTGGAAGGTGCTGCGCACCCTCGCGGAGGGCGGTCTGACCGATGCCGAACGGGACGTGGCGGTGCAGAACTTGGTGGGCGTGGCCCCGCTGAAGTTCGAGACGGCGGCCTCTGTCGCCGGCACTCTCGCCGACCAGGTCGAGCAGGAGCTCCCGGACGACTACCAGGCGCAGTTGTACGCGCGCCTCGCCGAAACCGGAACGGTGGAGGCCACTTCGGCGGTCGTGAGCGCCTTCCCGGTGGACCGGCTGGTCACGATCCTGGTGGGCGACGCGGCGGTCATCGAGGAACCGGTGCGCGCGCTGGGGATCGGGGACGTGAGCGTCGTCACCAACTGACGCCCTGTCGACGGTTCCGAAGGGGCCTCTGGCGGCTTGTCCGCCAGGGGTCCCTTTGTCCGTTAAGTGGTGAGGTTGCTTTTATGTGATGTGGCGTACGCAACAAAAAGGCGCGTCTGTTTGGCGATTGACTGATGATCCGCCTAGCGTCGGCCGTGCTGTTCGTCAGTCGTACCCGCCGCACCCGCGGCAGCGGACAGCATCGCCGAGTCCCCGTCAGGCGCGAGCCTGGGGAGCCGGGGACCCACATCAGTCCCTGGGGTGAATCGAGCCGCCTCGCAAGAGGAGGCCCGTAGGAGACCTTCCTGCTCCGAACCCGTCAGCTAACCCGGTAGGCGAGAGGGAAGGAAAGGATCAGCCCCTTCATGGCGTTTGGCAGTCGTGCCGCCGGTAAGCACCGCGGTTCCAGTCGTCTGAGCCGTAAGACCGCCGGCTACGCCGGTGTCGCCGCCCTCGCCACCACTGGTGTCGTCGGCTCCCTCGCGGGCCCGGCGTTCGCGGCGGACATCGACAACTCCGTCCAGGACACCGGCCTCAACGCCGTCGTCGTGGCCGAGGACCTCGCGGGTGACATCAAGAACCAGGCCGAGTCCCAGGAGCGGGCCGCCGAGGCCACCGCCGCGCGGGCGCAGGCCGAGGCCGATGCCAAGCAGCGGGCCGCCGAAGCCAAGCGCCTGGCCGAGGCCAAGGCGAAGGCCGAGCGCGAGGCCGCCGAGCGCGCCGCCCGCGAGGCCGAGCGCAAGCGCCTCAACACCTTCGTCTCCCCGGTCGCGGGCTCGTACGTGAGCACCCAGTACGGCGCCGGTGGCGGCATGTGGTCCTCCGGCAGCCACACCGGCATCGACTTCCACGCCTCGACGGGCACCTCGATCCGCGCGGTGGGCATCGGTACCGTCGTCGAGGCCGGCTGGGGCGGCGCCTACGGCAACAACGTCGTCATCAAGCACAACGACGGCACCTACACCCAGTACGGGCACCTGTCCGCGCTGAACGTCTCCGTCGGCCAGCAGGTCGCCCCGGGCCAGCAGATCGGCCTGGCCGGCTCCACGGGCAACTCCAGCGGTCCCCACCTGCACTTCGAGGCCCGCACCGGCGCCGACTACGGCTCGGACATCGACCCGGTCGCCTACCTGCGCTCGCACGGCGTCAGCCTCTGACGCGTACGGCAGCGCACCGTCGCTCCCTCTCCCTTCACCGAAGACCCCGGCTCGCCGAGCCGGGGTCTTCGCGTTCCGCAAAACTTACGGATTTCCGACCGCTCTCGGAAATAATCGTGTGTTGCAATAGAGTCGCGGTACGCGCACGCGCGTTCGTTCACGCGCGTTCGTTGACGATGCAGTCGGAAATAGGCGGAGGTCCGGTCTTGCGTATTCCTGCGCATGCGGTATGCACGGCAATTCGCGACGACATCGTCTCCGGGGTCTTCGAGCCGGGCAGCCGGCTGACCGAGGAGGTGCTCGCCCGCAGGTACGGCGTCTCCCGCGTCCCCGTCCGCGAGGCGCTGCGCACCCTGGAGTCGGAGGGGTTCGTGACCACGCGGCGCCATGCGGGCGCCTGCGTGGCGGAGCCGACCGAGCAGGAGGCCGCCGACCTCCTGGAGCTGCGGATGCTGGTGGAGCCGCTGGCGGCGGCCAGAGCCGCCGGGCGGCGCACCGAGGCCCACCTCAAGGTGCTGCGCGGACTGGTCAGGCTGGGCCAGGAGCGGGCCAGGCGCGGCCAGGGCGAGGATTTGCGGGCGCTGGGCAGCTGGTTCCACGAGACGCTCGCACAGGCTTCCGGCAGCCCCGGACTGATAGCGCTGCTCACGCAGATGCGGCACAAGGTCGCGTGGATGTACGCGGAGGAGGCGCCGCTCCGGCCGGTGGAGTCCTGGGCGGAGCACGGGGCGATCGTGGACGCGGTCGCGCGCGGGGACGCCGAGAGGGCGCGGGCCCTGACAGCCCTCCACGCCGACCGGGCGACCGGAGCGCACCGGCCGCGGCTGCGGACCGCGGTGAGGACTTCGCAACCTGCCGTAAACATGTCGAGCGGCCGGCATTAACAGAGCCCGTATACACATGGGTGTCGGCTGTGGCTGCCAGAATTGCGGGTGGTGTGAATTCGCTGACCGCCCAGGAACGTTTATCGGCGGTCGGGGGCCGGATGATCGGCCCGGGCGGTCAAGGTGTACGAATTCCGGCGGAGCTGAATTCGGGCGCGGCTGGACTTCGGGCGCGGCTGGACTTCGGGCGCGGCTGGACTTCGGGCGCGGCTGGATGAGGGCATTGCTGATTCGGGCGGCGCTGGATTCGGCGCCATGCGAGTCTTCGCCGGGCCGGGCCGGGCCGGGCCGATTCGAGCCGAGCTGAGCCGATCCAAGCCGACCTGAGCCGGGCGGATTCGGTGAGGCCGTGCATCGCCTCCGGCTGCCGTCACGGGCGCCGGCCCCCGACTCGGGCCGGCCCGCCGGCCCACCCCGCTCCCCGCCCGCGCCGCCGGCTCCCGCCCGACCCACCACACAGCGAAGCCGCGGTCGCCGGACAGCGGGGACCGCGGCTTCACCGCGTGACTCGAACCCGAAGGGTCAGACGGTCTCCGGGAGCTCCTCAAGGCCCTCGGCGACGAGCTTCGCGAGGCGGTCCAGCGCGGCCTCCGCGCCCTCGGCCTCGGACGCGAGGACGATCTCCTCGCCGCCCTGGGCGCCCAGGCCCAGAACCGCCAGCATGGAAGCGGCGTTGACGGGGTCGCCTCCGGACTTCGCGATGGTCACCGGGACGCCCGAAGCGGTCGTCGCACGGACGAAGATCGAGGCGGGACGAGCGTGCAGGCCCTCGGCCCAACCGACGTTGACGCGGCGCTCTGCCATGGTGATGCCCTTCAGGTTCTTAACGTTGTCTAGACCAGTCTCTCACGACACCCGGAATGCTCGGACCGGAATGCTCGGACCGTCCAGCTGCCCGGATCTTCCGTCCCGCCGCCCGGATCTCCCGCCTTCGGCCTTCCCCAGCTTGCACTGATTCACGTCGGCTCGCAGGATGCGCCGCGCCAGGGCCGCCCGGCCCGTCCCGGCCTTAAGGTGGGCCCCATGACCACCGAGTCGGACCCTTCGTACCCGGCCCACTGGGAGGCGGACGTCGTCCTGCGCGACGGCGGCACCGCCCGGATCCGGCCCATCACCGCGCAGGACGCGGGGCGGCTGGTCAGCTTCTACGAGCAGGTCTCCGACGAGTCGAAGTACTACCGCTTCTTCGCCCCCTACCCCCGGCTCTCCGACCGCGACGTGCACCGCTTCACGCACCACGACTACGTGGACCGGGTCGGCCTCGCCGCCACCATCGGCGGGGAGTTCATCGGGACCGTCCGCTACGACCGGATCGGCGCCGACGGCCGGCCCGCCTCCGCCCCCGCCGACGAGGCCGAGGTCGCCTTCCTCGTCCAGGACGCCCACCAGGGCCGCGGGGTGGCCTCCACCCTCCTCGAACACATCGGCGCGGTGGCCAGGGAGCGCGGCATCCGGCGGTTCGCCGCCGAGGTGCTCCCCGCGAACAACAAAATGATCAAGGTGTTCACGGACGCCGGCTACCAGCAGAAGCGCAGCTTCGAAGACGGCTCCGTGCGCCTCACCCTCGACCTCGAACCGACGGCCGAGTCCCTCGCCGTCCAGCGCGCCCGTGAGCAGCGCGCCGAGGCCCGCTCGGTGCAGCGGCTGCTCGCCCCCGGCTCGGTGGCCGTGATCGGAGTCAGCCGCTCCGGCGCGGGCGTGGGCGCCGCCGCCCTGCGCAACCTGCGGGACAGCGGCTTCCGCGGCCACCTCTACGCCGTCAACGAGGCGGTCACGGCCGATCTCCTGGACGGCGTACGGGCCTACCGCACGCTCGGCGCCATCGACGCCCCGGTCGACCTCGCGGTCATCGCGGTTCCGGCGGACCGGGTCCCGGAGGCGGTGGCGGCCTGCGGTGAGCACGCGGTGCAGGGGCTCGTGGTGCTGTCCGCCGGATACGGGGAGAGCGGCCCGGCCGGGCTCGCCCGCCAGCGCGAACTGGTGCGCCAGGTGCGCTCGTACGGCATGCGCCTGATCGGACCGAACGCGTACGGGGTGATCAACACCTCCCCGGAGGTCGAGCTCAACGCCTCGCTGACGCCCGCCCCCATGCCCTTGCACGGCCGGATCGGCCTCTTCACCCAGTCCGGGGCCATCGGGATCGCCCTGCTCTCCGCGCTCCTGCGCCGCGGGGAGGGGCTGTCCTCCTTCGTCTCGGCGGGCAACCGGGCCGACGTCTCCGGCAACGACATCCTCCAGTACTGGTACGAGGACGAGGCGACGGACGTCGCCCTGATGTACCTGGAGACCCTGGGCAACCCGCGGAAGTTCACCCGCCTCGCCCGCCGGACCGCGGCCGCGAAGCCGGTGGTCGTCGCCCGCGGCGGCCGCCACACCCCGGCCGGGCACGTCGTCCCGGACACCCGGCTGTCCGACGCCACCGTCTCCGAGCTGCTGCGCCAGGCCGGCGTGATCCGGGTCGACACGGTGACGGAGCTGGCGGACGTCGGCCTCCTGCTGGCCTCGCAGCCGCTGCCCGCCGGACCCCGGATCGCCATCCTCGGCAACTCCGAATCCCTCGGGGTCCTGAGCTACGACGCCTGCCTGACGCAGGGGCTGCGCCCGCTGCCGCCGCTGGACCTGACGACGGCGGCCTCGCCCGCAGACTTCCGGGACGCCCTGGCCGCCGCCCTGGCCTCGGACGGCAACGACGCGGTCATCGTTACCGCCATCCCGTGGGTCGGGGAGCAGGCGCTGGCCGACGACCTGGCCGAGGCCCTGCGCGACGCGGTCGAGGAGCGCCCCGGCAAGCCGGTGGCCGTGGTCCACGTGGAGCTCGGCGAGCTGGCGGAGGCCCTGTCCGCCGCGCGCGGCCCCGCCCCCGCCCGCCACCGGCCGCCCGAAACGGCGGTCGCGCCCGAAACGGCGGTCGCCGCCGGAGCGGGCAGCCTCGCCGGAGTGGCGGGCGCGCCCGTAGCCGCGGGTCCCGGCCCCGCACCCCGCGCCTCGGCCGCCCCCGGCCGCGCTCCCCGGCCGCCGCAGGCGGGCGCGCCCTCGCAACCGCCGCCCACCGGTACGGGAACCGCCGCGCCGCCCGGATCCTCCGCCACCCCCGCAGCCGCCCGCATCCCCGCCTATCCCGCCGCCGAGCGGGCGGTCAAGGCCGTCGCGGAGGCGGTGCGTTACGGCCAGTGGCGGCAGGCCAACGCCGAGGCCGGGCACGTACCCGAGTACGAGGACATCGACGAGGCGGGGGCCGCCGCGCAGCTGGCCCGGCTGCTCGCCTCCGTCGAGGAGGGAGCCGCGGTCACCCTGGGCGACTTCGACGCCCATACGCTGCTGGGGCGGTACGGGATCCGGGTGCTGCCCACCCTGTCCGCCCTCACGCCCGACGCGGCGGCCCGCGCCGCCCGGGCCCTGGGGTATCCCGTCGTCCTCAAGACCACCGCCCCGCACCTGCGCCACCGCGCGGACCTGGGCGGCGTACGGCTCGATCTGACGAGCGAGTCCGAGCTGAGGCGCTCGTACGACGAGATGACCGAGACGCTGGGCAAACCGGCGGAACTGCTCCCCGTGGTCCAGGCCATGGTGCCCCGCGGCGTGGACACCGTCGTGCGGTCCGTGATCGACCCGGCGGCCGGCGCCGTCCTGTCCTTCGGGCTCGCCGGAGTCGCCTCGGAACTGCTCGGCGACACCGCCCACCGCCTCGTCCCGGCCACCGACCGCGACGCCGCGGGGCTCATCCGGTCCATCCGGACCGCTCCCCTCCTCTTCGGCTGGCGCGGCAGCGACCCCGTCGACACCGGCGCGCTGGAGGAACTCCTCCTGCGCCTGTCCCGTCTCGTGGACGACCATCCCGAGGTCATCGGGGTCTGCCTGGAGCCCGTCGTGGTCGCCGCCGAGGGCCTCTCCGTCCTCAGTGCCACCGTCCGCGTCGCCCACCCGCCCGCCCGCGGCGATCTCGGGCCGCGGACGCTCCCGAGCTACTGAGCGGCCACTGACCTGACTGACCGGGTACAGAGCGGCCGGGGTGCGCCGTGCGGGCCTTAGGATGGACCTCATGGCGAAATCCGGTACGACGACCCAGGGGCTGCGCACGGCGATCGAGCGCAGCGGCTACTACCCGGCCCTCGTGGCCGAGGCGGTGGAGGCCGCGGTGGGCGGCGAGCCCATTTCGTCGTACCTGGTCCACCAGGAGACGACCTTCGACTCCAACGAGGTGCGCCGCCACGTCACCGTGCTGGTCCTGACCGGCAACCGCTTCATCGTCAGCCACACCGACGAGCAGGCCGCCGACGCGGGCTCCCCCTCCCCGTACGCGACCACGTCCACCGAGTCGGTCAAGCTCTCCAGCATCTCCTCGGTGGTGCTGAGCCGCGTCGTAGCCAACCCGGAGTCCTACACCCCCGGCACCCTGCCCCGCGAGGTCGTCCTGACCATCGGCTGGGGCGCGGTCTCCCGGATCGACCTGGAGCCCGCCGCCTGCGGCGACCCGAACTGCGACTCCGACCACGGCTACACCGGCAACTCCACCGCCGACGACCTCAGCCTGCGCGTCAGCGAGGCGGGCGACGGCCCGGAGGCGGTGCGCCAGACCCTCCTCTTCGCGCAGGCGCTCTCCGAAGCGACGGCGGCGACCTCCTCTCCCGCCCGCTGATGGTGTACTCGACGGCGCAGGACTGGCAGGAGCCGGAGCTGCTGGACCTGGACGGCGCCCCCGTCCCGCAGTACGGCAGCGGCTCCCTCGCCGACCTGCTGCCCACGCTCGCGGCCGGTCAGGGCGTACCGGGTTTCAGCGCGGCCATCCCGGAGCTCACCCCGGCCGACCGGAACTGCGTGTTCCTGGTCGACGGCATGGGCTGGGAGCAGATCAAGGCCCACCCGGCAGAGGCCCCGTACCTGACCTCCCTCCTCGGCAGCTCGCGCGGCGGCACCGGCCGCCCGCTCACCTCCGGCTTCCCGGCGACCACGGCCACCTCGCTCGCCTCCGTCGGCACCGGCCTGCCGCCCGCCCGCCACGGCCTGCCCGGCTACGCCGTGCGCAACCCCGCCACCGGTGACCTCATGAACCAGCTCCGCTGGTACCCGTGGACCGAGCCGAAGCCCTGGCAGCCGTACCCGACGGTCTTCCAGCTGGCCGACAAGGCCGGGGTGGCGACCGCCCAGGTGTCCTCGCCCGCCTTCCAGACCACCCCGCTCACCAAGGTCGCGCTGAGCGGCGGCAGCTTCCTCGGCCGGATGACCGGCGAGGAGCGCATGGACCTGGCCGCCGAGCGCCTCGCGGCCGGTGACCGCGCCCTCGTCTACACGTACTACAGCGAGCTCGACGGCGCCGGCCACCGCCACGGCGTCGACTCGGACGCCTGGCGCGGCCAACTGATGTACGTGGACCGGCTCGTCCAGCGGCTCGCCGAGCAGCTGCCGCCGCGCACCGCCCTGTACGTGACCGCGGACCACGGCATGGTCGACATCCCCTTCGAGGAGGAGGCGCGGATCGACTACGACGAGGACTGGGAGCTGGGCGCGGGCGTGGCCCTGCTGGGCGGCGAGGGCCGGGCCCGGCACGTGTACGCGGTGCCGGGGGCGCAGAACGACGTCCTGACCGTGTGGCGCGAGGTGCTGGGCGACCGGTTCTGGATCGCGAGCCGCGAAGAGGCCCTGGAACTGGGCTGGTTCGGGCCGCCGGGGGAGTGCGACGAGCGCGTGCTGGGGCGCATCGGCGACGTGGTCGCGGCGGCTCAGGCCGATGTCGCGATCACCGCCTCCCGCAATGAGCCCAACGAGTCGGCGCTGGTCGGAATGCACGGCTCCATGACGGCGGCGGAGCAGCTCGTCCCGCTGCTCGAAATCCATTCCTGAACCACTCCTGAACCACTCCTGACCCCGCAACCGGCCTCCAGACCGGGCGCCCGCCGCTGCCCACGACCCGAAAGGTCTCGTACTTCCCATGCCCGAGCTGGTGTTCTTCTCCGGAACGATGGACTGCGGAAAGAGCACTCTGGCGCTCCAGATCGCCCACAACCGCGATGCGCGGGGACTTCAGGGCGTGATCTTCACCCGTGACGACCGGGCGGGTGAGGGGAAGCTGTCCTCGCGCCTCGGGTTGGTGACGGAGGCGGTGGAGGCGCCGGAGGGCATGGACCTGTACGCGTACCTGGTCGCCCAGCTCTCCAAGGGCGGGAAGGCGGACTACGTGATCGTCGACGAGGCGCAGTTCCTCGCCCCGCAGCAGATCGACCAGCTCGCGCGCATCGTGGACGACCTCGGCCTGGACGTCTTCGCCTTCGGCATCACGACGGACTTCCGCACCAAGCTCTTCCCGGGCTCCCAGCGGCTGATCGAGCTGGCGGACCGCCTGGAGCAGCTCCAGGTGGAGGCCCTGTGCTGGTGCGGCGCCCGCGCGACCCACAACGCCCGCACGATAGACGGCGAGATGGTGGTCGAGGGCGCCCAGGTCGTCGTCGGCGACGTGAACCGCCCGGCGGGTGAGATCGGCTACGAGGTCCTCTGCCGCCGCCATCACCGCCGCCGCACGACCTCGGCCTCAGCCCAGGCGTCCACCCTCTCCCCGGACGTCCTCCCGGTCAACCCGGCCTGACGGTGGAGGGCGGGACCTCCTGAGGTACGTGAGCGTACAGCTGCCGAACCGGCCGGGCTTCATGCTGTCGTGACCGCACGTGACCTGTGGGATACGGAGTTGCCCCGCTCCTGTGCCCGACCGCCCCGCGTAGCGGCCGCCGACCGGAACGAGGACCGCCCGTACGAAACCCAGTTCGTCAGCACGGACGGGCAACACGCACGTCCGGGTAGTACTTGCCCGCGCGGGCGGTTTCTGGCCGTTCGGGTCCGGGAGAACGGCAAGAGTTAGGTCGTGATCATGGACCCCGACGCCACCTCCGAAACCCCTGAACCCCCTCACGCCCCCGGAACCCCCGGCGAGCCCACACCGTTGCCCTCCCGCCGTACCGTCATCGCCGGAGCGGCCGCCTTCGCGACGGCCGGCGGGCTGACGGTCGCCGTCACCTCCGCCGATACCTCGCAGGCCGTCCCCGGCTCCGCGGTCGCCGACTGGGGCACCTGCCTGACGATCGCCCGGGCCATCCTCGTACGGGACGACGAGGACCAGCCGCTCGTACCGCGCTACGCCGACATCCTTCTGAAGAACGGCCTGCCTCGCTCACCCCGCCCGGGAAAGAAGGTGCTGATCGTCGGGGCCGGGCCGGCCGGCCTCACGGCCGCCCACCTCCTGCGCGAGGCGGGCCACCAGGTCACCGTCATCGAGGCCAACGCCAACAGGGTGGGCGGCCGGATCAAGACCTTCCGCACGGGCGGGCACGAGAACGCCGCCCAGCCCTTCGCCGACCGGCGGCAGTACGCCGAGGCCGGCGCCATGCGCATCCCCGACAGCCACCCGCTGGTCACCGGACTGATGGACAGCCTCGGCCTCAAGCGCCGGCGCTTCCACCTGATCGACGTCGACGGAGCCGGCCGCCCCGCCTACCGGACATGGATCTACGTCAACGGCATCCGCGTCCGCCGCGGCGACTACGCGCGCGCCCCGCAGGCGCTCAATCGTTCCTTCGGGGTGCCGAAGGCATACGAGTCCGTCCCCGCCTCGCAGATCGTCCGCGACGCCTTCGCGCCCGTACGCAAGGAGATCGACGGCAAGAAGGACAAGGAACTCGTCGAGGGCTGGGCACGCATCATCCAGCGCTACGGCCACATGTCGATGTATCGCTTCCTGACGGAGGAGGCCAAGCTCGACGAGCGGACCATCGACCTGATCGGAACCGTCGAGAACCTCACCTCCCGCCTGCACCTCGCCTTCGTGCACAGCTTCATCGGTGCCTCGTTGATCAGTCCCGACACGGCCTTCTACGAACTGCCCGACGGCACCGCCACCCTGGCCGACGCGCTGTACGCGCGCGTCAAGAACCTCGTGCGCCTCGACCGTCGTGCCACCCGCATCACCCACGGCGAGGGCAAGGTCACCGTCGAGACCGTGTCCGAGGGCCGCGGCGGCAGCCCCGTGCGGCGCGAGACCTTCACCGCCGACACCGCGATCATCACCGTCCCCTTCTCCGGACTGCGCCACATCCCCATCAGCCCCGCGCTCTCCTACGGCAAGCGACGCGCGGTCACCGAACTGCACTACGACGCCGCCACCAAGGTGCTGCTCGAATTCAGCCGCCGCTGGTGGGAGTTCGACGAGGCCGAGTGGAAGCGTGAGCTCGAAACCGTGCAGCCCGGCCTGTACCGGCAGTACCAGAACGGCCAGACCCCGGCGACCGGAACCCTGCTGGGTGCCCACTCCTCCGTGCCCGAGGGCCACATCTCCACGGGGCAGCGCGCCCACTACGCCGCCAGCCGTGTGGTCACCCGGGACCAGCCCGAGGCGGCCGGCCTCATCGGCGGAGGCTCGGCCACCGACAATCCCAACCGCTTCATGTTCCAGCCCTCCTACCCCGTCGCAGGCAGTGCCGGCGGCGTCCTCCTGGCCTCCTACAGCTGGTCGGACGACGCCCTGAAGTGGGACTCCCTGGACGACGAGGAGCGCTACCCGCGCGCCCTCGCCGGCGTCCAGGAGGTGTTCGGGCAGCGCATCGAGGTCTTCTACACCGGCGTCGGCCGCACCCAGTCCTGGATGCGCGATCCCTACGCTTACGGTGAGGCCTCGGTGCTGCTGCCCGGCCAGCACACCGAGCTCTTCCCCCACGTCCGCAGGGCCGAGGGCAACCTGCACTTCGCCGGCTGCCACACCTCCATCAAGCCCGCGTGGATCGAGGGAGCCCTGGAATCTGCGGTGCGGACCGCCCTGGAAGTGCACACGGCGTAGGGCCGCCCCAGGTGGTGCCGTCAGCTCTCGGCGAGCAGGATCAGCCAGTCCTCCTCGCAGAACCGGACCCGCTGCCGCTTGTCGGGATTGATCCGTACACCGTAGTCGGGGCCCGTGGCGCTCCGCGCGCGCAGCCGGTAGCCGACCACGCACTCCCGGCGCCGCCGCGCCGACTCGACGGCGGTGGCGAACGAGACCTCATGACCGGCCCGGACGTAGTCCGCGGCCGGCTTGAGGTGGAACTCGTGGCCGTCCGCCTTGAACAACTCCTCGAAGACCGCGGCGAGATACGGGCTCTCCGAGATCTGCGTCATCAGAAGGCTGATCAGCTTGCCGCTCACGATGAAGTCGGCGCCGTCCCGGGCGGGCGCGAGCAGCCGGTTGCCGTCGTGGGACATCTCGGTGGTGAGCGTGAGTTCCCGCCGCGCGGCGTCCCCGATGGCGCGCAGGTGCAGCAGGGTGACCAGCGTCCTGTCGTCCGCCCGCACCTCGGGCTCCGTCACCGGATCGAGGGCGACGGCGGGTGCGTCGGAAGCCGAGGCCGCGGGCTCCGTCTCACCGATCACGATGACGCTGTCGTACGAGGGCACGTCCAGCTTGGCCAGGGCGAGCGGGTCGGTGATGTCCCCGTCGTGGAAGGAGACTGCGAGGCGGGACCGCACGGCCGCGACGGCGCGGGCGCCGCGGACGGCCGCATACTCGCCGAGCGCCACGACGTCCAGGGTGGTTCCCGGGCTCACGTACTGGCCGAGCTGCTCGATGACGAGCGGGGCGCGGCGGTTCCAGCCGAGCAGCAGGAGGCGTTCGGCCTTGGCGGTCCTGGGGCCGGCCGTCACGATGGCGTCCTCGTCGACCTGGGAGGCCACGTCCGCCCGCACGGCCGTGTGGTCGTCCTGGGAGATGACGATGATCCGGTCGGCCGGTCCGATCGCCGCGCCCGGTTCCGGATTGAGCGTGACGCTCCCGTCGGCGTGCAGCAGGCCGACCGCCGAGGACGTGGCGAACGACAAAAGCGCCTCGCCGAACGTGCGCCCCACGAGGTCCTCGGCGGCGATCGGGTAGAACTCGTCGCCCTCGAAGTCGAGCAACTCCGAGTAGACGAGGGAGAGACCGGGCTGCCGGGCTGTCTGAACGAGGAGCCGGGCGACGATGTCGTCGACGCACAGGACGTGTCCCGTGGGTCCGGCGGCCAGCCTGGCGGTCCTGTGGTTGCGGGAGTCACGGACGGCGGCGACCACCACCGCTTCCCCCTCCCCGGACCCGCGGACGGCTGCGTCGAGGGCGAGTAGCGTCTTCACCACGTGGGCGTCACCGGTGTCCCCGGTGGGAGGCAGCACCAGCACCGCCCTCGCGGTGCGCGGGCTGACCCGGCACAGCTCGGTGGGGTCGCGGGTGCTCCCGCTGCGGCAGATGATCCGCGTCCTGCCACTGTCGCCGACGCGGGTGGAGATCTTCTCCTCCATCCACACCTTGTCCTGCGGGGCGAGTACCGCGATGGCGGAGCGGCGCTGGTTGGCGTTGGCGGCCACCAGCTCTCCGATGACGGGAAAGACCTGGTCCGACCACCCCAGTACGACGGTGTGCCGCGTCTCCAGCACGGTGGAGTGGCCCAGGCGCAGCGACATGATGCGCCGGTTGATGCCCGTGGTGATCAGACTGACCAGGGTGGACACGAAGAGCAGCGCCACCAGCGCGAGCGATACGGACGCCAGTACGTAGAGCGGGGAGCCGACCGCACCCCCGATCTTCAACGTCTGACCGACGCTGACCCACACGGCGGTGAGCCGGCCGGAGAGCGTGGCCGGAGCGGCCCGGTCGGACCAGACGAGGACCAGACTCGCCGGAATGACGACAGCGAGGCAGGCCAGGGCGAGCCAGCCGATGAGCGCGGTCGTCCCCCCGGACACCAGATGGTCGAAGCGGTACCGGAGGCGGAGCCGGAGGGCCCTCGTGTCCTGCTGCGCCACACGAGCTCCCGTACATGAGTTGACGCGCCGGTCGGAGCTGCGCTCCGACCCCGGGAGTCACCCTAGGCAGATCTCCGCTCCCGCCCCCCTTGAACCGCACCGACCTCACTCAGAGGTATGAATGCACCTCGGCGCACCGAACCGCACCGCGTCGCGTCTCCTCGCCACTCGACCCCGGCCGCCGAAGCCGGTGAGGGGGCCCGCACAATCATGGCTCCGGTATGAACGTGAGGGGATGGCACTACGTTGCACAGGGTGGGGAACGGGAAGACGTGGCGCGCGGCCGCCGCCACGGTCGCGCTGGCCGGTGTCGCGGGATGCGGGGGCAGCGGCAGCAAGCCACCGGTGGAGGACAAGGCCACCGCCTCCGCGAGCGGAAGCCCCGGCGCGGGTACGGACGCGGGTGCGGGCGCGGTCGGCAGCGCAGGGCCAGGCGTAGAGCAGCTCAAGGCCTTCGCGCTCGCCCCGGGCGACAAGGCAGGACAGTACGAGGCGGCCGAGCCGTTCCTGGACGAGCCCATGAACGAGATCTACGACGCACAGCCCGCGGCCTGTCAGCCGTTGACCAGCCTCGGAAAGGCCGGGCACACGGCCCAGGCCTACACGAAGACCAATGTGCCCGGCGACTGGCAGGCCGTCGGCACCGACATCCTGCTGCGCTCCTACCGCGACGGCGGCGCCGCCTCGGCGATGAAGAGCCTGGCCGAGGCCGGCCGGCAGTGCGCGGGCGGGTACACGGAGGAGCGCGGGGTCGTGGAGGGAAAGGTCCTGACAGTGGAGCCGGTCGAGGCTCCCGCGCTGGGGGACGAGGCCCTCGCGTACGGCATCGTGGTGCAGGACGTGAAGGAGGAGGACATCAAGCTCTACAAGTACCTGACGGTGATCCGAGCCGGGGCGGTGACCCTGTCCTTCCGGTCGGACATCCTCGACACCAAGGACTTCGGCGGGGTGCCGCAGGACGTGGTGACGGCCCAGTGGGAGAAGTTCTCGAAGGCCGGGGGCGCGGCCGCCTCGTAAGACGCACTCGCCGTCGGCATGCGGACTACGACCCCCGGGAGGGAGACTGCGATGCGGCTGACGGGGGCGCCCCTGGCGGGTGGTTGGACTATCTTTCTCGCGTGGGCCAGCTGATCGCCCAAGACCCGACCCGCATCGGCCCGTACCGCCTGATCGCCCGGCTCGGCGCGGGCCGGGTCGCGCCCCGCGCCCTGATCTCGGGGGGCCTGGGGATCGCGGCCGGCGGACTGCTGCTCCTGAGCGGGCTCGACGTCAACGGCGGGTACGTGATCCCGGTCCTGCCCGGCATGCTCCTCACCGGCTTCGGCATGGGCCTCGCCCTCGTGCCCGTCTTCGTCACGGCCGCCGCCGGCATCGCTCCGCAACGCTTCGGCGCGGCCGCCACGACCGTCGTCGCCGCCCAGCACCTGGGCGGAGCGATCGGTGGGGCGCTGCTCAGCGGGGTCCTCACGGCCTACCTGAACGGCGGGTCATCGTCGCCCGAGTCGTTCACCGAAGACCTGCTCGCCGGTTACAGCGCCGCCCTCTGGTGGGTGGCCGGCAGCATGCTGCTCGCAGCCCTGACCGTCGCTCTGGTGATCCGGACCAAGCCGGCCTCGGCTTCGTGAACGCCCGAGGGCGCGCTCAGTCCGAAGCCCGGGCGCGAGGCTAGGTCCAGGCTGTGCCGGGCCCCGCTCTCCGCGCGGGTGCAGCTCCGGCCAAGTCCCTTGACAGTCCTGGTTCATTCCTGGTGGAGCAAGCCCGGTGTCTCCAGTGAGAGGCTGACCGGGTCGGCTCACATGACCTCGGGGGGCTCTGGTTTCATGTCCGGTAGATTTCTAGAAGCTGATTCCAATTCCAACGGGGCTGACGTGTTAGAGCTGAGGGGCAGCGGGGCCGAGCCGCTGGAGGCCGACGATCCGCGCCTGATCGGGTCGATTCCGGTGGCGGGACGGCTGGGTGCCGGGGGTATGGGGCGGGTGTACCTCGGGGTCCTGGACGGCAGGTACGTCGCCGTCAAGCAACTGCTGTCCTCTGTCGTGGGGGAGGACCAGGACTTCCTGCGGCGCTTCGGGCACGAGCTGGACAACCTCTCTCGCCTGCCCCCTGCGGCCACGGCGCCGTTGCTCGCCAGCGACCGGACTGCACGGCCCCCGTGGTTCGCCACCGCGTACATCCCCGGCCTGACGCTGCGGGAAGCCGTCGAGCTGCACGGCAGGCCCCTGCCCGCGGCCGCGCTGTGGCTGCTGATGAGGGAAGCGGCGGCCGGGCTGGCGACGGTGCACGCGCTGGACATGGTGCACCGGGATCTCAAGCCGTCCAACGTCATGCTGACCCTCGACGGGCTCACCCTCATCGACTTCGGTGTCGCGCGGGCCACCGAGCAGAGCCAGCTCACCAGGACCGGCATGGTCGTGGGCACGCCCGCCTACATGGCGCCGGAACAAGCCTCCGCCGCAAGGAGGTTGAGCGGTGCGACCGACGTGTTCGCGCTGGGCTCGGTACTGGCGTACGCGGCGTGCGGCCGGCCGCCCTTCGGTGACGAGTCGGGGCACGGCGTGCTGTACCGCATCGTTCATGAAGAACCGGACCTGGAGCCGTTGCGGGAGCTGGATCCGGACCTCGCCGAGCTCGTGGCGGCCTGTCTCGACAAGGACCCCGAGGGCCGCCCCACGGCCGCGGAGCTCCTCGAACACGCCCGGCCGCACGCCCCGGTCAGCACCCCGCTGTGGCCGGAGGCCATCACGGTGCGCCTGTCCGAGCGGGCCGCCTTCGCCGGGGATGTTCAGGAGATCGACGTACGTACGCTCCCGCTCGCAGGCGGAAAGCCGGCACCGGCACCCGTACCCGTACCTGTACCCGTACCCGAACCGGCACTGGGCCCGGAGCCGAAACCGGTCCCGGAACCGCCGAAGCCCGCCGAAGCGAAGCCCGCGGAACCGAAACCCGCCGAGCAGAAGCCCGAGCCTGTGGCGGCGTCCCGTCCGGAGCGAACCGGGCCGCCGGAACGCCGCCGCCGCCGTACGCGTGTCTTCCTCGCCGTCCTCCCCGTCGTCGTGGTCGCCGGCGGTACGACACTGGCGATCCAGTACCTGCCGCACATCTCAACACCGCAAGCCGGGGCCCATGCCACCCCCTTCCCCTCGGCCCCGGTCCCGCCGGCCGATACGGCGCCGTCGACGCCGGGCGGCAGCCCGTCGGGTACGGCGTCCCCGGTGCAGTCGCCGGTCGCGGACCAGGCTCAGGGGGACGACAAGGGCACGGCGCAGGGCGGGGCAGGCGCGCCCCCGGCCCCGCCGGCCGCCGGAGCGGGCGGGAGCGTCCCAGGCACCGGTACGGGCACCGGCCCCGGCACCAGTACCGGAACCGGATCCGGAACGCAGAACGGCTCGGGCCCCTCGGGCGGTTCCGGCAGTTCCACTCCCTCCGGCGCCGGGACACCCGCAGCCACCACGCCCCCCGCTTCGGGCACCCACCGCTACCGCAACGGCAACAACGGCAAGTGCATCACCCAGGTCTACGGAGCTTCCGACCACGGCTCCTGTTCCGACTCCACCGCCCAGTGGACCGTGCAGGGCAGGCCGGACGGCAGCTTCAAGCTCGTCAATCGGCAGACCGGCCAGTGCCTGTACTCCAACGGGCTCGGCCAGGCCGTCTTCGTGGGTGACTGCGCCCAGGACGGCGGACGGCTGTGGCGTACGGGTTCAGGCGGCAGCCTCCGGAGCGACTACGGCGGGGGCTGTCTCGATCTGGGCATGAGCAGCGGCCTGGTCACCAAGACGTGTGGTGGGGAGGCATCGCAGCGCTGGTCGAGGCAGGCCTGAAGGGTGTTGCGGAACGGCTCGGCCCCGGCGTCAGCTCGGGCCGGCCGCCTGCGGGCCCGGCGGGAAGGGGATCTGGGCGAGGGTCGGAAGGAGGGATTCCTCCTCGTAGTCCAGGTGCGCCGTGAGTTCGTGCGACATCCGCTCCAGCTCGGCCCGGAACCGCTCCGGGTCCGCGGCCGCGATGTCGGCCAGCAAACCGCTCAGTTCCTCCTGCAGACGGGCGACCGTGCGGTGCTCGACCCGCAACCGTGCGAAGGTGTCGGCCAGGTGCGGATGCCGCGCCTCCATGACGGGGAACACGTGCGCGTCCTCGCCGGTGTGGTGGAACTCCAAGGCCTGGCAGAACGCCAGGCATCGCTGCCGTATCTGCAGGCCGAGCCCCGGCGCGGGCGGCTCACCGGGCCCCCGGTGCGCCGCCCGCGCGGCGAAGTGCGCCTCCACCTCCTCGCGTACGTGCGCCAGTTGGGCCCGCAGCCAGACGTGTACCTCCATCAGCTTGTCGGCGAGGGTCCCGGCCTCCGCCGGCCCCTCGCCCTCGGCCTCCGCCACTTCGGCGGACTCCAGGACCACGACCGGCAGTACGCGCGAGGTGCTCTCCTGATACACCCCGTAACCCGGCTCCACGCTCACGACGTGCGCGAACAGGCGGTCGCGGCGCTCGCCCTCGGCGGGCACGGCTATCGCCTCGAACTCCTCGGTTCCGAGCTCGACCCGGACCAGTGGACGGGCCATCAGGTTGTGGTACCAGTCGGGGTGATGGGGGGCTCCGAGGTTCGATCCGACGATCAGCAGCAGATCGCCGTGGCGGACGTACCCGAGGGGAACGGTCCGCGCTTCTCCGGATTTCGCGCCGGTCGTGGTCAGCAGGAGCAGGTCGCCGCCTTCGAAGGGGCCGCCGACCTTCCCTCCGTTGGCTCGGAACTCTTCGATGACGGATTGGTTGAAGTCAGTGGGCATGATGCGTCAGATCTCCATGAAAGGCGCAGAACAGGATCCGCGAGGACGCGGCGCTGTTCGGGGAAGGGGAGGCCCGGAGGACGGGCCGATCGGGTGGGCGCCATGCCGCGCCGTGACAACGCGCTCGAAGCGGTCGGTCACGGAGGCGGACATGCGCGCGTGCGTCGGTCATGTGCGAGCGCGGCGGACATGCGCCTGCGCGTCGCACGGCGACGCCGGGCGTGAACGCGCCGAGTCAGGTACGGCGCACGGGAAGTGGACTCATGGTGGTCCCTCGAAATACCGGTGGTCGCCCGATCGCCGGCCGGCCCACTGCTCTTTGGCCGGCGCCACGCGCCACGCGCCCCATGAGAACCCACGGGTACGCCGGCTGTCAACGCGCGCACGACCGGCCCCTGCCACCCCACCCGCCCGCGCCGCATGCCCGCCCGCGCCCCCGGCGGGAGACCGGCGCCGGGGGCGGGCCGCTTACGGACTCCCCGTCAGGCAGCGCCCCCGCCCGGCGCGGCCGAGGCGCCCGGCCGTGACCGTACGAGCGTGAAGACCGCGCCCTCCGGGTCGGCGACCGTGGCGCACCGGCCCCGCAGCCCGTCGCGGGGCGCCTCCACGATGCGCCCGCCGAGCTCGGCGACCCGGGTGGCGGCCGCGTCGGTGTCCTCGACCTCGAAGTACGCCATCCAGTGCGGGCCCCGGTCGTGCGGCAGCGAACGGCCGACCCCGTGCACGGCGGCCACCGGGCGGCCCTCCAGGAGCAAGGTCACGTAGTCGAAGTCCTCGGCGGCCGTGCCGTAGGTCTGCGCCTCGTGGCCGAAAACATGCTCGTAGAACTTGTCGACCGCCGACGTGTCCTGCGTGATCAGCTCGTTCCAGACGGGGGTGCCCGGCGTGCCGTGGACGAGGGTGCCCATGTGGCTCTGGGCCTGCCAGATCCCGAAGATCGCGCCCAGCGGGTCGGAGCAGATCGCCATCCGTCCCGCGACGCCGGCGTCCAGCGGGCCCACCGCGACCGTGCCGCCGCGGGAGCGGATCGATTCGGCCGTCGCGTCGGCGTCGTCCGTGGCGAGGTACGTCGTCCAGGCCACCGGAAGATGACGGTCCGGCGGCATCTCGCCGATGCCGGCCACCTCGTGGCCGTCCAGCACGGCCCGGACGTACGGCCCGAGCTGATGAGGACCCGGTACGTACTCCCAGCCGAACAAGTCGGCGTAGAACTCCTCGGTGTTCCCGAGGCTGTGCACCATCAGGCTTACCCAGCACGGTGTGCCCGACGGGCGCCGTGTAGCTTCCGCTGCCTCGGTCATGTCAGCCGTCTCCTCCGTTGTGGGTCCTGCCGCTCGCTGCCGCTGATGGTTCCACTCCGCGGAGCCCGGCGCGCCCCGACCGGCCGTATCACCGGGGCGGGGTACACACATGACCGGATCGGTGCGCCCCGCTGTTGACGGGGTTGTCATACGGGCGCCGGGCCCGGAGGAAGATGGCCGCATGACTGCGAAATCCGCGATTCTCTCCGCTGCCGAACTCATGCGCGAGCTGGCCGGTTCCCGGCCCCCGGTGCTGCTGGACGTCCGCTGGCAGCTCGGCGGGCCCGACCAGCGCCCCGCCTACGAGGCCGGGCACCTGCCCGGCGCCGTGTACGTCGACCTCGACCGGGAACTGGCAGGTCCGGCGGGGTCGGGCGGGCGGCACCCGCTGCCCGATCCGCAGGAGTTCGGCGCGGTGATGCGGCGGGCCGGTGTCTCGGCGGACAGGGCGGTGGTCGTGTACGACGGCGGTCAGGGCTGGGCCGCCGCCCGGGCGTGGTGGCTGCTTCGCTGGACGGGTCACCCGGACGTGCGGGTGCTGGACGGCGGCCTGACCGCGTGGACTGCCGCCGGGGGTGAGGTGACGGCCGACAGGGTGACGCCCACCGAGGGCGATTTCAAGCCAACTCCGGGCGCGGTCGGAGTGCTGAACGCGGAGGGGGCGGCCGCGCGGGCCCGCGCGGGGATCCTCCTGGACGCGCGCGCGGGGGAGCGATACCGGGGAGAGGCCGAGCCGATCGATCCCGTGGGCGGCCACATCCCGGGCGCCGTATCGGCCCCGACCACGGAGAACGTGGGCCCGGACGGCCGCTTGCTGCCGGCGGAGGCGCTGCGCGCCCGGTTCGCGGGCCTCGGGGTGTCGAAGGACGTGCCGGTGGGCGTGTACTGCGGCTCGGGCGTCTCCGCCGCTCAGCAGGTCCTCGCCCTGGAGGTGGCGGGCATCCCGGCCGACCTCTACGCGGGCAGCTGGTCGCACTGGTCCTCGGACCCCGCCCGCCCGGTAGCCGCGGGCCCGGACCCCCAGTAACCGCCGCCTAGCCCGCCCGTAGCCGCCGCGCCCGTCGGCCGGGCCCCGGCCAACGGGGCCGCGCCGTCCGCCCCGGCCCCTCAGCCGGGGTGGGCATGCGGACTCGCCTTGCGTGGAGAGCTGCCCGCGCGTGCGGCGTACTCCGCTGACGCCTGCTTGCTCCCCGCCTACTCCTGCTTCTTGCGGCGGGTGCCGAAGACGATTTCGTCCCAGCTCGGGACCGCCGCACGGCGGCCCGGGCGGACGCCGTCGGCCTCCGCCTGGCGGTCGGTGGTGCCCGTCAGGCGGTCGCGGTGGCCCGCCACCGTGCGCGGCATCAGCACGTCGGCGTACGCCGAACCGGCGCCCGCCGAAGCGGCCGGGGCCGGCGGCTCCTCCGCCTCGGCCTCCTCCGCGGGCGGTTCGGGCCGTTCCGGGACCACCATGTCGCCGCGGAAGCTCGGTACCGCCTCCAGCAGGCTGGTCAGGGTGTCCCGTTCCTCTTCCGGATCCGGCGCCGGGGCGACCGGCCGTTCCAACTGGCGGTCCAGGGCGCGGTCCAGCGGCCGGTCGCGCGGCAGCCGGGCGATCCTCGGCACGAAGGGGAAGCTCGGCTCGGGCGTCGCGGGCAGGTCGTCCGACTCGCCGATGAGGGAGCGGGCTTCGTCGTCCACGGCCACGACCAGACGGCGCGGAGGATCGTACGTCCAGCTCGCCGAGTGCGGCTCGCCCGCGACCCGGTAGACGAGCAGGACCTCCCAGGTGCCGTCGTCGCGGCGCCAGGAGTCCCACTGGAGGGATTCCTTCTCGGCGCCCCGCAGCGTCAGCCGCTCCTGGACGGCCTCACCGAGCTGGGGCCCGGTGTTCTCGCCGGGGCGGCGTACGGGAGTCTTGCGCGCCCGCTCGGCCATGAACGCGCGCTCGGCGAGCACGGGCCCCTCGAAACGGCGTACGCGCTCGACGGGGATGCCGGCGAGCTGAGCGACCTCCTCCGCGGAGGCACCGGCCCGTATGCGGGCCTGGATGTCGCGGGGGCGGAGGTGGCTCTCCACCTCGATCTCGATCTGGTTCAGGCGCGCGCGGTCGTTGCGCACGGCGGCGCGCAGGCGCTCGTCGATCGGAAGCGTGTACTCCGTGCTGTCCCCAGCCTTGAGCACCAGTCGTGTGCCGTCATTTGAGACGGCCACGACACGCAGTTCGGGCATGGGGACCTCCCGGGTGGTGCCTGCCGACGTCACGTGCGTCGCTGCTTCCGCTAGTCGAGTGTGGCCTGCCCGGGTGCAGCCTGCCACAACCTTGCCGTGTTAAACCGGCGTGTCGGGCATGCGCCCTTGATCGCCGTTATGGCACGGTTACCTGTTGGGCACGCACAGTGACCGAACGATTACTGTGCGCAGCAGGAACCCGTGCAATACCGCGGCATCACCGGTCTTGAGTGCCGTTTTCCATCAGCCGGCCCCCTCTCCCGGGTCCGGACATCCGTAAGGAAGGACGGCCCCAGGGCTCGCCACAGTACTCCATTCGGGCCACCTGGGTGGACCGCCGCGCCGCCGAACTTCTCCCGGACGGCGCCAGTTGGCATGCCCTCTGACGGGCCTCACCTGCACCCGCGTCCGTTTCCGGGTGTCTTGCTTCACAGAAACCCCAGAAATGGAACTTTCCGTTTCGCTCAGCTGTCTCTCACTACTGGAAGAGGAGAAGCGGGAGAGGCGGAAGAGGCGGGAAGCGCAGGGATGGCGATGGGTCAGAAGACGACGCGGGACGTCGAACCGCAGCAGAAGAAGCTCGACCTGAGTGCGGCTCAGGTGGCGGGCAGTTCCCTCGCCACCGTCGCGGCGGCGTTGCTCGCCTCGAAGCTGGGCGTCTACGGGACGATCGCCGGCGCCGGTGTCGTGAGCGTCGTCGCCACCGCAGGCGGGCCCGTCATCCAGCACTTCTTCCGGCGCACCGGCGACCACCTGCGGGAGACGGCCGTCCGGCCGAAGCCCCGTCAGGCGCCGGTTCCGCAGGAGGCCGGCTCCCCGGAGCCCTCGCGGGAGTTCGGCGCGGCCACCGTCCACGGCACGCGCGTACGGGGCTGGAAGCGCACGGCGGTGGCCTCCGGTGCGGCCTTCGCCCTCGCCATCGGCGGCCTGGGGACGTACGAGGCGATGGCCGGCACCTCGGTCAGCGCGGACGGCCGCACCCTGCTGACCGGCGGCGCCGCCACCGCCCCCGACCACAGGCGCGAACCCGCCAACGAGAAGGGCGGCGGCGGCAAGCCGAGCCAGTCCGAAGAGCCCGGCCCGTCCGGCAACGGCGGACAGTCCGGGCAGCGCCCCGGCCCCGGCGCTTCACCCGACCCCTCGTCCGATCCCTCCTCCAGCCCGTCCGGCGACCGCGGCCCCGCCCCGGACCCGAGCCGCTCGGCCCCCGTGGACCCGACTCCCGCCCCGTCCCCGTCGAAGCACACCCCCACGCCGGCACCGACTCCCACGCCGCACCCGGACGGGCCGACCCGAGCCGGGGGCGCCACCGGCGCCGGGCCGGAGCAGCGGAGCGCGCCCTGAGGCCGCTGCGCCGCCCCGGCTCATTCGCCCAGGACGCGCCGCAGGTAGTCGTTGCCGAAGACCCGCTCCGGATCCAGCCGGTCCCGGAGCGCGGTGAATTCGCCGAACCGCGGGTAGACCCCCGCCAGGTACCCGGCGTCCCGCGTGTGCACCTTGCCCCAGTGCGGCCGTCCGCCGTGCGCGGTGAAGATCCGTTCGGCCGCCGTGAAGTAGGACCGGTACGGCGTGCCCCGGTACATGTGCACCGCGATGTACGCCGTCTCGCGCCCCGATGCCGTCGAGAGCGGGATGTCGTCGGCCGGAGCCGTCCGCACCTCCACCGGGAAGCTGACGCGCAGGCGGGAGCGGTCGACCACGGCCTTCAGCTCCCTCAGCGCCTCGACGGCCCGCTCGCGGGGGAGGGCGTACTCCATCTCCACGAACCGCACCCGGCGCGGACTGGTGAACACCTTGTACGGGATGTCCGTGTAGGTGCGGGCCGAAAGGGCGCGGCTGGCGATGCGCGCGATGCCGGGGATGGTGGCGGGAACGGCCCGGCCCAGCGCGTTGACGGCCCGGAAGACGCCGTTGGAGAGCAGCTCGTCCTCGATCCAGGCGCTTACCGGGCCGGGCGGGGCGGCCGGGCCCTGGCTGCGGTTGTTGCGCTTGGTGGTGCAGTTCCCGGTGTGCGGGAACCAGTAGAACTCGAAGTGCTCGTTCTCCGCGACGTGCTGGTCGAATTCGGCCGTCACCCGGTCGAAGCCCATCGGCTCCTCACGGGCGGTCAGGAAGAAGACCGGCTCGACGGCGAAGGTGAGCGAGGTGACGATACCGAGCGCGCCGAGGCCGAGCCGGGCGGCCGCGAAGACCTCCGGATTCTCCTTCTCCGAGCAGGTCAGCAGCCGGCCGTCGGCGGTGACCAGGTCCAGGGCGCGGATTTGGGTGGAGAGGGAGGCCGAGTCGCGGCCGGTGCCGTGGGTGCCCGTGCTGGTCGCCCCGGAGACCGTCTGCTCCATGATGTCGCCCATGTTGGTGAGCGAGAGCGCCTGGCGGGCCAGGGCCCGGTTGAAGTCCTTCAGGACCGTGCCCGCCGCCACCGTCACGGTCCCGGCGGCCCGGTCGATCCCGCGGATCCCGCTCAGTGCCTGCGGACGTATGAGGACCCCGTCCGTGGCGGCGGCCGCGGTGAAGGAGTGGCCGGTGCCGACCGCCTTCACCCGCATGCCGTCCTCGGCGGCCCGGCGGACTGCCTGCTGAAGCTCCCCGACCGAGGCCGGGGTCACCACTCGGGCGGGTGTGGCGGTGACATTGCCCGCCCAGTTACGCCATGCCGTCCTTGCCGGCCCGGACTTCCCTGCTGTCGCCGTCCCCATCGGTAGCTGGCTCCTCCCCTTGCGCCGGCCTCGTCAGCCGGCGGTAACCCGCGAACGCCACCGCCGCCGCGGCCGCACCCGCCGCGATGGAGACGACGTACCCGCGCTGCGCGCCGGCGGCATCGATGACCAGGCCGGTCACGGACGAGCCGGCCGCTACGCCGACCGCGAGACCGGTGCTGATCCACGTCATGCCCTCGGTCAGCTTCGCGCGGGGTACGTGCGCCTCGATCAGGGCCATCGTGGTGATCATCGTGGGAGCGATGGCGAGGCCCGAGACGAAGAGCGCCACGGCCAGAAACGGGAGGCTCCCGGCCAGTAGGAGGGGGATCATACTCACGGCCATGGCGGACACGCCCAGAACCCACCTGACTTCCGTCCGGCCCTTGAGGTGCAGCAGGCCGAAGACGATGCCCGCGAGGCAGGATCCGAGCGCCCAGACGGCCAGGATGAAGCTGGCGGAGGCCTTGTGGCCCTGCTCCTCGGCGAAGGCCAGGGTGGCCACGTCGATGGAGCCGAAGATGGCCCCCGTCGCGACGAAGGTGGCGGTCAGCACCTGCAGGCCGGGGGAGCGCAGGGCGGAGGTGCGGTCCGTGTGCGCGTGGCGCGGATGCGGCTCGGGCTCGGTGGACCGCTGTGCGGTGAGCAGCCATACGCCGACGAGCAGGCAGACGGCGGCGATGAGCGGACCGGCCTCGGGGAACCAGGTGGTCGACAGCCCGATGGCGATGATCGGTCCGAAGATGAAGCAGACCTCGTCCACCACCGACTCGAAGGAGTAGGCGGTATGCAGCTCGCGCGAGGAGTCCTGGTAGATCATCGTCCACCGGGCCCGGATCATCGAGCCGACGCTGGGCACGCAGCCCGCGATCGCCGCGCACACGAAGAGGGTCCAGTCCGGCAGACCGTTCGCGGCGGCAAGCAGCAGTCCGGCGACCGCCCCCACCGAGATGAGCGTGGCGGGGCGCAGGACCCGGCGCTGGCCGTACTGGTCCACCAGCCGGGACACCTGGGGGCCGATGACGGCGGCCGCCAGGGCGAGCGTGCCGGTGAGGGCGCTCGCCATCGCGTAGCGGCCGGTGAGCTCGGAGATCATCGTGAGGATGCCGACACCGACCATGGAGAGCGGCAAGCGGCCTATGAGGCCGGCGGCGCTGAACCCCTTGGTTCCGGGGGCCGCGAAGAGCGCGCGGTAGGGACTGGGCAAGGGATCTCCGTAAGGGACGTCATCGGCCCGTACAGGTTACGACCGCCGACGAGGCACCCGCACGGGAATTCCAGACAGTGAAGTTAGGGTCACCTTACCTTCGGCGCAGCTCCTGGTCGGGCCGGGGCGGTTCCCGCCCGCGGGCGAGCAGTGGCAGGATTCGACGCATGTCAGACCAGCTCCTCCCGCCCCCGGGCGGGCCCGCAGCCCCGTACGACGCCCTGCTGCTGCTCTCCTTCGGCGGCCCCGAGGGACCCGACGACGTCGTGCCGTTCCTGGAGAACGTCACGCGTGGGCGCGGCATCCCGCGCGAGCGGCTCAAGGAGGTCGGGCAGCACTACTTCGGCTTCGGCGGGGTCAGCCCGATCAACGGGCAGAACCGGCACCTGCTGGACGCGCTGCGCAAGGACTTCGCCGAGCACGGGCTGGACCTGCCGGTCTACTGGGGCAACCGGAACTGGGCCCCGTACCTGACCGACGTGATGCGGGAGATGGCCGCCGACGGGCGCCGCCGGATCGCGGTGCTCGCCACCAGCGCCTACGCCTCGTACTCGGGCTGCCGCCAGTACCGCGAGAACCTCGCCGACGCGCTGGCCACCCTCGCCGAAGAGGGGGTGGAGCTGCCGAAGGTCGACAAACTGCGCCACTACTTCAACCACCCCGGCTTCGTGCGGCCGATGACCGACGGGGTGCTCGCCTCGCTGGAATCGCTGCCGGCCGAGGTCCGGGCGGGCGCGCACCTCGTCTTCACCACGCACTCCATCCCGACCGCGGCCGCGGACACCTCCGGTCCGCTGGAGGAGCACACGACGGGCGGCGCGGGCGGGGCGTACGTCAAGCAGCACCTGGACGTGGCCGGGCTCATCGCGGAGGCGGTACGGGCGCAGACGGGCAGCGACCTGCCCTGGGAGCTGGTCTACCAGTCGCGCAGCGGCGCCCCGCACATCCCCTGGCTGGAACCGGACGTCTGCGACCACCTGGAGGCGCTGCACGCGGCCGGAGCCCCGGCGGCCGTGATGGTCCCGATCGGCTTCGTCTCCGACCACATGGAGGTCCTCTACGACCTCGACACGGAGGCCACGGCGAAGGCGGCGGAGCTCGGACTGCCGGTCGCGCGGTCGGCGACGGTCGGGGCCGATCCGCGGTTCGCCGCGGCCGTACGGGACCTCGTGCTGGAGCGTGCCGCGGCCGAACGCGGCGAGCACGTGGAGCGGTGCGCCCTGGGGCGGCTGGGCGCGAGCCACGACCGGTGCGCGGTGGGCTGCTGCCCGGCGCGGGCGCCCCGGTCGGCGGCCGCGGGCGCGGACAGTCCGTACGCGTAGGGAGTGGGAACGTGATCTCTGAAGAGCTGAAGGCGGAACTGCTGGACGTCGGCCTGGACGCCGCCCGGCAGGCCGGGGCTCTGCTGCGCGACGGCCGGCCGGCCGACCTGGGGGTGGCGGCGACCAAGAGCAGCCCGATCGACGTGGTGACCGAGATGGACATCGCGGCGGAGAAGCTGATCACCGCCGTCCTCGCCGAGCGGCGGCCCGAGGACGGGCTGCTGGGCGAGGAGGGCGCGGACAGCCCCGGGACCAGCGGGGTGCGGTGGGTCGTCGACCCGCTGGACGGCACGGTGAACTACCTCTACGGGCTGCCGAGCTGGGGCGTGTCCATCGCGGCCGAGTACCGGGGCGAGACCGTGGTGGGGGTCGTGGCGGCGCCGATGCGCGGTGAGACGTACCACGCGGTGCTCGGCGGCGGTGCCTGGTCGGGCGGGACGCGGCTGGCCTGCCGGGGGGCGGCGCCGCTGGACCAGGCACTGGTCGGGACGGGCTTCGCGTACGTCCAGACCCGCCGGGCCCGCCAGGCGGAGGTGGCGCTTCGGATCATCCCGCGGGTGCGGGACATCCGGCGGGGCGGGTCCGCGGCCCTGGACCTGTGCGACGTGGCCGCGGGGCGGCTGGACGGCTACTACGAGCGGGGGCTGAACCCGTGGGACCTGGCGGCGGGCGAGCTCATCGCCCGGGAAGCCGGCGCGGTGACCGGCGGGCGCCCGGGACTCCCCGCTTCGGGCGAACTGACCCTGGCGGCCACCCCGGCCGTCTTCGCCTCCCTCCAGCCGCTGCTGGAGGAGGCCGGCGCCTGGCACGACTGAGGCCGCAGCCCGGCAACGGGCCCTCGACATGACGGAACCCCGGTCGCCCATGGGGCCGGCCGGGGTCCGGTGTGCGAGGGTTCGACGGAGCCGAGGTGCCGAAGGCCGGGTTTCCCGAGGTGACGGGTCAGCAGGCCGGGACGGAGAGCGGAACGCCGTGCTCGGCGGCGAGGCGCTGAAGGTCTTCCAGCTCCGCCTGTTCCACTTCCGCGAGGAAGTCGTCGCCCGCTTCGCGCGCCTGCATGAGGTCCGACTGCGTGGTCCTGATGCGCTGCAGGAGACCCGCGGTGAATGCGTCCATGGTGGGTTCGCCCCCTCTTCGTGGGTCGGCGGCGGCAGGTGGAAGTCCGCCGTCAGGGAGTGGATGGGGTGTGATCTCGTCCTCCCCGGCACTCTGGGCCCAGAAACCTCGCCAGGGCGGTGAATCCTCACTTCCGCCCCGCTCGCCCCCTGCGAGCGGCGCCTTACAGCCGGTTTACGGCTGAAACGGGCAGGATGGACGACGCCATACACGTGTGCCCTTCTGGGCTCGAAGGAAGGAAACGACGTGCGCGTACTCGTCGTCGAGGACGAGCAGCTGCTCGCCGATGCGGTGGCCACCGGCCTGCGCCGGGAGGCCATGGCCGTGGACGTCGTGTACGACGGCGCCGCGGCCCTGGAGCGTGTCGGGGTGAACGACTACGACGTGGTCGTGCTCGACCGGGACCTTCCGCTCGTACACGGCGACGACGTCTGCCGGAAGATCGTCGAGCTCGGCATGCCGACGCGCGTCCTGATGCTGACCGCCTCCGGTGACGTGAGCGACCGGGTGGAGGGACTGGAGCTCGGGGCGGACGACTATCTGCCCAAGCCCTTCGCCTTCACCGAGCTGACCGCCCGCGTACGGGCGCTCGGGCGCAGGACCACAGTCGCCCTGCCGCCCGTACTGGAGCGGGCCGGGATCAAGCTGGACCCGAACCGGCGCGAGGTCTTCCGCGAGGGCAGGGAGGTGCAGCTGGCGCCGAAGGAGTTCGCGGTGCTGGAGGTGCTCATGCGCAGCGAGGGAACCGTCGTCTCCGCCGAGCAGCTGCTGGAGAAGGCCTGGGACGAGAACACCGACCCCTTCACCAACGTGGTGCGGGTGACCGTGATGACCCTGCGCCGCAAACTCGGTGAACCGCCGGTCATCGTGACCGTGCCCGGTTCCGGATACCGGATCTGACCCGATGGCGACCACCCCCGCCCCACCAGCGGCGCCCCCGAAACCCACGTGGGACCCGCGCCAGCCCGAGGGGCCCTTCCCCTGGCTGCGGCCCACCATCCGCATACGCCTCACCCTGCTGTACGGCGGGATGTTCCTGATCGCGGGCATCCTGCTGCTGTCGATCATCTACCTGCTGGCGGCGCAGGCCCTGCGTGAGGGCAACGCCCTTCCGTTCAAGATCGTCGGGGGCCAGGACGTCAAGGTTTCCAGCAGCACCTGCCCCGGCGTGGTCGGCATCGTCTCCCACGACGACTTCAACGCCGCGATCAGCCAGTGCGTCCTCGAACAGCGCAGGCACGCCCTGGACGATCTGCTGAGCCGGTCGCTGATGGCCCTGCTGGGACTGAGCATCATCGCCTTCGCCTTCGGCTACGCCATGGCCGGCCGCGTCCTCTCGCCGCTCGGCAAGATCACCCGTACCGCACGCCGGGTGGTCGGCTCCGACCTGACCCGGCGGATCGAGCTGGACGGACCGGACGACGAGCTCAAGGAGCTCGCCGACACCTTCGACGAGATGCTCGACCGGCTGGAGCGGGCCTTCACGGCCCAGCAGAGGTTCGTCGCGAACGCCTCGCACGAGCTGCGGACACCGCTCGCGATCAACCGGACGCTCCTGGAGGTGCACCTTTCCGATCCGGGCGCTCCGGTGGAGCTCCAGCAGCTCGGCAAGACCCTGCTGGCCACCAACGAGCGCAGCGAACAGCTGGTGGAAGGCCTGCTGCTGCTGGCCCGCAGCGACAACCAGATCATCGAGCGCAAGCCCGTGGACCTGGCGGAGGTGGCCTCGCGCGCCATCGACCAGGTGCGCGCCGAGGCGGAGGCCAAGGGCGTGGAGATCCGCGGCGAACGCTCCCCGGCCGTCGTCCAGGGCAGTGGCGTGCTGCTGGAACGGATCGCCCTCAACCTCGTGCAGAACGCCGTCCGGTACAACGTGCCGGAAGGCGGCTGGGTCGAGGTCACGACCGAGGTCCAGCACGGCCAGGCGGTCCTCCTGGTGTCGAACACGGGTCCCGTCGTTCCCGCGTACGAGGTGGAGAACCTCTTCGAGCCCTTCAGGCGGCTGCGTACGGAGCGAACGGGCAGCGACAAGGGGGTCGGGCTCGGCCTCTCCATCGCGCGCTCCGTGGCGCGCGCACACGGCGGACGGATCCAGGCGATGCCGCGCGAGGGCGGTGGCCTCGTGATGCGTGTCACTCTTCCTGTGTGAGACCGCCACCCCATGTTCGCTACTGGCTGAATGTTTGCCCTATGAAGGCACCGTGCCCTGTGCGATCGATCACAATGCCCAGTGTCCGACCATGTGCGTTCAGTGATCCCTCGGGTCCCGGAAAGCCCGGGAAGTCCGGGTTTCCGGCGCCCATAATGGCGGGAAATACACGGGGTGGCGTTTGTGCAAGACGGCCCCAGGACCGTGTACGGTCCCGGTCGTCATCCCAGCCACTCGCTGCTCCAGGTGTGCGGCTGGGTGTCGATTGAGTAACAGACCTTGATGTGAGGCAAAATCTCCGCCTCAGGTCGGGCACAAGTCCGGCCTCTCGCGCGTTACGTGCGCTGAGACACCGCTAACACCCAGAGGGGGAGAGTGAACAATGGCAACGGACTACGACACCCCGCGCAAGACCGATGACGACGTCGACAACGACAGCATTGAAGAGCTGAAGGCTCGACGCAATGAGAAGTCGTCCTCGTCCGTCGACGTGGATGACTTCGACGCGGCGGAAGGCATGGAGCTTCCCGGTGCGGACCTCTCCAATGAGGAGCTGGCCGTCCGGGTCCTGCCCAAGCAGGCGGACGAGTTCACCTGCATGAGCTGCTTCCTGGTGCACCACCGCAGTCAGCTGGCGCGCGAGAAGAACGGTCAGCCGATCTGTCGCGACTGCGACTGAGAGGCCTCGGCCGTGGCTGGCTCGACACCCTTTCGGAAGCGTCGCTTCCGTAAGCGTGGTGATCAGGCGGAGGCGCAGGCGGGGACCAAGGGCCCGGCAACGGGTCCTGGAACCCCCGGCGACCCCGCCTCCGGGACGCCTGTGCCCTCCGGCGCCGCGGTCGCGGTGCCGTCGGGCGCGGAGGCCGACGAGAAGACCCGGCGGCGGTCCGGAACCCGTCGGCTCCACGCCGTCAGGAACGGTGTGCGCAAGGGCGGCGAAAGTGCCAGGGCCGCCGCCCTCTACATCACCGAGCGGATCATCGAGAACGCCCCCCGCGTTCCGGTTCGGGACCTCGCGACCCTGCGCGCGCAGTTCCCGGGCCTCGGCCCCGATCAGCTTGCCGACAAGCTGATCTCGGGCGCCGCCAACGCCACATCGGCCGTCGGCGCGGGCATCGGCGCGGCCGCCATGATGCCCGTCCCGCCCGCGATGCCGGCGGAGCTCGCGGCTGAGATCACCGGCGTGGCGGCCATCGAGCTCAAGCTCGTCGCCGAACTCCACGAGGTCTACGGCGTGCGGCCGCCCGGCGGCCTCAAAGAGCGCAGCCTCGCCTACCTCACCGCATGGACGGAGGAGCGCGGCGTCGACCTGACGAAGCCGACCACGCTCAACGCGGCGCTCGGCGGTCACATGAAGCGCGAACTGCGCCAGCAGATCATGAAGCGCATGGTCCGCAATCTGCCCAACCTCATGCCCTTCATGGTGGGCGCGGCCGTCGGAGCGGTCATGAACCGCCGCGATACGCGGAAACTCGCCGAGAAGGTGCGGGGCGACCTGCGCGGCCGCGCGGTGCCCTGGGAGGCACTGGAGGCGCTGCCGCCCCTGGAACAGCCCTCCCAGCCCCTTCCCGAGGTCACCAGGGCCGCACTGGAGGGTCCCGACAAGGGCTAGCCGGGTGCTAGGCGGGTGCTGGGCGGGGGCTAACCGCCGGCCTGGCCCGTGGGACGGCCGCTCGCGGGCCGGCTCTTCGCCGCGCGGATCGCCGAGACCAAGGCCTGCGGCTCGCGGGTGGACACGTAGACGTACGGGGTCGGATCGGCCGGATCGGTGACCTCGATCCGCACCGCCGTCGGGACGTAGCTGCGCATCAGCATGAAGGCGCGGGTGTCGGCCTTGTGCGTGCGCCAGGCGCGCGACTCCTCGGCGTCCAGGATCTCCGGCTCTCCCAGGGCAGACACCGGGATCCGCGCGTCCCCGGCCGCGAGCGCCCCGTTGACCACGCGCACGCGCGCGGAGCCGTACGAACTGACCACCAGGCCGGCCAGCGCGGTGCCCCCGACCAGCCCGGCCAGCAGCGGCAGCGTCCCCAGCGGCAGCAGCATCAGCGCGCACGCCAGACCGATCAGGGCGGCGATGGCCCACCAGGAGCGCGGGGCGGTCAGGCGTTCGTCGTGGTGCGCGGGGGAGAGCTGCATGGCGCCAAGCCTGCCACGAGGCGACCGGTGGGTAGCCGCGCGGGTAAGGTCTGCGGCTGTGAGTGGACGAAACACAGCGTTGACGCCGCCGGCCGATGCTGCGCCGCCGGTGCGGCACCCGGACGCCCCGGCGCCCGGCGAACTCCTCGGTGCGCACTACGAGTACTGCTTCGGCTGCGGCCAGGGCCAGCCGCACGGACTCCACCTGGAGGCCCGGGCGGGCGAGGGCGTGAGCATCACGGCCGAGTTCACCGTCAAGGCCGCCCACCAGGGTGCCCCCGGCCTCGCGCACGGCGGCGTCCTGGCCACCGCGCTCGACGAGACGCTCGGATCCCTGAACTGGCTGCTGCGCGTCATCGCGGTCACGGGGCGGCTGGAGACCGACTTCGTCCGGCCCGTACCCGTGGACTCCGTGCTGCACCTGACGGCCGAGGTCACCGCCGTCGCCGGACGGAAGATCTACTGCACCGCGGTCGGCCGGATAGGCGGCCCGCGGGGCCCCGTCGCCCTGCGCGCCGACGCCCTCTTCATAGAGGTGAAGGTCGACCACTTCATCGACAACGGACGACCCCAGGAGATCCGGGCGGCGATGGCCGACCCGGACCAGGTCAGGCGCGCACGCGCCTTCGAGGTGAACCCCTGATGTCCCAGAACGACCACGCACCGGTCGACGTGCTCATCCGCCGCGTCGACCCCGAAGTGCCCCTCCCCGCCTACGGTCACCCCGGCGACGCGGGCTGCGACCTGGTGACGACCCGGGCCGCGGAGCTCGCGCCCGGCGAGCGCGCCGTACTGCCCACGGGCGTGTCGATCGCCCTGCCGGACGGGTACGCGGCCTTCGTACACCCGCGTTCGGGGCTGGCCGCACGGTGCGGGCTCGCGCTCGTGAATGCCCCGGGGACGGTGGATGCCGGGTACCGTGGAGAGATCAAGGTGATCGTGGTCAATCTCGACCCTCGCGAGAGCGTCCGGTTCGAGCGTTTCGACCGCATTGCCCAGCTGGTTGTCCAGCGGGTCGAGAAGGTGCGCTTCCACGAGGTCGCGGAACTTCCCGGCTCGGCCCGGGCCGAGGGGGGTTTCGGCTCCACCGGCGGTCATGCGGCCGTGGCCGGATCCGGCGCTGGTCAGCAGGGTGGGAATGGCTACGCTTCGGTCGTAACCGACCGGGAAGGACAGTGACGTGTTCGGACGTCGCAAGAAGAACGACTCCGCCAGGGACGGCGGCGCGGCCGAGCAGGTCGCGGACCGCGCGTCCGCGCCGGGCGCCGGCGAGCGGCGCGACGCCGACGAGCAGGACGGCGGCGCTCAGCCGCGTCGCACGAACCTGCCCCCGGCACCGCGGCCCGACGGCCCCTGGGACGTGTCCGAGGTGCTCGGCAACCCGGCGGACGGCCGGGTCGACCTGGGCGGCATCCTCGTACCCGGCGTCGAGGGCATGGAGCTGCGCGTAGAGGTCGCCGGTGACGCGATCGTGGCCGCGACCGTCGTCCTGGGCGACAGCGCCGTACAGCTGCAGGCTTTCGCCGCGCCCAAGAAGGAAGGCATCTGGGGCGAGGTCCGCGACGAGATCGCCACGGGCATCACCCAGCAGGGCGGCATCATCGACGAGGTCGAGGGCCCGCTCGGCTGGGAACTGCGCGCGCAGGTGCCCGTACCGCTTCCGGACGGGCAGACCGGCGCCCAGCTGGTCCGCTTCGTCGGCGTCGACGGTCCGCGCTGGTTCCTGCGCGGTGTCATCTCCGGCCAGGGCGCGGTGCGCCCCGAGTCGGCGGGTGTGCTGGAGCAGATCTTTAGGGACACCGTCGTCGTGCGCGGCGACGGCCCGATGGCCCCCCGCGATCCGATCGTCCTGAAGCTGCCGAACGACGCCCAGATGGTGCCGGACGGCGTGCAGACGACCGAGGAGCAGGAAGGCTCCCGCTTCGGCGGCGGCATGGGCCAGCTGGAGCGCGGCCCGGAGATCACCGAAGTCCGCTGATCCCGGGCGGACGAGCTGTTTTCGGCCGGTGGGCCGTACCCCTTCGGAGGTGCTGCCCACCGGCCTTCGGCCTTCGCGGAGTACGCCAGGAAGGCGTGCAGGGCGTCAGGAAAGCGTCAGGGATGGGCCGCACCGCCCCCATCGGTCCCTGAGCAGCGCGGACGTCCCCGAGAATGAGCGCATGCGACGCGGCAGGAAGCGACAGGAAGCAGGACCTCGATGACCCGGGTGCTCGTGGTGGACGACGAGCCTCAGATCGTCCGGGCCCTCGTCATCAATCTGAAGGCCCGCAGGTACGAGGTCGACGCCGCGGCCGACGGCGCCGGCGCCCTGGAACTCGCGGCCGCCCGCCACCCCGACGTCGTCGTACTCGACCTCGGGCTGCCGGACATGGACGGCGTCGAGGTGATCAGGGGCCTGCGCGGCTGGACCCGCGTACCGATCCTGGTCCTCTCCGCCCGGCACAGCTCCGACGAGAAGGTCGAGGCCCTGGACGCGGGCGCCGATGACTACGTCACCAAGCCCTTCGGCATGGACGAGCTGCTGGCCCGGCTGCGCGCCGCCGTCCGGCGGGCCGAGCCGTCCGCCGGCGCGGGCGACGGCGAGGTGCTCGTGGAGACCGAAGGCTTCACGGTGGACCTGGCCGCGAAGAAGGCGGTGCGCGCGGGGCGCGACGTACGCCTCACGCCCACCGAGTGGCACCTGCTGGAGGTGCTGGTGCGCAACGGCGGCAAGCTGGTCAGCCAGAAGCAGCTGCTCCAGGAGGTCTGGGGACCTTCCTACGGCACCGAGACGAACTATCTGCGGGTCTACATGGCGCAGCTGCGCCGCAAGCTGGAGGCCGACCCCTCGCACCCGCGGCACTTCATCACCGAACCGGGCATGGGATACCGCTTCGAGAGGTAGCCTGCGCGCCGGTACGCTTTCGGTATGAGTGCTGAACCGCGTTCCGAGAAGCCCGCGAAGCCGGCCCGGCAGGCAGGCAGGTTCCGCCGGATGATCGAGCGGCTGTCCACCTCGCAGGAGGAGCTGCACTCCGCGGAGCTGCAGGAGGACAGCGAAGCCGCGGGCTGTACGCGGATATGCGACTGCCACGACCGCCAGATAGTCAAGGTGACGGGCACCCTGCGTACCGTCACCCTGCGACCGCGGGCGGGAGTCCCCGCCCTGGAGGCGGAGCTGTTCGACGGCTCGGCCGCACTGGACGTCGTCTGGCTCGGGCGTCGCTCGATCGTGGGAATCGAGCCCGGCCGCCGCATGATCGCTTCCGGACGCATCTCGCTGAGCCACGGCCGTCGGGTGCTCTTCAACCCGAAGTACGAACTCCGACCGCTCGGACAGGAGCACTAACCGGTGACGTCACTCGACAAACCGACCACCCCAGAGTCCGCAGGCGCCGCCGCCGATCAGAAGGCGGTGACGCAGGCCGCGCTCTTCGACGCCTTCGGGGGCGTCCGCGGCACCGTGGAGACGATGCTCCCCGGACTGCTCTTCGTCATGATCTACACGGTCAACCGGGACGTGAAGATGTCCGCCATCGCGGCGGGCGCGGTCGCGGTCCTGCTGGTGATCGTGCGGCTGCTGCGCAAGGACACGGTCAAGCACGCGTTCAGCGGTGTCTTCGGCGTCGGCGTGGGCGTGGCCTTCGCCCTCTTCACCGGCAGCGCGAAGGGCTTCTACCTGCCGGGCATGATCTACGGCGTCTGCCTGGGCGCCGCCTTCACGCTCTCCGCGCTGGTGGGCTTTCCGCTGCTGGGCGTGATCCTGGGCCCGGTGTTCAAGGAGAACCTGTCCTGGCGCACGCGCAACCCGGGGCGCAAGAAGGCGTACACCAAGGCCAGCCTGGCGTGGGGGATCATCTTCCTCGCCAAGTACGCGATCCTCTTCCCGCTGTACTGGTGGGGTGACGCGACGCAGCTGGGCTGGGTCCTGATCGCGCTGAAGCTGCCGCCGATGGTGCTGGCGGTGTACCTCACGTGGGTGTTCCTGGCGAAGGCGCCGCCGCCGATCGATGTGATCGCGGAGTGGGAGGCGAGGGACGCCGCTGCCGCTGCCGCTGCCGCCCGGGAGCGGAAGGCCTGAGCCGCTGCTGCTGCCGTGCGCTGCTGCCGTGCCGCAGCGCGGGAGCCACGCCGAAGGGGCGGGACGACCGTGGGCGGTTTCTAGCGGTCGTTGCAACACGTGGTTGGTTTGATCAAGCTGCGAGTAGTTTATGCAGGCGCTCGGTTGGGGTTTCCCAGCCGAGCGTTTTGCGTGGGCGGCCGTTGAGTTCGGCGGCGACGGAGGTGAGGTACTCGGGGGTGTGGGCGGACAGGTCGGTGC